>PKUG01000153.1:5191-11819 GCA_002869665.1 Desulfuromonas sp. | reverse complement strand
CAACCAACGCCCGCCGCATGCGCTGGTAGTTGGTCTCGTAAACCCCCTTGTCCTTGTTATAAACCCGCTGTTCCAGAAATTCCTTGAGTGTCTCGATGTCCCGACCAGAGCCAGTGAAATGTCTTTCGGGTTCCAATGCCAGCAGACCGGCCTGGTTTATGCCGGCAACAACCTGAACGGTCTGTTCAGCCAGCGCCGCAACCTGTTCAGCCCTGTATTTATCCGCTTCCTGCTTGAAATCATGCGCTTCAGCAAACAGGCCAGGCAAGATCTGGCCAATCACGGTATCCCGCGGATCACCCTGGCCGAATACCTTGAAGAGAGGCAGTATTCGCCCTTCATGGTCAATAACTACCTGTTGCCGATGGCTGCAGCGATCTGGTCGACGCCGACCCTTCAGGCCGCAGAATTTCCCGCCCAGGCCTTTTTAAGCTTTTTCAACAACCATGGCCTGCTCTCGTTCCGCGACCGACCACAATGGAAAACGGTGGTTGGCGGCAGCTTCAGCTACGTCAAGGCATTCCTGCGGCAATTTCACGGAAAGCTGCGCCTGAATGCCGAGATCGTGAAAATTTCCCGACCGGGCAACGGGGTACGGCTGACGTTCAGTGACGGTCATCACGAAGAGTTCGATAAAGTCGTCATAGCAACCCATGCCGATCAGGCCCTGAGACTGCTTGCCGACCCGACGGCAGAAGAAATTCGCCTCCTCGCTCCCTGGCAGTATCAACGCAACCACACGGTCCTGCATACAGATAGTTCACTGCTGCCTGACCGGCGCAATGCATGGGCCGCCTGGAACTTCACCAGGGCAGCGGCGCACGACGACAAGCTGCCGGTGTTTGTCACCTACGACATGAACATTCTCCAGGGGCTGAACACTGACCGGCATTATTGCGTGACCCTGAACCGCCAGAACGGTTTCAGACCCGGCTCGGTCATTGCGGAGTTCGACTACCAGCATCCGCAGTACACCTTTGCCTCCCTCGCGACCCAGAAAGAGCTGCCAGGCCTGAACGGTCAGCGGAACAGCTGGTTCTGCGGCAGTTATTTCGGCTACGGGTTTCATGAAGATGCCGTGCGGTCGGCTGTCGCTGTCGGCCATGATTTCGGAGTGCAATTATGAATTCACTCATCTACCAGGGCGAGGTCAGCCATAGCCGGCTGAGCCCCGTAAAGCACAGTTTCCGCTACCCGGTCTATTTTTACGCGTTCGACATCGACGAGCTGAACCAGTTGGCGGAACTGACACCGATGTTTGGATACAACCGACTGCGCCCGGTTGCCATCCACGACAAAGACTACCTGCAAAGAGACAACCGGCCGTTGCGGGAAAAACTGGCCGTGACTTTGCGCAACCTGGACATCGCCGAGGATCCGACGCGGGTCATACTGGTGACGGCCGCACGCTACTTCAACTACGTGTTCAACCCGATCAGTTTCTTCTACTGCTACAACGCTTCCGGTCAACTGCTCTGTGTACTGGGACAGGTCAACAATACCTTCGGTGAAATGCATCTTTATCTGCTGCAATCCGACGGTCGGGAAGCCGCAGAGCTGCACTACAAAACCGCGAAGGAATTTCATGTTTCGCCATTTTTCAAACGCGAAGGTGAATACCGCTTTCACCTGACCGAGGCGAAGGAACAGATCGACAACCGGATTCATTACCATCAGGGAGATCAGCTCGTTTTCACGGCCAGGCTGCATGGTTCCGCCAAACCTTTCAACAAGCAAAACCTGATGCACACGCTCATCAGACACCCCCTGACCGCCAGCCTCACCATGCCCCGAATTCTCTGGCAGGCGGCAAAACTTTACTGGCAAAGGAGATTACCCGTGTATACGCGACCAATTTCTGAGCATCAGCAAACAATTCGCCAGGTAAAGCCGGGCCTGCTCGACCGCCTCGGACGAACGGCAATATATAAACATCTCTCCCGTCAGCAACAAGGGGCTTTACTGATGCGCATGCCGGATGGAGAAGTACACCGTTTCGGCGCCGCCGATGGTGACCCCAATCAATTGACAATCAGAGACGATCGTTTTTTTCGCAAAGTTTTGACCGCGAGTTCTATCGGTTTCGGTGAAGCCTACACCGAGGGCTACTGGACAACCAACGACCTGCCGGGCCTGCTGACAATGCTGGCAATCAACGAAGAGCTGATAGATGATCGCGGTTTCGTAACCGCGACCCTGGGCCGCTGGTTCGACTTTCTGCGCCACCTGATGCGGGCCAACACCCGCAACGGCAGTTCACGCAACATTCGCGAACATTACGATCTGAGCAATGATTTTTTCGCGGTTTTTCTCGATCCCGACATGATCTATTCGGCGGCCCTTTTCGCCCAACAGGAAAAATCTCTGGAACAGGCGCAACAGGACAAGCTGCAGCTGATCATCGACAAGGCGCAACTCGGCCCGAAAGATCATGTCCTTGAGATCGGCTGCGGCTGGGGCGGCTTTGCCATTGAAGCCGTTCGCCGTACCGGCTGTCGGGTCACCGGGATCACCCTCTCGCAGGAACAGCTGACACTTGCACGTGAAAAAGTCAAAGCCGCCGGCCTGGAGAAAAAGATCGACCTGCGGCTTTGCGATTATCGAAATATCGATGGGAAGTACGACAAAATCGTTTCCATAGAAATGCTCGAAGCGGTTGGGCACGCAGGCCTGAAAACCTTCTTCAACACCTGTGACAGGGTATTGCAGCCGGGAGGACGAGCAGTGATTCAGGTCATCACTATCCCGGACCGCAAATACGCATCTTACCGCTACAGTTCGGACTGGATCCGCAAGCACATCTTTCCCGGCGGCCACCTGCCATCGATCGGTGCCATGGCGAACGCAATGAAATCGTGTTCTCTCAATATCAGCAGTCTTGAGCAATATGCCCCTGATTATGCAAAGACTCTCGACTTGTGGCGCGGGAGATTGCTGGACAGACAGGACGAAATTCTTGCCCTGGGATATGACGAACGGTTCCTGCGCAAATGGGAATACTATTTCGCTTATTGTCGAGCCGGATTTGCGGCGCAAATCATCGATGTCGCGCAACTGATTCTGGACAAGCCGCAAAACCGCTGATTGGAGACGTTCATGTTGTCGGCAAACCTGAGCAAAATCCTGAATCTGGCACTCTACCAGATCGGCTGGTTCTGCTGTGTCCTCGGAGCGGCAGGGAACTATTCCCTGGCAGGAGCCGGAATCGCCTTACTTCTGATCGCGATCCATCTGCTGTTGGCCGACAACCGGGAGGCCGAATTGACGCTTGTTCTCCTGACCACCCTGTATGGGGTTCTGCTCGACAGTCTGCAGCAGGCCGCCGGCCTGCTGCTGTTCAAGAGCGATCCCCGCTGGCCTTTCTGGATGCCGCTGTGGGTCTTTATCATCTGGGCCCAGTTCGCCACCCTGTTTCGCTACGCCCTGAACTGGCTGGGCGGACAGTACCTGCTCGGAGCTCTGTTCGGTTTCTTCGGCGGTCCCCTTGCCTATTGGTCCGGAGTACGCCTCGGTGCAGCCGAGTTCGGTCGGATTCCGCTTCTGAGTCTCGGAATTCTGGCTGTTGTCTGGTCGCTTTCAGTGCCCCTGCTCCTGCGTTTACGGCAGATGGGCAGTTTTAAAGAGGGGCGTTATCGCATCCCCCGGAGGTGATAGTCGTGAAAAAATTAATCGCATTCGTCCTGCTGCTGGGGCTTTCCTGCGACCCGGCCCCGGCAGTCGCCGGGCCTGGGGTGAATGGAATCAATTTCAATGATAAGCACCTCGTCGACGGGCACCAACTCGAAGTCACGGGTGTGGCCCTGCTGAAATGGGCACTTATATTCGACATCTATGCCGGCGCTTTTTATCTGCCGACCGGATACGCCGGAAAAGACTGGTCGAAAGATATCCCGAAGCACCTGGAACTTTATTATTTTCGCGGGTTCAAGGCCGAGGAATTCTCCGGGGCCTCGGAAGAGCTGTTGCGAGAGGCCCTGGCATTCGAGAATTATCGCCGACTTGAGGAAAGATTACAGGAGTTCTATCGGCTGTTCAGAGATATTCGCCAGGGCGATCGCTACACTCTGACCTATACACCCTCCAGAGGGACCGAACTCCGCCTGAACAACCGCCTCCTCGGAGCTGTTCCCGGGCACGATTTCGCCGTGGCTTATTTTGGACTCTGGCTGGGCTCCCGGCCAATCAATGATACGTTTCGGGACCGCTTACTTAAAGGCGGCTAATATGCTCCTCCAGCCAGACAACGACTGCTCAGGAAAAGGATTTCATGATGAACATTGCAATTATCGGTGCCGGGCTTGCCGGCCTGACGGCAGCCTGCGAACTTACCCGGGCCGGCCATAAGACAACGGTCTTCGACAAGAGCAAAGGGACCGGCGGACGCCTCTCGAGCCGCTCCTACGCCTCCGGCTGGATCGATCACGGTGCGCCCTACCTGACAATGATTTCCGGGGGAATGGAAAGCTACTTGCGCAAGTCACCGGCCGCCTCGAAGATTGTCAGCTGGTCGCCTCAATTCAACGGCTGTCCGAACGCCGACGAAAAGAGCCAGCTGATCGGTGTGCCGCGCAACAGCGCCATCACCCGCGGACTGCTGGAAGGTATCCGCTTTCAACCTTCGACCCGGATTGGCCGTCTGGAACGCACGACATCAGGCTGGCGGCTTTTCAACGATGGCGAAAGCCTGCTCGGTTGTTGGGATGACGTCATTATTGCCATTCCCTCTCCCCAGGCCCTCGCTCTGCTACGTGAGTGGCCGGCAATCGCCGGGCGGATTACCAAAGCACAGATGGAACCCTGCTGGGTCGCCGCAATCCACTGCAATGCTCCCCTTCCGGGGCTGGTCGACGTCAACATCTACGAGCATCCGGTTGTCCGCCGCATTACCCGCAACAGCGCCAAAGACGAGCGCAACAACAGCGATGTCTATGTTGTCCAGGCCCAGCGTGACTGGTCGCAGAAAAACCTTGAAAAAACCGGCGACCTCGTTGGTGCCACGTTACTGCAACAGTTTGTCGAACTGACCGATGGCGACTGCACCCCCGAGCTGCTGTTCGTCCATCGCTGGCGCTACGCTTTTACCAAGGATCCGCTTGGAGAAGCCTGTTTGTGGGATGAGAATTTACGGCTTGGTGTCTGCGGTGACTGGTGTCTCGGCCGCACCGCCGAACACGCTTGGGAGAGCGGAATGGCTCTGGCGCAAAGGATCATTGCCGAATGAACGAAGTAATTTAATTTCCGGAACAGCACGACATAGTTGGAATCGGAATCGGAATCGGAATCGGAATCGGAATCGAACAAAGCTTACCTGCAAAAAAAACGATACCGATAGCGATTCCGATTCGTTAACAGACTGCTGCCTTTGTGCCTCTTCGACTCAGTGGTGAGAACCCATCAAAACAGCGCCAACTGGTCACCCCCCGGCGGCGGGAGCGTAGTCTTTCAGGTAGTTTTTGACCGAAAACTTGCGCGCCGTGTTGGCTGAACTCATGTAGCGGATCTTACCGAAGATCGGGCGTTCCGGCCCCCATGCGCGATCGTAGCGACCGAGGCACCAGAAGATGCCGCTGATCGAGTTGGGATCACGACCATCGAGGGCGTAGCGATCATTCAGGGTGAGCATGGTCTGCAGGGCGGTTTCCGCGTCAGGGCTCCATTCGAGGATCTTTTTTCCCCAGAGCATGCGCAGGTAGTTGTGTAATTTACCCTCGCGCACCAGCTGGGTCTGGGCGGCGTTCCACAGGGGATCGTCGGTACGCGCCTGCTCGAATTGTTCAAAAGAATAGACCTGCGGACGCGGATCGTGGCGGTGTTCGGCCAGTGTCTTCTTTGCCCAGTCGGGCAGGGAGGAATAGCGGTCGTAACCGGGAAGATGACGCGCGGCGTTGAAACCGACCTCACGCCAGGTGACCAACTCGTCGAGGAAGCTCTCGGCGGCCTCGCTCAGCCCCCACCAGCCGCTCTTTTTTCCGCGGGTTTCGTGGGAGAGGCGGTCGAAGTTCCAGCCTTCGTGCTCAAACAGGCGCTGAACGATCTGGTGGGCTGAGATCTGACCGAAGTGCAGGAAAGGTGAAAGTTCGCTCGACAGCTGCAGCTCTGGCTCGCTGCGTTCCAGGTAGCGGGTCAGGCGCTCGTCGAGGAAACGATCGAGGTAAAACTCAGCCTCTTTCCACCCTCCTTGTGTTTCAACCGGCTTGATCCTGTGATCAAGGGGGAGTTGGTCCAGGGTCTGCGGATCAGCCAGAACTGCGGAGGGAGTCGGCGGCCAGTTCTTTTGAACCGCAGAAGGAAGTTCGGTGAGTTGCGGCAACTCGACACCGGCCAATGGTTCAACCACAGGCATTGCGAACAAATGCCCCGGCAGCGTCTTCTGCAGGAAGCGCCGGAAAGCGTAGGCGGTCGGAAAAACCTGCTGCGTCGCGTCGAGAGGGAACAGACCGTTGCTGTCGACCCCTTCCATCAGCACCGGCAGGCGCTCGGCCTTGCTGTTGAGCAGTTGCGGCAGAAAGAAACCGGGGTAGTCGTCGGCAACCACCAGGCAGGCGGAAGCCGCCAGAGATTCAAGCAAGCGCTCTTGCTCCCCCGGAGACTCTTCGATCTGCGGATAATAGTGCGCTGCGGTCCCGCT
>PKUG01000153.1:0-5185 GCA_002869665.1 Desulfuromonas sp. | reverse complement strand
TCCCGCTGAAATAGTCCGCGTTGTCGACCATCCCCTGGAGGATGAAGCGGTGTAAGCGGTCGCTGGCATGAGGATAGTCGCAGATCAGCGTCTCCAGAATGACCAGCGGACGCTGCAGTCGCCGTGCCTGCTCCACCGCCCGCTGCAGGGCGAAGTTGGAGAACGGCCGCCGGAACATGGTCATCCAGTAGATGACATACCCCCCCGCCGGATTGAGCGGCCGGTCATTCAGCGGCCGGATGCGTCCGCTTGGGACTTCAGACATGGTTACGCAGCTTCAATTCGAGGGGGTGAGGATTCAGGTAAACCTGGTCCTTGAGGTAGGCCTGGTCGTACTTGCTGACAAAATGATTGAGCAGGGTGATCGGCACGATCAACGGCAGCTGCTGGGCACGATAATTCTCGATGACGCCGAGCACTTCCTGCTTCTCGGTGCTGCTCAGATCTCTCTTGAAGTAACCGAAGATGTGGTGCAGCACGTTGACCTGCTTGGCGATGGTACACTTGAGCTTGAGCGCCGCCATCAACTGGACCAGGTAATCGGCGTAGAGCTGATCGGCATCCAGTTCACCGGCCCGCGCGACCAACTTGCCGAGCTGGCGATAGGCCTCGACACTGTGGGCCATCAGCAGCAGCTTGTGGCGGGTGTGAAAATCGACCAGGTTACCGGCGGTCTTCCCCTTGGCGAGGGTAGCGCGCCAGCGTTTGAGGACGAAGATCCGCTCGATAAAATTCTCCCGCAGTTGCGGATCGTGCAGCCGCCCTTCCTCCTCGACCGGAAGGAGCGGAAAATGCTCCATGAAGGCGCGGGCGAAGACGCCGACGCCAACCTTCTTCGGCACGCCGTTATGGTCGTAGACCCTGACCCGCTCCATGCCGCTGCTCGGTGACTTGGATTTGAAGATGTAGCCACTGAGATCCTCGGCTTCCAGCTCGACGACCCGCTTGCGCGCCCAGGCCAGCATGCGCTCGGTAATATCCTCGCCGCTGCGCGAGAAAACCAGGCGTGGGTTGTTCACCTCGCCGACCAGGCGCAGGGCGTCACGCGGGGTCGGCAGTCCAACCTCGACTTCGGGGCAGACGGGGACGTACTCGACATAGCGACCGAGGGTGTCGGTGAGAAAACGATCAAGCTTGTGGCCGCCGTCAAAACGGACCTCTTGTCCGAGCAGGCAGGAACTGATTCCGAGACGGATTTTTTCTTCTGACATGGTGAGGCGCCCTTCTTTCTTATGATGTGGTGACAATTCAGTACACCACCACGATCCGGATCCCTATCGGAATCGGGATCGAAATCGGTTTATCCAAAGAGATACAAGACGATACCGATTCCGATAGCGATTGATAGGCAAATGGTACTTGGGAAACTGTCGCATCAGGTATAGATCAATATGCTAACAGAAATGAGGACAACTGTAGAGATCGAATCGCCGACTGCAGGAAGGCAGTCGAGCAGGACAAGGAGACAACAGATGCATAGCCTCGAACGGGACATCATCCTCGATATTCCCCGCGAACAGCTCTGGGATTTCATGGCGACGCCGGCCAACCTGAACGCGCTGACGCCGCCCGAACTCAACTTCCGCATCGTCAGCACCGTTCCGGAAAAGATGAGTAACGGCCTGCTGATCGAATACCTGATCCGCATTCCGCTGTTCGGCAGCTGGCGCTGGCTGACCGAGATCAAACACATCCGCGAGGGGGAATACTTTGTCGATGAGCAGCGCATCGGCCCCTACCGCCTGTGGTATCACGAACACCTGCTCGAAACGTTGGAGGACGGTCGCACGCGCATGCGCGACAAGGTCACCTACCGCCTTCCCTTCGGCCCGCTCGGCGAACTGATCCACGAACTCCAGGTCAAAAAGATGCTCGACAACATTTTCAGCTATCGTGCCAAACGCCTGCGCGAACTTTTCCCCTAACAAAGCAGGGCAGCAACCTGTACGTTGCTGCCCTGCTTAGAACACTTCAACTATTCTGAAAACCACTGACACTCTGAGAAGAATCCTTCAATCTCCCTTAGACAAAGGGGGAATTTTATCCATTTTGAAGCTGTTCTCTGTGCCCCTGTGCCTCTCTGTGGTCATAACCGTATTTTCCCGGGCCACTACTTTCCTTCTTCCCCATCGGCACCCTCTGCCATCCCCTTCTGGTGCATGGCGTTGGTACGTTCGACAACCGCCTTGAGCCAGGCGATCTCTCCCGGTTCGAAGAATTTCTGCATTTCCGTCCCGTAGTTGAGCACCCAGTGGATGTCCGACGTCGAGATCTGGGTAATCACATGGCCGGGGACCGACAGATACTTGACCGTCTCATCGGCCCAATCGGTCAGCCTCTTGATGGTATCGAAGAGCATCAGGTAGGTGTTGTCGTTAGCCGCAACGAGCAGCGGCTGCGCCCCGCCGTCATGCCCTTCACCGCGCTCCTCGTCATGCACCGGAACGTAGAAGCTGGAGTTGAGAAACAGGTCGTAAAACTGCGCCTGCATATCGGAATCGTCAAGTGCCATTTGAATGGCATCGTCAATCTTGGTCATGACCGCCCTTTCGGTTGGATTTCATCGGCTATTGGAAAGAGGGATCATAACGGGCGACAGACCTCAGGGCAAGGACAGCCGTGAAATTCCCTGAATTTTTTTAAATTGCCCCTTTATCCAGTCCATATTTCCGGACAAAAAGATTCCCCGATAGTTTGTGTGAAAAATTATTCTATCTGGATATAAAAATGCTATGATTGACGCTGTTTTGGCGAAAGCATTTTTTCATCTTTTCATGCGGCTTTGCCGTACTCTCTTTTTTGTCCTTTCCTTCATTCGGAAAACGACAGGATATCAGGAGGATTCAATGAAATTTTCCGGCTGTATTTTCAGCATACTACTGACATTCACCCTCTATCTGAACGGAGCCCCGGCTGCCGCTGCTGAGTTGAGCGGCGAAACCGAAGCCTGCCTCGCCTGCCACGCGCTGGTGACCCCGGGGATCGTCGGTGACTGGCATGCCAGCTACCACTATAAAAGCAGTCCGGCCGAAGGCCTGAGCAAGAGAAGAAGTTCCCGGAGGATTTCCGCCGAACAGGTTCCGGAACCGCTGGCCGATACCGCTGTCGGCTGTGCCGAGTGCCACATGATGAACGCCGACAAGCACTCCGACAGTTTCGAACACAACGGCTTCACCATCCATACGGTCGTCTCACCGAGCGACTGCGCCACCTGCCATCCGACCGAGGTCACCGAGTTTGCCGACAACCTGATGGCCGAAGCCTACGCCAACCTGATGCACAACCCGACCTATGCCGGGCTGATCGAGAGCACCAATGGCAAACATGAGTTCACCGGTCAGGGGATCAGCTTCCACGGTTCCGACCCGGTCACCGATGCCGACTCCTGCATCTCCTGCCACGGCACCGACGTCAAGGTTGTCGGGGTCGAAACCCGGGAGACCATGATGGGCGAAATGGACTTCCCGCAACTGAGCAACTGGCCGAACACCGGCGTCGGCCGGCTCAATCCCGACGGCAGTAAGGGCTCCTGCTCCTCCTGCCATATGCGCCACCAGTTCTCCATCGAGGTCGCCCGCAAGCCTTATACCTGCGCCCAGTGCCACAAGGGGCCGGATGTCCCGGCTTACAAGGTGTACGCGGTCAGTATGCACGGCAACATTCAAAAATCGGTCGACAAAAATTGGGACTACAAGGCGGTCCCTTGGACAATCGGTAAGGATTTCACCGCACCGACCTGCGCCACCTGTCACGCCAGCGAGATCATTGATGAGAATGGCGAACTGCTGGCAAAGCGGACCCACCGCTTCAATGATCGGCTTCCCTGGCGAATTTTCGGGATCCCCTACGCCCACCCCCACCCGATTGCCGCCGACACCTCGGATATCGTCAACCAGGCCGGACTCCATTTCCCAACCGAGCTGACGGGAGAACCGGTCCCGAAATTCCTGATCAGCCCCGCGGAGATGGAGAAACGCCAAGGCGCCATGGAAGCGGTCTGTGCCGGCTGCCATAGCGACCAGTGGATCAAAGGGCACTTTGCCCGCCTCGACACCTCGATCGAAACGACCAACCACATGACCCTGCAGGCGACGAAAATCCTCGCCCAGGCCTGGGAAGAAGGGCTGGCAGCGGGAATTCCCCAGGGGCAGAACCCGACCAATGAAGCGATCGAGCTGAAGTGGGTCGAGCAGTGGCTGTTCTTCGGCAACTCCACCCGCTTTGCTACGGCTATGGGGGGCGCCGACTACGGCGTCTTCGCCGACGGCCGCTGGTACCAGGCCAAGAACCTGCAGGAGATGTACGACTATCTCAAATTCCTGCGCGCCACCAAGGCGGCAGAAAAATAACGCATAAACAAGCGGGGAACCGGCCCACATCCGGTTCCCCGCTTCCCCTCTCCTTATCCGCTTAAAACACTCTTCTCACCGTTTTCTGATTTCGCCGTCATCCCGGTCTAACAGTCGCGCGCTACCCTCCCGCCATACCGTCAAGGGAGGGACAGACCATGGACGAATTGAGTACCTGTTACCGGCCACACAGTGGCGAACTCTACATGAGCACCCGTCAGCGTCATTTTTTCCGCGAACGTCTGCTGACCTGGCGCCTGCAACTGCAGGAGGAAAACCGCCGCATCAGTGGTCGTATCCGTAGTGAGGAAAATTCGGGCGGCGACCTGATCGACCAGGTCGTGGCCGACAACAGCAAAGCGCGCGATTTTCTCAGCCGCAGCCGCAACGAAGCGCTCATTCGTCAGATCGATGCTGCTCTCGAACGGATCGCTGAGGGGAGTTACGGTTACTGTCTTGAATCGGGTGAAGAAATCGGTGTCGAACGACTGATGGCCCACCCCGCAGCCACCCTCTCGGTCGAGGCCCAGCAGGAACGGGAAAACCGCAGTCGACAACACAACTACGGCCGCGTCTGTTATTGTTGAACCGGCGAAACAGTCGGATGAATTCAATGCCCTTGCCCACTCCCGGAGAGGGAGAAATGCCAGCCACCACGTGTCGGAGCGTCTAAGAAGCGCAAATCCCCTCCGGTTCCTCTTGCCAAAGGGGAGGGCTGAACCTCCCCCTTTAGCAAAGGGGGATTGAGGGGATTTTTCCTGCGCGCATCGGCCTTTTCCGATTCCGATTCCGATTCCGATTCCGATTCCGATTCCGATTCCGATTCCGATTCCGAT
>PKUG01000090.1:37510-44604 GCA_002869665.1 Desulfuromonas sp. | reverse complement strand
TTTCTATCACTAATTTGACTCTGGATGGTCTCTAGACTCTTTGAAATGCCCGTAGGCAAGTCATATACTTCAATCTGATGTCTCCATTCATCCAGAACTTCAGGAGTCAGCCCGGCAGAACGTCCTTCAGAAATATCTTGCCTAACCTGTTCGGTCCAAACTCCGAACTTGTAGAGTGTATATTCCTGCAACCCCGAAAAATTCGATGCAAACAACTCCAATCGGGAGGCACTGTCTCTCTTTTTAAGTTCGGATTGCAGTTCACGGCATTCTGGAACAGTGAGAGCTGTTGAATAACTGCAGATATCATCCATAAGCATCTGCTGCAACTCAATATCTTTTGATTCGAATGCGCTTTGAAGGTTGACTAATAGGATTCCGAGCTGAAAGGTGGGATATCTGCTGATTTCTGAATCAGAAGCGACTTCGCCTCTAAGAGATAAAGAGGGAGAGCCATACGATTTGGGTTTCGATAGCTTTGGAGGAACAACCCTCACCTTTTCCTGAAGTTCTTGCTGAGCAGGAGACCCAGAATCAACGATAGCAACCGGCGGAGCTTGTTTTTCCGGCGAGGGAGAGAAGAAAATCAAGGTCATCCCAGCAGCCAAAGCCAAGGGAACGGCTGTTTTTAAGGCACGCTGCCAATAGCGAACTCGGACTCTTCGAAGGTCTTCACGTGTTTTCATCACCTCGGCATACAACTGGTAGCATTCTTCACAAATTGCGAGATGTTCAATAACCTCCTCTCGTTGCTCAGATTCCACCTTTCCATCAATGAAAAGCGCTAATTCATTGTCGTCGAGGCAAGAACGCCCCGACTGGGGAGACTGCTGCAGAAGTGCTCGAATGAGATGCTTATCCATCAGCAACCTCGATAAACAGCTTTTCCTTGTTAAGACCATTCTGCAACAAAAGCCGTTGAAGTCTTACGTGGATATCCTCAAGCAACTTTTCAATTTTGTAACGTGTCATCCCGAGCTGGCGTACCATCTCTGAAAGCCGAAGATCATCCTCGTATGACATGCGAAGGAGCAAACGCTCGCGGCGGCTCAAAGTCTTATAAAATTCTGTCAGGATTTTCTGAGCGCGTGTACACGCCTCTGACACCTCTTGCTTTGTCAGAAGATTTTCTGGGTCTGTGCGCTCATCAGCAACTTCTTTCAGGTCGAATCCGGCGTGATCATCGTCAGTCCGATTAGGGACTCTTCTCGGCACTACCTCACGAATCGGCAACTGTTGACAGAGAGCTGCCGTCTCCTGCTCTGTCAAAGTGAAATCAGGCCGGTTACTCATAATTTGCCAGATTTCATGTCCCGAAACTTTTCTCAAGGTCTGTAACTCTTCAATAGCAACGGCATCAGCTCCTAATTTAAGGGCCTTAGCCGATGGGCGCCAGCGGCCCTGCTGCTTCCTGTAAGAGTCGATTGCTAACCGTGTAACCACAGTCGTAAGATAGGTTTTTATTGAGCTTCGCCCATCGAATAATCGTAATATTCGATAATCGTCGGAAATCAGCTTTTCGTAGACATCCCCCTCCAGATCCTCCACGTCCTGTGGGGCCATAGTCTTTCGAAGGCCATATGATTGAACGACTGACTTAACTGTTGGGAGAAGCTTCATCAGAACCTCTTCCCAATTGATGACTGCAGCTACAGCAAACAACAACAGTGCAGAGTCTCCCCCCTTACCATGGGGGTCCCCTAATAACCAGATGGCCGCTGCAACAACTATCAGTCGGAATACCAAATGGACATGTTTCTTGTAAGCAATTTCGGTCAACAATATCATACAGCTAACGTAACTTTATGCATGCGTACCCAACGGTCACAAAAATCTGGGCAGTAGTGGACACTAGCCACTCTGAAGGTCATAAAGAATAGAACCTTAAATCGATTACAGCTTCTTATTATTTGACTGAGAACGTATAGTTTTCTGCCCCCCATTCACCTTTCCCGATCGCATAACGCTTACCACGGGTGCCGCTCACCGCATCATCCAGCAAACTTTCCAGGGGATTGAAATTCCCCCGTGTTCCAGCCAAGCGTGTCAAGCCCGCCTGCTCCAACAGGTTAATATTGATCGGCTTAAGACTGACCAGCAGCTTAAGTGTCTCCGTACCCGCTTCACTGGCTACCATACCGGCTTCCTCACGTGTGTCACGCAGTTGCCCTGCCCGAACCAGAGCATCATCGGTACGCCCACTGGAGGTTGGGAAAATGGCGAAGATTTCTCCCGAGGGACCGATATCGACGAGGTAAGCATAGTAATCTTCATCACTTGTGTTGTGTAGTGAAAAAGTCAGCAGCTCGTCGAGCAGGGGTGGGTGCTGAGCCAATTCCTCGATGGCAACCTCTCTCTGCAGCCTGAAAAACTGCCCCTCAACTGAAAAGCAATTGGCGGAAGACTCCGGACACATTTCAACCTGGCGCCACACCGTTACCTTGACTTCAAATTCGGGGGCCACGTCGGAAGCCAGATTGGTCATCTCACGTACCCTGGCCAGCTTGGTAAGAGCTTCGTTCAGACTTTTACGCCCCTTGGTACTATCCGTCATTGGAAAACGCAGACTTTGGTGCCAGAGGGTGCCCGTATCGTTCAGAACCCAGACTTCAGGACCCGCCCCGGCAACAGACTCCGGCAATTCAGCACCTTTGTCGAATCGCTCAGAGGCTGACCCCGGCCTGACGACATAAAGAACCATACGGCTCGCGGCTTTATCTTGCGCCAGGCTATAGCCCTTGTAAGTCCCGGAACCAAGGTCGTCGCGCAAAACCGTGACAATATCCAGATCCTGTGAAAAATCAGCATCCACAAAGACGGGAATCGGCTCCAACAGGTAGGCATGGGATTCCTCAATAACCAGATCCCCCGACTTAAAGGCACCTTTCGTCTGGGCAATGCTGTAAAACGGTTTCACGCTGGTAATTTCGAGGGACGGCAATTCTGTTCCTGGCTTCGCAGTGGAATCGTATAACCGATAGATGGACCCCACGGTGACGCCCGCCAAAGATCCAACAGGAAGGCTGGCCAATTGGCTCTCCACATCAACGCTTTTGACGGCAACACGTGGCGGCAACCCTTCTATTTCTCCACCAAAGACCGCCTGATCCGATTGTTCACCCTTTATCTGCGGCATCTGTTCCTTGCGCCACTGGTTCACCTGCACGGCCGCACGTGCGAACAAGTCGCGCCAGGTTTCTCCCTCCTTGACCCCTTCCAGAGCGCTCCCCCAAAACCAGCTGAACAAACCATAACTGATCCCTTCATCATTGAGGAATTCGCCAGCAGCTTCATTATCCCGAGCAGCGCCGATAATAATTCCGTTGGAGAGATCGACCGAGGGGAATTTTTGACTCCCGAGCGGGTGGTCACGCGCATCCAGTGGCGCGGCCCTTGTCAGCGTTGCTGCTCCCCGGGTCATGCTGCCGGAGTGACAGGAATCGGACACCAGGACCACCTGGCCCGCCTTGGCGAAGATCGGCGCCAGCCATTGGTTCAGCTCATCATCCAGCACATCGTAAGCATCAACACCTGAATAGATAGCGACGCCATTATCATCTTTTTGTCTCGACCCGTAGGAAACCCAGGTCTGATCCTCACCACTCAGTTCATCTCCGTTCAGATCGCGGGTATAGGAACCATGCCCGGAATAATGGATATAAACCATGTCCCCTTGATTCATCCGGGCCAGCAAATCTTCAAACGCACCCTGCAGGCCGCTGTGGGTGGCCGCCTCGTTTAAGATTACAGAAATATTATCGGAGAAACCAAAACGATCAGAACTGAGGAGATCCTCCATCAGCTGGATATCATTTTCGACCCCAGGCAACGAATGCAGACCGGTCTGCTGGTAATCACTAATCCCAATTAACAGCGCATGCCGGCTTGGCTCGTCCGAAGCAGAAACAACAGATGGAACCAATAGCAGTGCCAGAGAAAAAAATGCCCATATCATCCTCAACATCACTATCCTCCGTAATAACTCCTCAAAAAAATCCCCCTCTTGAGGACAAGAGGGGGACAAAGACCTTTCAAGAAGTTTAGTTGGTCAGCAGCCGATAAGCTGAGTAAACTCTTGTCCCGCGGTTTTTAATGCGAATCTCGTACTCGCCAGTCCAACGCGGTACCCAGGAAACGTAGCACTGATCGGTGTAATCCTCATCATATTCAATCAGATTTCCATACTCATCATAAACGTAAAGATCGAGATCATTGTCGCCGTCACCAAGAACAGCAACTTCGGCGAACTCACCTCCGCGGAAGGTGACATGGTAAACGTCAGTTTTTCCAGGAAGAACCTCGTCATAATGGTTGTTCGGACCGGTGATGTCGCCACGGGTTCCCTGAGTTTTAGCCGCCGCATCAATCATGGCAACCAGCTCCATATCATCGCCAGCCATCTCTTTTGCCTGTGCAAAAAGACCAGCAGCATCAGGCACAACAGAGTCTTTTGCTTCAGAGTTGGCTGCTGCTGCGCCATCAGCTGTTTTTTCTCTGGTGGCTTCCTGAACCGGAATCGACTGAATGATCCGAGCCGCGGTGAGAACTGCCAGCGGGTCATTCGTCCGATTGCCATATTCAGCAAGTTGTGACGCCAGGGCCATGTCAGCGACAGCTTGTCCTTGGGCGGTCACTTCCCCTCCTGCTTTGCTGACGTTAAAATCAGCAGCGAATACGGAACCGGAGCTAAGCAACAAAGCAAACAGAAATACGAGTAAAAAACTTAAAAATCTTGAAACTTTCATTCTTTTCACCTTTCGTCGTGAGAAAAAAATCACTGGGACACCCCCAGCACACCCAACATTGGAGATCCACAATCGTAAACAAACGAGTATTTGAATCTTGAGACGGACAGCCATTAATTTATTGAAGAATATTTTGAAAAAGATGGATTGAAAGCTTGCCCCCCCCTGAAGAGAAAAAACTAATAATATCTCATACTTCAAACAATAATTTACTGATAAAGCTACACAAATAATAATTGCTTTTCAAGGATTGCTTGCTGCAATTTTTCATTTTTAGAATGCTTTCTAACTGAGCAAACGTATGGGCTTAAAATTATTAATAGGCATTGCCAGGGGAGCAGATAATCCTGGGCCGCTTGGTAGAGTTTCTTACGCAGGGGTTTCTTCTTTTGTTCAAGATCAGGGCAATCAAACCCTGATTCCTGACGACGAATATCGCCGGTCTTGACAAATTCATCACGTAACCCCGGATAATAGCCGAATAAGAGATTCATTGACTCCCGGTGGTATTGTCAACTTAATGTCAATTCATGCAGAATCTCGGGATGAATAATAATCCCGCGATCTACAAAGGACACCGTTTCCCCAAGTCAGTGATCAGCCATGCCATATGGCTCTACTACAGATTCTCGTTAAGCCATAGGGACGTGGAAGAGCTCCTCGCAGCTCGAGGAGTCGAAGTTAGCTACGAAACGATCAGGAAATGGTGCTTGAAATTCCCGTCTTCCTATGCCGACAAGTTAAAAAAATCTGCCGGCAAACATGGTGACACATGGTATCTGGATGAGGTCTTTATCAACATCCAAGGAAAACGACATTACCTGTGGCGGGCTGTCGATCAGGATGGGGATGAAATCGACATCCTTGTCCAGCGTAAGCGCAACAAACACGCGGCCCTCCGCTTTTTCCGCAAGCTATTCAGAAAGACAAACTCTCGCCCACTCAAAATCATAACCGACAAGCTCAGGAGCTACCGTGCGGCTTTAAATGAGTTGGCTCCTGGCACCACCCACGAATCAAACAGGTATCAAAACAATCGAGCTGAGCGTTCACACCAACCCACCCGACAACGTGAACGTAAAATGCGACGCTTCAAGTCGCAAAGGCAAGCCCAACAGTTTCTCCCATTCCATGGCCTGACAAACAATCTTTTTCGTCAGCAACGTCATTTGCTGAGTGCAAAGAGCTACCGCACCCTTCGTGATCGAGCTTTTGACATATGGCAGCACGATACGTGTGCCTGCTGGCGCGCGCTGAACAAGGCTGCTTGATCAACTCAAAGAATGGCCAAGTCCGCTCTCAACCAATAAGTTGACAAAACCCTCTGGACTCACAAAAGCAGCCATTTTCCACGAGGCAAAGGTCAAATCAGGAAAACCGTGGGCACAAGATGGGCACGAGATGGGCACAGACGCAAAAAAGGGTTAGCGAATGATCGCTAACCCTTTGATTTTTATGGCACGCCCGAGAGGATTCGAACCTCTGACCTCTGCCTCCGGAGGGCAGCGCTCTATCCAGCTGAGCTACGGGCGCATGGGGTGTACTATATACGCCATCAATCGGCCAAATGCAACTGGAAATCTCCCGTGGGGATGGAGTATACAGAAGGAATGAACGCGGCGGTGAACCGGTTTACACCGCCATTGACGGAGGCTCTTCGGATGTCGGTAAAAATGATTGTTCTGCTTGTTTGCGTCTCCCTGGGCGGCTGGCTCGGCTGGGTTGTCGGGACCCCGGGCGGAATCATGGGCTCGTATCTGGCCGGCGTCGTCGGCTCCTCCGCCGGTCTCTACATCGGCCGCCGTCTTCAGGGCAATCTGGATGGCGATTGAACAGACAGATAACTGGCGATTTTCATTTATAACTTGCCACTTGTACCAGCCTGCTGAACATTATAATGTGCTGACAAAATCGACGAAGTCTCAACTATCCCTTAATGAGTTTATTTAAAATGCATATCAGCGCCGAACATATCGCCCGCAGTATCGACCTGAAAAAACTGGGCTACGCCAAGCATTCTCACGACACCGCCATGGCGGAAACCGCCAGCGGCGGCTATGTCGTCATCTTTAAATACGGAGTCAGCGTCACCATCGGCCTGCAATCCTCTGAAGAAGACGCATATCGGCGGGAAATCTCTGCGGCGGCTGACGAACCACGCACTTACCAGGAAACAGAGCGTGCGCGATTGATTATCGGCAAGGAACAAATGAGCGTTTACGACGGTGTGATCAGCCTGCCGAATCTCAGCCGTGAGCAGGTGCTGGTGATCGCCGATGCGCTCGCCAAAAGCGTTATCCTGTCCTGCTACGAAGAGCAGGTCAACACCATGTTCCAGGAGATCGAGCC
>PKUG01000090.1:0-37468 GCA_002869665.1 Desulfuromonas sp. | reverse complement strand
GGGAATATTCTGAAGGGGAAGAAGCAGCTGATCCGCACCCTCGGTGCCAACCTGGCGATACAGAACGCCATGCTCAGCCGCATTCGTCTGGATGACAAACCGGACATTCTCTGGGACATGCCGGAACTGGATAAGCTCTACAACCTGCTCAGCAGCGAGTATGAGATCATTGAACGTCAACAGATTCTTGAAGGCCGCCTGCGCATGATCGCCGAAACCGTCCGCAGCAACACGGAGATCCTCGACTACATGAGCAGTTACCGGGTTGAATGGTACATCACCATCCTGATCCTGATCGAGATCGGCCTGACGCTCTACGAGATGTTCATCAAGTCCTGACCGCTGCCGCGGCAGGACAGGTCAAGATCTACTCGCTCATATCCTTGAGCCGGGCGGAGAAAGGAACTTTCAACTGCGGAACGCTGGTCGAGTCGGTATTGATGAGGACATAACCGGCCAGCCGGTCTTTCCCATCGGCAAAGCGACCGGTCACCGTTGCCGTCGCCTTCTCTCCCGCAGCCAGCGTTTCGGTCGAAAGTTTGACCTTCAGGTCGGTTGAAGTGACATGCGGCTCAAGCGTCACAGCCCGCTTCGAGTCGTTGACGATTTCGAGAATCCCCACCAGTTCCTGCCCTTTTGCGGCAGTCCCCCAGTTCACCCGCTGCGGCGTAATATAAAGTTCGGCCGTCACCAGCCCTCCGAGAGCAAAGGTCACCTCGGCGTGCTGCGGATCGTTGGTTTCAAAGGTCACCATTTTCTTGACCTTGCCGCGAAAGCCGCGGGAGTTGAAGCTGACCTTAAGTTCGCCAACCACCCCCGGGGCCAATTTACGCTCCGTCAGCAGGGCCGCTGTACATCCACAGGAGCTGCGGACATTGCTGATTTCCAGAACCTGGTCACCGGAGTTCTGGAACCGAAAAGTATAATCAAATGTCTCACCCTGGACAATTTCACCAAAATCATAGTCGTGCGTCTCAATCAACAGGGTCGGTGCTGCCCACAGCGGGGCATAAAAGAACAGGAGTCCGGCAAGACAAAGAATCGTGACCTTCAAGCGCATAACCATACCTTTCTAAATGATCCGGCAACCGTTTTCTAACAACGCTGAATCATAGCATAATTTCTTTTTTACGCCAGCCTTCGCATGACGCTGTTTCAATTGACATTGTGACTTTCTTCCTGTTATAAGTCGTCATTAATCTAATACAATTAGGAGATACTCTGTCAATGCTTGAAAAAACCCACAAGATTCTTTATTCACGCGAGCGTATCGCCAGCGAGATTAAAAGAATCGGCCAGGAGATCACCCGCGATTTTCAAGGTCAGGAAGTCATGCTGGTCGGCGTTCTCAAAGGGTCGTTCCTGTTCATCGCCGATCTTGTCAGGGAAATCGAGCTACCGACAGTGATTGACTTCGTGCGTCTCGCCAGCTATGGGTCGGGCACCCAGACATCGGGGATCATTGAATTCCGCAAAGAACTCGAAATGCCGATTCGCGATAGGAACGTCATCATCGTCGAAGATATCGTCGATAGCGGCTACACCCTCGAATGCCTCTACAACAAGCTGCTTCACCATCAGCCCAAAAGTCTGAAAATCTGCACCCTGATCGACAAAACAGCCCGTCGTGAAGTCGAGATCGAAGCCGACTATGTCGGAATTACCATGGATGATGGATTCATCATCGGTTACGGTCTCGACCATGATGAAAGATACCGCAACCTGCCGGATATTCACGTCGTTGAGGATGCCTGACAGGAAATCTCAGCCTCGTTAACCCAGCGATTAACGTTGTAGCCAGAGTCAAATGACAAGAAAGGCACAGCCGCTCCACTCGTCCTGACAAAGGAGAACACTGATGATCATCGTCTGTCCAGAATGCGCGACAAAGTACGACATCAAAGCCGAACAGATTCCTGATGGAGGACTCAAGGTCCGCTGTGCCCGCTGCAAGACAGTTTTTAGCGCCGAACAGCCGCTGCCGGCAGAACCCCAGAGCGCGCCAGAACAGACCGTTGCCGAAGCAGACACCGCCAGCGACGACCTGCTCGCTGATGCCTTTGCCGAAACAGACACCCTAGAAAACGATTTCAACTACGAAGAATTTCAGCAACTCGACGAAGAGGAAGAAGAGGATGACGTTTTCATCTTCGATTCCGCTGCCAGCGCAAAAGACGAAGCAGAATCACCGGTAGCCGCACAACCTGCCAGTGAAGACACCGATGATTTCGCCGACAGCTTCGACATCGAAGAGGATGCATCTGACGAACCACTGATCGAAGCGGCCGCCGAAGAAGACGACATGCCGGTCGAAACAGAAGTCGGCGAGAAAAAGAAGGGCGGCGGCTCGCTGATGAAAATCCTGCTGCTTCTCATCCTGCTGGTTCTCATCGCTGCCGGAGCCTATATCTATCTGGGCGGTGCCGGCAACCTGCTCGGTCAAAACGACACCCGGCCGGTGGAGCAAACCGGCCGCATCACCCTCGCCGATCTGGAAGGAAAATTTATTCAGAATGAACAGGCGGGAGAGCTGTTCCTCATTCGCGGCAACGCCGTCAATGAGTTCAACAAACCCCGTGCTGCCGTCCAGGTTAAAGGGGTGCTCTTCGATCCCACCGGCAAACCCCTGCTACAGAAGACGGTCTTCTGCGGCAATCCGATCAGCGACAGCGAACTGCAATCCCTCAATTTTGCTGAACTGGAGGAACTTATGGGCAACCAGTTCGGCAAGGACCTCAGCAACATGAAGGTCAACAAAGGTCAGGCGATCCCCTTTGCCATCGTCTTCAAGGATCTGCCGAAAAACATCTCCGAGTTCAGCGTGATCGTTGCCGCCTCCAAGCCCGCCTCCAGCTGATCAGCCCCATCCCGCTTTCAAACACAATTTTACTTTAACTAAAAAAGACGGTAACTGCCGAAGCAATTACCGCCTTCTAAATTGTCCTGTTTTACTGTCGCTACTAGATTAAGCTGGAGCGATAGCTTCAACCGGGCAGGAATCTACGCATGCACCGCAATCGGTGCAAGTTGCAGCGTCGATGACATAGGGCTCGCCTTCGCTGATAGCCTCAACGGGGCAGGTCGCCATGCAGGCGCCACAAGCGATACATTCTTCAGAAATTGCATGTGCCATGATTATTTCCTCCTGAAATATTAAGTTTTTCCCCGGAAATCGGGGGGCTGTCAAAGTCATCAGCACTTTAACCGATCTCCATTTTCGTGTCCAGACCAGAAAAAGCCTACTTTCGCTTTATTTGCCGAAGCGACTATGCTAAAACAGCTTTCTGCTAAAATTCGGCTTAAATTTTCTAACAGCATTTCATTTGCATCTTAAGATATTTGTCTAAACCGATTCAACAAAGACATGGAGGTCAACAATGGATATTCTGGCATTGAACTGCGGCAGCTCTTCGGTGAAATACCAGCTCTTTGACTGGAAGAAGAAGGAAGTCATCGCCAAAGGGATGGTCGAACGTGTGACCATCGGTGATTCCTACATCATTCATGAGGTCCCCGGCCGCGAAACCTACCGCGAAGAATATGAGTGCCCGGATCACAAGGTCGCAATCCACCTGATCATCAAAACCCTGACCAGCAAGGATGAAGGGGTTATCGAGACCATGGACCAGATCTCGGCAGTCGGCCACCGCGTGGTTCACGGCGGCGAGAAGTTCATCTGCTCTGTCATGATCGATGACGCCGTCCTCGACGCGATCAAAGATGTCCAGCACCTGGCTCCGCTGCACAATCCTCCGAATATCCTCGGTATCGAGGCGGCCCAGGCATCGCTGCCGAACGTTCCCCACATCGCGATTTTCGATACCGCCTTCCATCAGACCATGCCGCAGCAGGCCTACATGTACCCGCTGCCGCAGGACTGGTATGACAAACATGGCGTCCGCCGTTACGGTTTCCACGGCACCAGCCACCTCTACGTCTCCAAGCGTGCGTCGGTCCTGCTGGGCAAAGATCCTAAAGACTGCAATATCATCACCATGCACATCGGCAACGGCGTCTCCCACAGCGCCATCAAGAATGGCGTCTCCGTAGACACCTCGATGGGCCTGACTCCGCTCGAAGGTGCCGTCATGGGAACCCGTTGCGGCGATATCGATCCGGCCATTCCCGGCTTTATCATGGATCGTGAAGGGCTGACCCCGAAAGAGATCGATGGCATCCTCAACAAGAAATCGGGCATCCTCGGCATCACCGGTCAGTACACCGACCGCCGCGACGTTATTGAAGCCGCGGAAGAGGGTGATGAGCGCTGCCAGTTGGCACTCGACATCGAAGGCTATCGTCTCAAGAAGTACATTGGCTCCTACTGCGCGATCCTCGGCGGTCTCGATGCCGTCGTCTTCACCGCCGGCGTCGGCGAAATGGGCTGGCTGATCCGTGAAAAAGCCCTCGAAGGCCTCGAACACATCGGCATCAAGCTCGACAAGGACGTCAACCGCAACACCATGACCCGCAAGCGCGAAACCCTGATCACCACCGAGGATTCGCCGATCAAGGTCTTCGTCATCCCGACCGACGAAGAGCTGGTGTTCACAGAAGATGTGGTCGCTATCCTCGAAGGAACCTACACCGACCACATGAACTTCAAGTACTCCTTCGCCGACAGCAGCTTCGTCCGCAAGTAAAAGCTGCTCCACGACGGAAAAACAAGAGGGCGACCGCAAAACGGTCGCCCTTTTCATTGCTTATCCTGTTGCCTGATTCCTGACACCTAAAGCCTAATAATACTCCTCCCCATAATCCGGCACCTCTGCATACCACTGTGGATGGCGCCGCCCTTCCTCCAGCGCTGCGCGGGCCTGAGCAATCAATTTCTCGCGATCCTTTGGATAACTTCCCGCCAGGTTGAGAATGTTCGACACATGGTTGGAACGCAGAATCGTGCGCTGCGGCTGCAGATGTTCGAGGATCATCAGCGCCTCCTCGATGATCTCCCCGTTGGTCAGTGGTTCGATCATGGCGTAGTAATCGTCGTTATGGCGCCGGAACATGGTCAGCAGCGAAAAATATTCCGGGCTCAGGCGGTTGATCCAGTCCGCGGTCGCCAGGGCATGTTCACGGCTGCGCTCGCGACCGGCGAGCCCGAGGATTCCGGTCACCGACAGCTTCATGCCGGCCTGCTGGGCATTCTGGCAGAGTTCCAGCATTCGTTCCGGCGCGAACCCCTTGGCGGCCTTTTCAAGGGTCGCAGCATCGCCACTCTCCAGGCCAAAGTAGAGAATCCGCAGTTTGCGTTCACGCAACGCGGCAAGCTCGACCACACTCTTGGTCGTCAGACTCTTCGGCGAGGCATAGCTGCCGATTCGCGTCAGATTCGGGAAGCTCTCGTTCAGCAGTTCCAGAATCTGCAACAGCCCCTTCTGCGGATAGACCAGGGCGTCGCCGTCGGCAAGAAAAACCCGCTGACAATAGCCCCGGTGAGCGGCGGGCACCGCGGCGATATCGGCCGCGATCTCCTCAACTGTGCGCACACGGAAATGCTTCATCTTGTACATGCCGCAAAAGCGGCACTGGTTCTGGCTGCAACCGATGGTGATCTGCAGGATCAGCGACCGGGCCTCGGATGGCGGCCGGAACACCGGCTCCTCGTAGGGAAAGTAGTACATCAGGACTCCCGCTGGCGCTCGATCCGGCGCAGACAGGATTTAGCCTCCACGGCCAGTTCCTCGCTTTGCGCCAGATCGTAGGCGGAGAGAAAATAGTGGTAGGCGCTGGTCAGGTAGCGCGGGTTGCGCATCATCACCTTGCCGGCACCAAGGTAGGCGCGATCGATGGATGAATCGGTCTGCCGTTCCGAGATGAACCGCCGGAAGACACTTAAGGCGTCATGCAGACGGTCATGCTCCAGCAGATATTCGCCAACGGCCAGAACATCCGGTGCGTCAATCTGAAGCCGGTCCTCACGGCGTTCGAGATGCAGGTAGCAATCCGCCGCCCCCTCCATGTCGCCGGCAGCAACAGCCGGACAGACCCGGTGCAGGGAGGCCATCTCCCCGGCCTTCGCGACCTTCGGCTTCTTTCCACGTCTGAACAGATACCAGCGGTCATGCCCCCAGGCGATCGCCAGACCGCCGAAGAACCCACCGATATGCGCCCCGTGGGCGATACCGCTTCCGGCCTGGGTAGTGGCAACAAAAGGCAGAATATTGTCGAGCACCAGATAGACACCGAGGATCAGGCGGGCGGGCAGAAAAAACGGGAGCATGAAGAGAGGGAAAAGGATACAGCGGACCCGATTACGCGGGAACCAGAGGAAGTAACACCCCAGCACCCCGAAGATCGCTCCCGAAGCGCCGAGCAAGGGGGCCTGCGAGTTCAGGGCGAAAAGGGAGAAGAAGACCGTCGCGATCACTCCACACAGCAGGTAGACAACCAGAAAGCGCGCCCGGCCGAAACGAAACTCAACGTTATCGCCGAAGATATAGAGGAACAACATGTTCCCGGCCAGATGGAACAGTCCGCCGTGGAGAAAGAGTGCGCTCAACAGGGTCAGCGGCGCATACTCCGCCGGCCGGAACCCGTAGCGAAAAACCAGCAGGTCGTTAGCCGAAACATTGCTATAAACCTCCTGGGCACTAACCTTTCCGTAGGCACCGATAACCCGGAGATAGTCGGGAAGCAGAGGATCATGCAGATTGACGGGTCGACCGGAGGCCGGCAGGGTGATAAACAGATAAACGGCGACATTGATGGCGATGAGCGCCCAGGTCACATAAGGACGGCCGGGAGGATTGGGTGTGTCGGCGAGTGGTAAAATCATCGGGATCCTGTCTGCAGAAAATCAGCTCATCATAGCATACTCAAAATGGAGAAAGGGAACTCCCATTCGCTTAATTCACTGCTCCATTTTACTCGGCGAAAATGTTATCCTTCTGACCTTTCAATCACATTCATCAGCGGAGTTCGATTATGTATCAAGTCAATATCAAGGGAACCGATACCAGCTATAACGTCGGCAAAATCGTCTGCCTCGGCCGCAATTACCTCGATCACATCCGCGAACTGGGGAACAAGGTGCCCGACCGCGCCGTCGTCTTCTGCAAGCCGGCCAGCAGTGTGATCCCCGATGGCGGGACGATCCATATCCCCCCCTATTCAGATAACTGTCATCATGAACTGGAACTTGCCCTGCTGATCGGCAAGAGCGGGAAAAACATTTCTGAAGAGAACGCCCTTTCCCATGTCGCCGGTTACGGCGTCGCTCTCGACCTGACCCTGCGCGATCTGCAGGACGAACTCAAGGGCAAGGGGCTGCCGTGGGAACTCGCCAAGGGGTTCGACACCTCCTGCCCGCTTTCCGATTTCGTCCCTGCGGCTGCCGTGGAGAATCCCAACGCCATCCGCATCGTTCTCAAGGTCAATGGTGAAGTCCGCCAGGACGGAACAACCGCCCAGATGATGCGCTCTGTCGAAGAGATCATCGCCGAAATTTCCACCTACTACCAGTTGGAAGAGGGGGATATCATCCTCACCGGCACCCCGGCCGGCGTCAGTCGTATCGTCAGCGGCGATCTTCTTGAAGGAGAGATCGAGCAGGTCGGTACCCTGAAAGCAACGGTGGCATGAAACCGGCGATCGCCCTGATCGGCCCGGGGCGGGTCGGCTGCGCCGTCACCCGGCGCCTGCACCTGGCCGGGTATCCGGTCATGGCCGTCATCGCTCGCGAGCGGAAGCGGGCGGTTGACGCCTGCAGCTTCATCGGCTGTCCAACCGGGGCGGCCACCGAAGATTTGACAACCGCAAACAAGGCGGAAATCATCCTGTTGGCAGTTCCCGATGACGCCATTGCTTCAGTCACTGAACAACTCCAGAACGGTCGCGGACTCCCCGAGTCCGCGACTCTCATCCATTTCAGCGGGCTGCACAACGCTGCATGCATGCGCCGGCCGAAGCCAACACCCCAACTTCTGTCACTCCACCCCCTGCTCCCCTTTGCCGACCGAGAAAGCGCCACAAACCGACTCCCCGGCTGCCCCTGCACCCTTGAAGGGGACACGACCGCCCTCCCCCTCGGCCGCGAGCTGATCCGGGCCATCGGCGGCACCCCGTTCGTCATCACCGGTGACAAAAAGGCGCTCTACCACGGCGCCGCCAGCATCGCCTCCAATTTCTTTATCACCCTCGAGGATTGGGCCAGTCAGCTGTTGTCTGAATGCGGTATCTCACGCAAAGAGGCGTTGCCGCTGCTGCTTCCATTGGTGCGTGCAAGCCTCGACAACCTCACCGAACACGGCCCGGAACAGGGGCTGACCGGCCCGATTGTCCGCGGCGATGTCGGTACCGTTGCCCGCCATCTGGACGAATTAGAGCAGCTTTCGCCGCAACAACAGGAAACTTACCGCCAACTCGCCACCATGACTCTCGAACTGGCCAGCAGGTCAGGTCGGCTGGATGCGTCGGCGGCTGAACGCCTGACCAACCTTCTGAACAAAAAATAAAAATATTTATTACTTTTTTAGTAATATTTCGCTCCTCCCCCTTCTCAAGAGGCAAGTGTCCCGTGCTAAGATGTTTCTATCTTGCACAGAAAGGGACGCCCATGAAGAAGCTATACCTTATCCCGCTACTCCTGATCCTTCTGCTGCCGACGCTCGCAGCAGCCGTCGAGGTCAAGGTCAGCATTGACGACCTGAAGCGCATCACCATCACCCAACTGAAACAACTGCAGCAAAGTGAGCAGGTCGTGATCGTCGACGCCCGTTCCCCGGCCCAGTGGCTCAGGGCAACGGAAAAGATCCCCGGCGCCATCCGCCTTGCCTCGTATGACGAGATCGCCAAATTCAAGGAAGAGTTTCCCGTCGAACAGGCCATCGTCATCTACTGCACCTGACGCAACGAAGCCACCAGCGCCAGTCTGACGCTGACATTGATGGAAAACGGCTATAACCGGGTCTGGCCCCTGCTCGGCGGCTACAACGCCTGGATCCAGTCGGGGCAGCCCCTCGAAGCGAAATAATCAACAGGCACGCGCAAGGGAAATTCAGAACGGAATGAATGAAAAAATGACCGACCGGTTTGTCTAAAAGAGACAAATCGCTATAATTAAGACCAAGCACAGAACAAGATAACCACGACCACACCAAATCAAAGGAGCCTACAATGACCGAATGCAGCTGCGACAACCCCGAGGAACATTGTGATCTTCACGTTTGTCAACTGACCGCCAGCGCCCGTCACGCGGATGTCGAAAAGATGTTCGAGAACCCGCGCTTTGCCTGCACCAACTGTGGCGCCAAGGTTCACGACGCCCGCAACGTCTGCCGCCCCAAAGAGCTGTAACCAGGCGGGCACATATTGAGCAACCAACCAAAAGTCCCTTCCGAAACGGAGGGACTTTTTTTGTCGGGCAGGCCATCTCCGCCGCATAAAGAAATGACTGACATTCAGTTGTCGGAAGCAGATCAGTAGCGCGACGATGACCTTAACAGGCAAACACAAACCACACGGGCACTGAAGAAAGAATAGACTCTATTTCGGTATCGGAATCACCATCACTATCGGCCTTTCTGAATAGAATTTTTTGATTTCGATTCCGATTCCGATTCCGATTCCGACGCAGAGCATGACATCTGATTTCCTCTGTGCCTCAGTGACTCTGTGGTGAAATCAAATTTGAAACAGAAGAAAGGATACAAAGATGAAACATGTCGTTATCACTGGAGCCAACCGCGGCATCGGGCTCGAACTGGCCCGCCATTATCACACCCAGGGCTGGTCAGTCACCGGCGTCTGCCGTGAAAGCTCTGCTGAACTGGACAAAATCGCCAGCCGCGTGATCACCGCTGTCGATGTGACCGACGCTGATGCCGTCGCGCGTCTGGCGCAGGAGCTTGAGGGGCAGACCATCGACCTGCTGATCAACAATGCCGGGCTGCTGCAGGACGAGGTTCTCGGCTCCATCGATTATGATTCCCTGCGTCTGCAGATGGAGATCAACGCCTATGCCCCGCTGCGTGTCTGCGAAGCGCTGCTGCCCAATCTGACATCAGGCAGCAAGATCGCCAACATTACCAGCCGCATGGGCTCCATCGCCGATAACGATTCGGGCGGCCGTTACGGCTACCGCGCCTCGAAAGCCGCTTTCAACGCCTTCGGCAAATCGCTGGCCGTCGATCTCAAGCCGCGCGGCATCGCCGTCGCCCAACTTCATCCCGGGTTTGTCAAAACCCGCATGGTCAATTTTGGCGGCATCATCACCCCGGAAGAGTCGGCCGCCAGCCTGGCCGAGCGGATAGATCAGCTCAACCTCAACAATACTGGCTCCTTCTGGCACTGCAACGGCGAAGAGCTGCCCTGGTAAGAGCGGTTTCCGGTGTTTGCTTTTTCGGGAAAAAGCTCTAAACTTCTGGCAGTTACCTGCAATGAATGCCCGGAGGATCAACGATGGCCCATCATACCCTCAAAAACGGCTATTCCAGTCTGGTCGAGCGCCTTAACAAATTCCCCCAGGGGGCGCCACCATCGAAACTGCTCTACCAGATCCTCGCCATGCTCTTCAGCGAGCGGGAAGCCGAACTGGTCGCCCTGCTGCCAATCAAGCCCTTTACCACCGAGCAGGCCAGCCGGGCCTGGAAGATGAACCGGGCGCAAACACAAAAGGTTCTCGACGAACTGGCCGGACGCGCCATCCTGGTCGACATGGATCAAGAGGGGGAGCAGGTTTACGTGCTCCCTCCACCAATGGCCGGCTTCTTTGAATTCTCGCTGATGCGCACCCGCGGCGATCTCGACCAGAAGGTCTTGAGCGAACTCTTCTACCAGTACCTGAACGTCGAAGAAGACTTCGTCCGCGAACTGTTCACCAAAGGCGAAACCCAACTCGGGCGGACCTTTGTCAACGAACCGGTGCTCAGTAACGAAGACGCCCTGCATGTCCTCGATTACGAGCGCGCGACCGAGGTGATCAAAACCGCCCGGCATATCGGCGTCGGCACCTGCTACTGCCGCCACAAAATGTATCACGTCGGCCGCGCCTGCGACGCGCCGATGGACATCTGCATGACCTTCAACACCTCGGCGGGCTCCCTGATCAAGCACGGCCACGCCCGCGAGATCGACGCCGTCGAATGTCTCGACCTGCTCCAGCAGGCCTATGAGCACAACCTGGTCCAGTTCGGCGAGAACGTCCGCGAAGGGGTCAACTTCATCTGCAACTGCTGCGGCTGCTGCTGCGAAGCAATGATCGCCGCGCGCAAATTCGCCATCCTCAACCCGGTGCACACAACCAATTTCATCCCGGTCATCGCCGAAGACAGCTGCACCGGCTGCGGCAAGTGCGTCAACGTCTGCCCCGTCGAAGCGATCGCCCTCGCCTCTGCCAACGATCCCCACCAGCCGAAACGCCGCCACGCCACCCTGATAGAAGACCGCTGCCTCGGCTGCGGCGTCTGTGTCCGGAACTGCCCCGAGGCCGGCGCCATCAAGCTCGAACAGCGCCCCGAGCGCATCCTCACCCCGCTCAACGGCGTCCACAAAGCCGTCGTCATGGCCGTCGAACGCGACAAGCTGCAAAACCTCATCTTCGACAATCAGGCCCTCATGAGCCACCGCGCCCTCGCCGCCATCCTCGGCGCCATCCTTCGCCTGCCACCGGTCAAAAGGGTCATGGCGAGCAAACAGATGAAATCAGTCTATCTGGAGAATCTGGTGAGGAAGATGGATACTTAAACTTTTTTGACAACTATTCATTATAGAGATAATTTGGCTCGGTGAAATTGGAAACAATCTGATGCGGGGGGGGGCTGATGATGAGCTGACAAATGCCATCCGCATATCTATTACGGATGGCATTTGTCGTTTAACTAGCTACATCAACGTACATAAGGTTAAAATGAAAACATACCAACACTATATATTTTTGTTTTTTTTAATTTTTTACCCATCACATGTAAATGCTTATGATTTTATCGGAATTGATGCATTTGATTTTTTTGCGACGCTCCAAATTCTACATGTGGCTATTGGGATAATTATTGGGATAAAATATGACGTTTTTAAAGGCATAATTACTCCCCTTCTATTTCCTGTTTTAATTTTTTTGACACTGATATCGGTACAAATCCTTGGTGAAGCTTCAGTCGTACTCTTCTTTCTTGCTGCCATATGGCCGGTGATTTTCTTGTTTTATCTCTACAAAGCCTCTAATGCTAAAACAAAAAGCAGCGTTTCACCGCCAAATTCAGATAACGGCGCTACAGGCTTTCATTCCTAAACATTAACAAGCCTAATCGTAGTGATATCGACACTAAAGAAAGACAGGAGGAGAAAGCATGTCCCTTTCTGAAATTCCATCTTCTTTTGAAATCAGGATTGCCAAATGGATATTTCTACCGATCTTAGGAGCGGCTTTTGTGCTTGCAATAGTCGGATACTATTCGTCCAAACATGATTGTCAGTCAAAATGTGAAGAGAATGGTTACGGAAGATACAAATATTTCCCCGCTGACCGAGGTGGAATGGAACAATGTCTTTGTATGGATCCGAACGATCCAAACAAACGTGACAAACTCGAAATCTATTTAAAATAGCTCGTCATATTGTGTCGCACCTTTGAAAATTTTATAAACAACGCAGCCCTCCAGTTCAGGACTTTCCATGACCCTCATAGCCACCACCCCACCCCCACCCTACTACGCTGTTATCTTCACCTCACTTCGCACCGAAGGCGACAACGGCTATGGCGCAATGGCGGAGAGGATGGTTGAGATGGCTGCACAGCAACCCGGATTTCTCGGTGTGGAATCGGCGCGAGAGGACGTTGGGATAACCGTCTCCTATTGGGCCGATCTAGAATCGATCAAAAGGTGGAAGGCAAATCTTGAACACCAGCAGGCGCAACAACTCGGCCGAGAAAAATGGTATTCGACCTTTAAAACCAGAATCTGCAAGGTTGAACGTGACTATGCCCTTTAACCGCCGGTTGAGATATGCCTGAAATGGTTATCGGAGACAGGAAGATCAATTGATCGGAGCATTTGAAATCTTACTGGTCATTCTCTTGTACAGCGGCATCTGGCTGGTACCGGTCACGATCAACAACCGGCGGCGCAAACACGGACTGCCTCCCTATTGGTCATACTTCTCTGTATCTATTGTGCTTGAAATATCTCTCGTTTACGCCATCCTCTATTGTTCCAAGCTACTGAAAATCGACGCATGGGGATTGTACCTGGCCCCGGTGATCGCCGCCATGGGTGCCGGCTGGTTTTACGTATTCATGGCACAAAGAGCGGATAAAAAAATAACATAGCTGACGACTCTGCCCACCAGATCCAATTTCAGTTATCCTAATCATACCTGACATCAATTCATTCAGATGGAACCCCAAATGTCCAAAACACAAAAAATCGTCATCCTCGGCCTGGGTGCGGTCGGCGCATTCTTTGCCGAACGCTTCCTGGCGACCGAAAATATCGAAACCTGCGTCATTGCCGACGGTGAACGCTACGAACGCCTCAAGCGCGATGGCATTGTCGTCAACGGCAACAAGCTCATGCCGCCGCTGATGCGTCCGGATGAGGAGACCTCCCCGGCGGATCTGATCATCGTCACTCTCAAGCATCAGCATCTCGATGACGCCCTCCCCGACCTGCGCAATCTGGTCGGCGACCAGACAACCATCGTCTCCTTCATGAACGGCCTCGACAGCGAAGCGGCGATTGCTGAACTTTATGGTGTGGAGAAGGTTCTGTACGGCATTTCGGTGGGGATCGATTCCGTGCGCGACGAAAGCGGCATCCGCTTCAGCAACCCCGGCCGCCACATCTTCGGTGAAGCGCGCAACAACCAGCCGAGCCCGCGCGTTCTGGCCGTGCGGGACATCTTCACCCGTGCGGGGATTACCCATGATGTTCCGGCCGACATGATCCGCACCCTGTGGTGGAAATTCATGATCAACGTCGGCGCCAACCAGGCCTCGGCGGTGATGCGCGCCCCTTACGGGATTATCCAGCAGACCCCGGCGGCGCAGGAACTGGTACGCGAACTGATGCTCGAAGTGATCCGTCTGGCGGAAGTGGAAGGGGTCGACCTGACGGAGAAAGACCTTGCCAACTGGCCGCCGATCCTCAACTCCCTCGCCCCAGAGGGCAAGACCTCAATGCTTCAGGACATCGAAGCCGGGCGTAAGACCGAGCTGGAGATCTTCGGCGGTAAAGTTATCGAACTGGGGAAGAAGTACGGCATCTCGACCCCGGTCAACCGCATTGTCCACCAGATCATCAGCGTGCTGGAACTTGCAGGACAATCAGCCTAACGTCACTTGATCCCGGTCAATTTTCCCGTCCAGCAGTCGTGCTATCCTGCCTGAAATTGATGACAGGAGACCGACCATGCGCACCCTGCTGCTGACAGCCCTAATCCTGATCGCCCTCCCCTTTGCGGCCATGGCCGAATCGACGATCAGTTGCCACTGTTTTCAGGACCGGACTTACGACCACACCGACAAGTCCGCCGCTGACCCCTTTTTTCTCGCCACGGCTCAGAACTCGTTGATCGCCGCTATCTACGGAGCCGACAAACGCGACCTGGTCAAGGCGAGGATGTCGGGTATCAGCGACATCTGGCTCTGGATCCTTCACGACCTGACTGTCCGCAGCGGTAAACAGCCGGGAGAGATCAGCGATCTCTACGCAACCCACGGCAACTGGCCGGCGGTCATCGACACGCTGAATCTCACGCCACAGCAACTCGATGAGCCCTATCGCAATAAAGCGACGAATCCCGAACTGCTCGCCGACCATATCTTCGATCTGCAACTGATCCGCTATTTCCGGGTCGACCCGGCGGACCTGGCCGTCTGGCGCGACCGGGGGATGAACCGCAAGGAACTGATCCTCGCCCTGCTGCTCGACGGCGATCCCGTGGAAACCTACAACAAGATTCTCAGCAAAATGGCGACCTGGGGCGAACTTCTGGCGGCCAAAGAGCTGGCCGACGGCAAAGCCATTGCCCGGGCTCTGACAGCTATCACTACCGGAGAATCAGGCTGAACTTACTGATTTTCAGTAAAAAATCTCCATCCCTCTCTATTGCGTAGCCTTCGAACAGTGCTAATATGTGACGAAATAAGTCATCTTTAGCCCAAGGAGGCTGCACATGAATAGACTGTTCTTAACCCTCTGTTTCTGTCTCTTTACTCTGCCCGCATTTGCGGCCGGGCAGTACGTCGACTACTCGGTGAATGGTGAACCCTTCACCGGCTATTACATCTCCCCGACGGACGATGCGCCGCTGGTACTACTGATCCATGACTGGGACGGCCTGACCGATTACGAGGTCAAACGCGCGCAGATGCTCGCCGACCAGGGCTACGCGGTCTTTGCCGCCGACATGTTCGGCAAGGGGATCCGCCCGACCGAGACCGCCGACAAAAAGAGCCTGACCGGCGCACTCTACGCCGACCGTCCACGAATGCGGACCCTACTTAACGCCGCCCTGGCAACTGCGAAAAAGCAGGGGGGCGACATCGAAAATGCGGTCGCCATGGGCTACTGTTTCGGCGGCACTGTGGTTCTCGAATTCGCCCGCTCCGGAGCCTGTCTCAAAGGATTCGTCACCTTCCACGGCGGACTGCAAACCCCGGAAGGGCAGGACTATTCCGGGACGCAAGGAAAGCTGCTGATCCTTCATGGCACGGCCGACACCTCGGTCACCATGGATGATTTCGCCACGCTGGCCAAGGAACTTGAAGCCGCCCAGATTAATCACGAGATGATCACTTACAGCGGTGCGCCCCATGCTTTCTCGGTTTTCGATTCTCCGCGCTACCGCAAGGATGCCGATGAGAAATCCTGGAAACGTTTCTCCGAGTACCTTGATGACACCCTGCGCTAGCGGAACCTGAAACTCCCGTCAATCGTCCCGGTTGTCATATCGATGACCGGGACGATTACCCCATTCTTGGCTGTATAGACTCATCAACAATCCGCCAACGGCAACATCCAGCCTTCCCCCGACCGAACGATATAGCCATTCCCGAATAGTCATTGTCACAGCCCCTGATTGGTGATAAAAATCTGTGCTGCTGCATTCTACATTTATTTACGAAACAACCGGACCGCACCCCCCTCTCCATGCTATTCTTGATAGGCATGAACAGGGGACGGATGACTGAAATGAAAATAGAGAACGAACAGAACCGCGGAATCTTCAGCGGTGTCATGATGGGCTATGTGGTCCTGCTGTTGCACGTCCTGCTGATGATCGCCCTCGGCGTCGCCGTGGTCTTGATCAAGGGGGTTTACGATTTCCGCTGGCTGATTTTCATCGCCGGAATCGCCCTGATTGCCGGTTCGGGTTACTACTTCTACCACTACTTCAAGCAGCACAAGCAGGCTCTGCGCGAATTCATGTCCGACCCCGCCCTGCAGGACCGTACCGTCGAAGTCAGCCTGCTTGGCGGAATGGCTTCCGTCAAACTTGGGCACCGCGATGACAACATCAAGCTGATCCAGGACGATAGTCGCGACGTCAAACAACTCGACGCTCCGAAAGCGGGCCACATGAAGGAACTCTCCGAACTGAGTCACATGCTCGAAGAGGGGCTGATCTCCCGGGAAGAGTTTGACCGCTTGAAAAAAGAAATCCTCGACGCCTGAGTCTCCCCCCCATTTCGGCTTCGCAATCCTGAACATCTCTCATCACGACGGCACAACCTGCTAGTTTCAGCCGGATCCTCCCCCCGGCCGGCCTATTTCTTGGGTAAAAGCCTCCCATTCATCACGACGGCTAAATCAACCTCGACATAAACACAAAAAAAATCTTGATTAATTCGATGGTTATCGATTTTTGATTAGCCATGGCAAATTAATTTGACTTTATATTTTATCCAATCAGATACTAGCTATTCAACTTCAACCACCAGACTTGTAACCGTTTGTCGCTGACTCATCAACAGGATCAGCATCCCGGGGGGGACAAACGGCATCTGTTTCGACTTGTCGCAGCAAGCGTGAAGCCGGGCTCGTTATGGGGCGGTTCACCTCCCCCGAGCCGATGCATTTCCAATAAACAGTGGAATGTCGACATGTTCAACAGTACCAGCCTGACCAATCGTTTTTTCTTCCTCTACCTCGTCGGAATCCTGATGTCTGTCGTTCTGATCGGCGGCTTTTGGATCCACAGCAATCAGAAACAGATTCATAACCAGACGGAAATCCTCAAAAAACAGGCCGTTGAGAAACAGATGACCATGCAGAAGGTGCGGGTCGAAGACTTTATCAATCGCTTGATGAAGCGCCGTAACGACCTGCAGAAAGAAGCCAGGCACAACCTGCAACGCCGGGTCTCCGAAGCACTGACCATCGCCGAAAACATCTACACCACCAACAAGGACCGTTACTCCCGAGCCGAGATCATCGCCATGATCAGAGCGGCCCTGGAGGCGATCCGCTTCCAGGATGGCGAAGGGTATTACTTCGCTGCCGACTTGAACGGAGTCATTCAACTCTACCCACCGGCCCCCCAATGGGCAGGGACGAATGCCCTGGAACTGATTGATGGTCAAAGTAAACGCGAGTTCAGTGACGCGGTTGAACTTGTTCGGACACAAGGAGAAGGCTACCTGGAATACAACTGGCCAAAGCTGAGTGATCGCCAGCACGAATATCCGAAAATTTCCTATATCAAGTACTTTGCCCCCCTCGACTGGTTCATCGGCAGCGGCGGTTACCTTTCCGACATCACGGACAATCTTAAACAGGAGTTGACCAAACGGATCGACGGCATGGAACTGGATGACGGCAGCTGTTTCTTCCTCGGCAACTACCAAGGGGAGGTTCTTGCCGGGCCGCTCAAGGAACATAGCCAAGAGGAGGGAGAAGAACGGAACGCCGAAAGAATCCGCAACCTGATTGAACTGGCCCAAAACGGCGGTGGTTACCTGCACCACGATTTCGCCCTGCCTCACGACAAGCTCGGCCACCACAGGGTCAGCTATGTCGCCGGGATCCCGGGGTGGGGCATGTACATCGGCAACGGTGGCAGCATCGCCGAAATCGACCCACAACTGGCTCGACTGCTGGCCCAACGTAAAACTGATATGCGCGTCAAGGTAGCGACGATCATCGGAATCCTCAGCCTGCTGTTACTCGTCGGCACCCTCTTCTCCTACCGGCTCAAGCTGCTGTTGCGTAACAGCTTTCGGGAATTCCAGAACTTTTTCGATGACAGCGTCAAGCAGGCGACGCCCCTCGATTTGAAGAAACAGAGCTTTTCCGAGTTCAGGGCACTGGCTCAATCAGCCAACCTGATGCTGGAAAAACGTCGCCAGATCGAAGCCACGGCCAACGCTTACCGCAATCAGCTGCGTAACATCATCGATGCCATGCCCTCTTTGCTCGCCGCGATTGACGAAGCGGGCCGAATCATCGAATGGAATCAGCATGCAACGGGACAAACCGGCATCACCAGAAGCGCAGCCCAGGGAAGAAACGCCGTGGAACTGCTCCCCTGCCTCGACGCCTACCTGGACGAGATCATCGGGGAATGCTGCCAGAAACACCGCAGCTATCAGGCCAAATGCGACCACGAGGAAGATGGAAGCATCAGAAACATGCTGATCTTCGCCTATCCCCTCGACCTCGAAGACTCGTGCGACATTGTCATCCGTATCGATGACGTCACCGAGCAGGCGCAACTCGAAGAGATGATGATCCAGACCGAGAAAATGCTCTCCATCGGCAGCCTGGCCGCCGGCATGGCGCATGAGATCAACAACCCCTTGAGCATCATCAGCCAGTCGGCTCAGAACATCGGTCAACGCCTGGCTCCCGAGGTTCCCGCCAACCGCCGCCGGGCCGAGGAGCTCGGCATCGACCTCGACAATCTCCAGAGCTACCTGGAACAGCGCCAGATTCGTAAGTTCCTCGGCAACATCTCGTCAGCTGTCGAACGCAGCAGCAAGATCATCCAGAATATGTTGATCTTCACCAACGACTCGACCTCAAGCCGTGAGTCCTGTTCGCTGTACGAGATCACCCACGATGCGCTGGCCCTCACGGCCCACGATTACGACCTCAGAGCCCATCACGATTTCAAAAACATCGCAATCATCAACGAAGTTCCGGTTAATCTGCCACCAATCCGGGCAATCCATTTTGAAATTCAGCAGGTCGTGTTCAACATTCTGAAAAACGCCGGTCAGGCGCTGCACAAGGAGGCGCTCCAGGGTCGACAACCGGAAATCAGACTGGCGGCCAGTGCCAGCAGCAAGACCGTTACCCTGACGATCAGCGACAATGGTCCCGGCATTCCCGAGCCGATCAGAAAACGGATCGTGGAACCCTTTTTCAGCACCAAGAATGTCGGCGAGGGAACCGGACTGGGGCTTTCGGTGGCCTATTCGATCGTCACCAACCGCCACCAGGGTCAGTTCTTTGTCGATTCAAAGCTGGGCAGGGGAACCACCTTTAGCATCATTCTGCCGCGTGCGACTGTCGTCACGAACGATGTCGAGAGCTGAACAAGCACCATCCCGTCAGCGGCAGAACACACGGCCACCAGCGTTTTGAAATTCAGCCGGAGTCCGGGGATATTCTCCCGGAATCGCATCTCCCTGGTCGTTCTGACCACAAATCTGGTTTATACTTTGAGCCGGTAAAGATAATCAGTGTGATTGATCTCACAGGGAGGAACGGATGTCAGCAGCAGCTATCGAACTCGGTGCCAGCAACGGCAAACTGATCTGTCAAACCGGGCGCATGAGCAACCGCCACGGCCTGATTGCCGGAGCCACGGGAACCGGCAAGACCGTCACGCTCCAGGTGCTGGCAGAAGGCTTTTCACGCATGGGGGTTCCGGTCTTTGCCGCCGACATCAAGGGGGACCTCTCAGGACTGGCGCAGCCAGGGCACCCTCACAAAAAGATCGATGAGCGTCTGGCGCAGATCCCCTTGTCAGCCTATCGCCAACAACCATGCCCGACCCTGTTCTGGAGTATCGACAGCAACCAGGGACACCCGTTGCGGACAACAATTTCCGAGATGGGGCCTCTACTGCTTTCCAACCTGCTGGAATTGAACGAAACACAGACGGGAATCCTCTACGCCGCCTTTGAGATCGCTGACGATCAGGGGATGCTCCTGCTCGACCTCAAAGATTTGCGCGCGCTGTTGGCCTGGATGGGGGAAAACAGCGAATCGCTGCGCAACAGTTATGGCAATATTACCTCTGCCAGTATCGGCGCCATCCAGCGCCGCCTGCTGGTGCTCGAAGAACAGGGGGCAGAACAGTTCTTCGGCGAACCCGCGCTCGACCTGCGCGATCTGATGCACTGCGATTTTTCCGGCCGTGGGGTCATCAGCCTGCTCGACGCCAGCACCCTGATCCATAAATCTCCCAAGGTCTATGCCGCGTTCCTGCTCTGGTTGCTGGCCGAACTTTTCGAACAGCTGCCGGAGGTCGTGGATCAGGAGCGGCCGAAGCTGGTTCTCTTCTTCGACGAAGCGCACCTGCTCTTCGATGATGCGCCGAAAAGCCTGCTGGACAAAATTGAGCAGGTCGTTCGCCTGATCCGTTCCAAAGGGGTCGGGATCTATTTCATTACCCAAAGCCCGCTCGACATTCCCGAAGAGATTCTCGGCCAACTGGGGCTGAAAATCGAACATGCCCTGCGTGCTTTCACACCGAAGGATCGAAAGACAATCAAGGCGGTGGCCGAATCGTTCCGCCCCAATCCGGCCTTCTCGACCGAAACCCTGGTCACCGAACTGGGGATCGGCGAAGCGCTGGTTTCAGTCCTCGATGAAAAAGGTGCGCCGCAACCGGTCGAGCGGGTCCTGATCGCTCCACCGGAAGGGCAGATCGGGCCGATCGAGCCAAAGCGGCGGGAAGAACTACTGCAGCGCTCGCCCATCGGCAGCCGTTATGACCAGGCTGTGGATCGTGAATCGGCCTATGAACTGCTGAAGAAGAAAGCGGAAGCAGCGGCGCGGGAAGAACAGGCAGAACGTGAACGGCTGGCGGCGGAACGGGCCACGAAAAAGAATGCCCCGACGGCCAGACGACGGGAGAGTGCCGGCGAGGCAATGATGAAGAGTGCCGCCCGTTCCATCGGCACCCAGATCGGTCGCCAGATCATTCGCGGTGTCCTGGGGTCGATCTTCGGCCGACGCTGAGCAGATCACAGAGATAAGAGCGCAGCTAAAATCTGAGACAGCGAGTTCACGATATTACTCCGGTGATTAAACAGTGAAAATTTTTCTGATGTGGCCCGTTTATGGATGGCGACTCGTTATTCCCGAAAGGTTTTGTTCGTTTGTGCTCGGGATCGGCATCGGGATCGCTATCGGGTTTTCCTGAGATAATCTCGATGCCGATCCCGATAGCGATGACGATTGTTGTTTTGGGTTACGGACGTAGAGCACGCTTTAGGTATTTATCCACCGGAGTAATAGTGATAGACACAAAAAAGGGCGGAGAATATCCGCCCTTTTTCATTGACACTCTTGGTGCTTGTTTCTTTAGGTGCAGCCTTCCGGTGGCTTAAGACCGGGGCAGGGTTCACATCAATCGCCCCCCTTGACGACCTCCTCGACCTCTTCTTCGCTATGTTCAGCCTGCATCTGCTTCTTCACCTTCTTGCCGAAGAAGATCGGCAGGACGAAACCGGCAACGGCGATCGCCCAGATACCGATGGCCAGCGGGCTGCCGAGCAGGATCGACCAGTCACCGTCCGAAATCTGCAGCGCCCGGCGCATGTTAACCTCCATCTCGTTGCCGAGCAGGATACCGAGAATCACCGGAACCAGCGGAATGCCGAGCTTGCGCAACAGCCAGCCGGCAAAGCCGAAGCCGACCATCAGCATGACGTCGAAGGTCGAACCGGTCAGACCATAGATCCCGACGAAAGAGATCATCGCCACCACCGGCATCAGAATCCGTGTCGGCACCAGCAGTACACGGGTAAACAAACCGACCATCGGCAGGTTGAGCGCCAGCAGCATGAAGTTGGCGATAAAGAGCGCCGCGATCAGACCCCAGACGATATCGGGGTTGTTGCGGAACAACAGCGGCCCCGGGGTGATGTTGAGCTGCAGCAGAACAGCGAGCAGTACGGCCGTTGTTCCCGAGCCGGGGACACCGAGCGACAGCATCGGCACCAGAGCCCCACCGGCAGCGGCATTGTTCCCGCATTCAGGGGCGATAATCCCGCGCGGGTCCCCCTTGCCGAAGGTCTTCCCTTCACGGTCGAGGGTGTTCTTCTCCACCGAGTAGGAGAGGAAGGAACCCAGGGAAGCGCCGGCCCCCGGCAGAACACCGGAGAGGAAGCCGATGATGGTCGAACGGATCATGGTCCCGTAAGAGCGGGTCAGAGTCCGGAAGTCGGGCATCAGCTTGCCGATCTTGGCCGCACCGGACTGGGCCGCAGAGCCGCCCCGGTGATGCTCGATGAAGATCAGTACTTCACTGATGGCAAACAGACCGACAATGGCAATGAGGAAATCGATGCCGTCGTAGAGGTGAATATGACCAAAGGTAAAGCGCTCCGAACCGGTCTGAGAATCACTGCCGATCATCGCGATCCCAAGACCCAAAGCAGCGGCCAGGGCCGACTTCGCCTGGTTGCTGGCGGTGACGCCACCCAAAGTAGCAAAGGCCATGGTAAACAGAGCGAAATACTCGGCCGGACCGAACAGCAGCGCGATCTTGACCAGCTGTGGCGCAATCAGCACCAGCCCCCAGGTGGCGAAGAAGGAACCAACAAAAGAGGCGATGCCGGAGAGTGCCAGCGCCTCCCCCGCCTTCCCCTGCTGGGCCATGGGGTAGCCGTCGAGGCAGGTCATCATCGCCGGTTCGTCCCCGGGAATATTGAGCAGGATCGAGCTGATCCGTCCACCGTACATGGCGCCGTAGTAGACGCTGGTCAGCAGGATCAGGGAGGCGACCGGACCAAGACCCAGGGTAAAAGCAATCGGAATCAGAATAGCGACACCGTTGGCCGGTCCCAGGCCCGGCAGGGCACCCATCAGCGTGCCGAGGAAGCAGCCCAGCAGCGCCAGCAGCAGATGCTTGGCGGTGAATGCAACGGCGAAACCATCAGCCAGATTTGAGAAAATATCCATCGATTCGCCTCCTAAAATCCCAGCGGGCCCTTGGCCAGTGAGAGGCCGAGGATCAGGTGAAAGACCACGTAGATACCCGCGGAGGTAGCGACGCCGGTGATCAGGGCGCCGAGCGGTTTGCTCCCCAGGCGCCAGGTCAGGTAGAAGGTGGCGAAGACGGTGGCGATGACGAAGCCGATGCGGGACAGGGCCCAGGCATAAAGAAACATCACCGCCGTGGCAAAGATGATCTCGATGAAGTTCCTCAGGCTCGGCCAGTCCGGCTCGGCATCGGGGCGCAGCAGGATGTACAGCGAACAGATCGCCAGAACCGTGCCGACGATATACGGAAAAGCCCGCGGGCCGACGACGTCAACCATGAAGCTGTCGGGGATAATGGACGTGGCCCAGAAGTAGAAGCCGGCCAACGCCAGTCCGAATAGGCCAAATATCCGGTCACTCATGAGATCCTCTCTTTTTTGAACAATGGTGAAAAATGAGCGGCTGCCCGGGATGTTCGGACAGCCGCACTATTGGTGTTACTTGAGGATGCCGATTTCTCTCGAAAGATCAGCGATATCCTTGATGCTCTCGTTGGCGAACTTTTCCATGTCCGCGCCGAAATTATTGAAGGGTTCGATCGCTTTGGCTTCGAGGTCTTTCTGGAAGGCTTCGGATTCGGTCATCTTCTTGATGGCGTCCGACCAGAAGGCCTTGGCTTCAGCAGAAGCGCCCTTCGGCATGTAGAGGCCACGCCAGTTGGCGCCGATGACGTCATACCCCTGCTCCTTGGCCGTCGGAATGTCGGAGAAACCTTTCAGACGCTCGGGAGCCAGGATCGCGAGAATCCGGATGTCGCCCGACTCATAGAAACCGCGCAGTTCGGAGAAGTCGCCGGACATAACCTGAACCGCACCGGAGAGCAGGCCGGTCATCGCCTCGCCACCACCGGCGTAGGCAACATACTTGAGCTGGCGCACGTCTTTGAGACCGGCTTTACGGGCAACGAGCATCGGCTTGATATGGTCGAAACCACCGACCGAGGAACCACCGGCAAAACCAACCGAACGCGGATCAGCAACGACGGCATCCATCAGATCCTTGAGATTCTTGAATTGGGAATCTTTCTTGACGGCAAGAACGCCATACTCGGCGCCGAAGGTTGCCAGCCAGTGGACGTCATCCGCGGTCGCGCCTTTGAAGATCCCCTGCGCCAGACGGGCAGCGGTACTGGTCGAAGCGGCAACGATCAGGTCGTTGTCGTCATTACGTTCCTTGGTCACGTGAGCAAAAGCGACACCACCGCCGCCACCGGACATGTTGGTGACCTGCATGGCATGATCGAGCAATTTCAGATCAAACAGGTTTTTAGCCGTGGTCCGGCAGATGAAGTCCCAACCGCCGCCCGGTCCTGCAGGCGCGATACACTCGGGACTTTCGGGCTGGAACGCCAGGGAAGGACCGGCCAGGCCGGCCAACAGGACGAGAGATGCCAGTAATGCGTAAAACTTTTTCATTCTTGCCTCCATAGACTTCGTTGTTAATGGATGAAGACCGCCCCTCAAAAAAACCGATTAATACAGGAACGGGCCGTTTCGGCGCACTACGGATCCGACTGACCGGGTGCAGCGCTCTCACATGTTCGCTTTAGAACGAGATTCTATCACCAGGGGCAAGACTGTAAATAAAAGGGAAATAAGTTGCATTTACGCCATTAACGGCAATTTGTTCATACTGTTCACGCCGGTCTCAATTGAACCAGGAACGCAACAGACGATCGAGCAACGGAACAACAAGGAAGAGGGTGAAGATGCGCACCGTGTGCAGCAGGGCGACGACATCGGTACGGTAACCTTCGGCCTGGGCCAGCAGGCTCATCCCCGACATCCCCCCCGGCGAGAGACCGAAGAGCGCCGTCGCAAGATCGAGCAACCCGAGCCATTCAGCCAGGTAGGCAATCAGGACGATGACCACCAGCAGTACGACGGTGCTGGCGATCGCCAGTGGCAGGATTTTTGGAAACAATCCGAGCGTGGAGCGTTCAAAAGTCATCCCCAGGGTAATGCCGAGGACAATCTGAATCGCCGTCGAGAGGGGGCCGGGGACAACGAAATGCCCCGGTATCAGAGTCGCGGCGAGCGCTGCACCGAGCATAGAACCGACGATTGCTCCGCCGGGGACATGATATTTTTCAGCCAGCAGGCCACCGGCGGTACCGACAAGAACAATCAGCAGAATCCGTTCCATGGATTTCAGCTCCCGCACAACACAGGTGCAGTAACGGGCCACAAGCTGTTTCGCGAGCCCGGACGGTGATCCCCCTATCTTATTTATCAAACGACCTTTTTAAGTTTCAGTTCGGCAATCTCCCCTGAGGAGAATCCGAGTTCTTGCAGAATCTCTGCCGAATGCTCCCCCAACTTCGGTGGCGGAGAGGGAACTTGAGGCGTCAGACCGTTGACCTTGAATCCGGGTCGCAGAATTGAGACATCGCCGACATCGGGAACAGCTTCGAAGCGGCCGATCATCCCCCGGTCACGCAGGTGTGGGTGATCGAGAACCTCGGGTACGCTCATGACCAACCCGGCCGGCACCCCTGCGGCCGCCAGCTCCGGCTGCCACTCTGCCGCCGATCTGTGCGCCAGGGCTTTTTCCAACGCTATTGTCAGCTCTTGCCGATGTTCGAGACGTTCGAAGCGGCCGCAGAAACGAGGATCGGTCACCAGCTCATCAACCCCCAGCACCCGGCATAAGGCGACAAATTGCTCCTGCTTGTTGGCTGCGATGTTGAGCGGCCCGTCCCCCGTGGCGAACGTTCCCGAGGGGCTCGCGGTGAAGTTGGTGTTCCCCATGGCCTGCGGTTGCACGCCGGCCATCAGATAGTTCGAAACCACCCAACCCATCGTCGAAAGCATTGAGGAGAGCATCGACACATCGATAAAAACAGCTTCGTCATCGGCGCTGCCCCGACCGGCCAAAGTGGCACAAATCGCAAAGGCCGCACTCATGCCGCCGATGGTGTCGGCGACCGGAAACCCGACCCGTAGCGGTGCCGATTCGGCATCGCCGGTAATGCTCATCACCCCCGACATCCCCTGGATGATCTGATCAAAGGCCGGCTGGTAGCGCAAGGGGCCGGTCGCGCCGTAACCGGAGATAGCGCAGTAGATCAACTGCGGGTTGACCAGTTTGAGATCGTCGAACCCGAGGTCGAGGCGGTTCATCACCCCTGGGCGAAAATTTTCAACAACGACATCGGCTGTAGCGACCAGGCGACGAAAGGCCTCTTTCCCTTCCGGCGACTTCAGGTTGAGGGTTACCGACCGCTTGCCGGCGTTCTGGGCAAGAAAGGAGATCCCCATCTTCTTCCGCCCCAGGTCCGGGTCCGCACCCAGTTGACGTGCCAGGTCCCCGGTTTCCGGAACCTCCACCTTGATCACGTCGGCCCCCATGTGGGCCAGCAGATGACCGCAAAAGGGGCCGGACAGAATATTGGTCAAATCGATGATGCGATATTTTTTCAGCGGCTGGGCAACCACGGGATCTCCTTGGTCATAGACAAATCCAGCAAACAAATTCTCCTCTGAATAATTCGTTTTCACTATACAGAATCCATGCTGTTTTTCAAGAAAAGATTGCGTTATGAAGAATTGTGTTTTACAGTACAGAATCACCGTGCCGGAGGATAACCCATGGCCCAGGATCGCGTCGAAGCCGTCGAGCGGGCGCTCGACATTCTCAACAGCTTTAGCGAAGAACAGCCGCTGCTCAGCCTCAAACAACTGGCCGAGCACACCGGCTTCTACAAGAGTACGATTTTGCGTCTCGCCGCCTCGCTTGAACGCTACGGCTACCTGGTCCGTCAGCAGGACGGCCGTTACCGACTCGGTCTGGCACTGATCAACCTGGGGGATATCTCCCGCCGCAATTTCGATATCGGCAGCATCGTCCGCCCGGTACTCGACGGACTACGCGATCGCTTCAACGAGTCGGTCGCCTTCTACGTCAAGAGCGGCGACAAACGCCTCTGCCTCTATCGCGCCAACGCCAACCGTGCCATCCGCCATCAGCTCCACGAGGGGCATCGTCTCCCCCTCGACAAGGGGGCCGCTGGCCGGGTGATTCTTGCGTTCACCGGCCAGTCGGGAGAACCCTACGAAACAATCCGTCGGCAGCAGTGGTATGCCTCACATGGCGAGCGCGACCCCGAAGTCGCCTCCGTCTGCGTTCCCCTGCTCACCAGCGACGGTGAGCTGATGGCAACCCTCAGCATTTCCGGCCTGATCTCCCGCTTTGACGAAGCGCGGCAAAGCGAATATATTACCGAATTACAGAAGTGTGCCGCCGAACTGGCCGAACAACTCGATCCACAACCGCTGCTCGAACTGGCTCACTGACCTTGATACGTTCGCCAGCGGCGCAAATTCAGCAGCGCAGCGATTGGTGAGCGATTATGACGCCATCAACCTTCACTGAAGACAGGTTGCCATGTTCAGACGTCTCAGAGCCATCAACACCTCCAGTCTCCAGACCCGGCTGATCATTCTGGTCAGCCTGCTGGTCATGCTGCTGACTCTGATCGCCAGCCTCATCTACACCGCTATTATTGGTGATGTCCTTGAACAGCAGATCGGCCAGCGTGCGTTGCTGGAAGCCAAAACAGTAGCGCGCATCCCCCTGGTCCGGGAACAGATCGTCAAGCCCTACCCCGAAGGGCGCCTGCAAGACCTGGCAGAGCAGATCCGCGTCGAAACCGGAGCCGAGTTCATCGTTATCGGCAACCGCGACAGCATCAGGTTTTCTCACCCCTTCACCGACCGCCTCGGCAAGCGGATGGTCGGCGGTGACAACGCCCCGGCCCTGGAGCGCGGTGAGGCCTATATCTCCCAGGCCGTCGGCACCCTCGGCCCCTCGATCCGTGGCAAGGCACCGATCTTTGACGATGCCGGGCAGGTCATCGGCGTCGTCTCGGTCGGTTACCTGCTCGAAGATGTCCGCTCCCAGATCCACACCCGCCAGACCCGGGTCTTTCTGCTGGTCACCATCCTCGTTCTGCTGGGGATCGCCGGCGCGATCAATATCGCTAAGCATTTCAAGAAAGCGATCTTCGGTCTTGAGCCGGAACAGATCGCCCGCATGTTTACCGAACGTGCCACCATCATCGAATCGATCCGCGAGGGGATCGTCGCCATCGACCGCGATGCCCTGGTTACGGTCACCAATCGCCAGGCCGCTGAGATTCTCGGTACAACATCCGAAGAACAGATCCTCGGCCAGCATATCCGTAATGTTCTCCCGGGCGCGCGCCTGAGCCGGATCATCACCGGCGGTGAAGAACGTGTCGACCAGGAGCTGATCGTCGGCGACAAGGCTCTGATTATCAATACCGTACCGATGCGTGAAAACGGTGAGATCATCGGCGCGGTCGCCAGCTTCCGCAGCAAAGAAGAGATCGATACGCTGGCCAAACAGCTGACCCAGGTCAAGGAATACTCAGAGATGCTGCGCGCCCAGACCCACGAATATTCCAACAAGCTGCATACCATCGCCGGGCTGATTCAGATCGGCCACCACAAGGAAGCCCTCGAGTTGATCAGCCGCGAATCGGCCGGCTACCAGGGTCTGATCGCTTTCCTCGCCAAGGCGGTCCCTCACCCGGTCCTCGCCGCTTTCCTGATCGGCAAATACAACCATGCCCAGGAACTGCGCATCGATTTCCACATTGATCCCGACAGTCAACTGATCGATGTGCCACCGGAAATGAGTCGAGAAAAGCTGCTGACAATTCTTGGGAATCTGATCGACAATGCTTTTGATGCGGCGCTCAAAAACGGTGGTCAGCCACGCGTGGTCCTGGCCCTGACCGATTCCGGCAACGACCTGGTCTTTGAAGTGGAGGATTCCGGCTCGGGGGTTGCTCCAGAGCTGATGGAAAAGATTTTTGAGAAGGGATTTTCAACCAAGAATATCGATCGCGGCCAGGGGCTCTATCTGGTGGAGAAGGCTCTTGCCGATCTCAATGGCGAGATCACCCTCTCGGACAGCAGTATGGGGGGAGCATTGTTCAGCGTTTTCATTCCCAAGCAGAGGCCGAAACGATGACCTTCAAAGTTCTGATCGTCGACGACGATCCCAAGATCGCCGAGATTCACCGCCACTTTATCGAGAAGCTTGAGGGATTCGAGGTCTGCGGCATTGCCGACACCCTGGATGATGCTGAGAAGATGAGCACAGTTCTGCAACCCGAGCTCATCCTGCTTGACTTCTATTTCCCTGAAGGGAAAGGGACAGACATCCTCTGGAGCCTGCGTGCCCGCCATCAGGAGACCGACGTTATCCTGATCACCGCGGCCAAGGAGCTCGAACCGCTGCAGGATGCCATGCGCGGCGGAGTCTTCGATTACATCCTCAAACCGGTCCTGTTCCCACGTTTCAAGGAGGCCCTCGAACGCTTCCGCATGCATCGCAACCGTCTGGGCACCGAAGCCACCCTCGATCAGCAGCAGATCGACCGCCTGCTCCACCCCTACAAGGACAACAGCCCCGGCGAACCGGAGCATCCGAAGGGGATCGACCCCCTGACGCTGAAGAAAATCTGTGCTGTCTTCGCCGCCCCCCACCCGGACGGATTCAGCGCTGAAGAGGTCGGGGCTCGGATAGGCGCCAGCCGGACCACCGCACGACGCTATCTCGAATACCTCACCGCCGGTGGGCAACTGCACGCCGAGCTCATCTACGGCGCCGTCGGCCGCCCGGAGCGGAAGTATTTTTCAATTTAAAAGAAGTCTTCAGGTTTCAGGCTTCAGGAGTCAGACCCCTGGTGATTCTGGTCCCGATCTGGCAAGAACATTCCAGCCAGCGCTTTACCTGACTCCTGAAACCTGCCCCCTGACACCTACTTTTTACCAGTTCTCACCCAGCAATTCAAAATGCGCCTGCGGATGGATGCAGGCCGGACACAGCTCGGGGGCCTCCTCACCGACGTGCAGGTAGCCACAGTTACGGCAACGCCAGACGACCTTTCCATCGCGCTTGAAAACACGTCCGGCCTCGATATTTGCCAGCAAATCGCGGAACCGCTTCTCATGCTGCCTTTCCGCCACACTGATTGCCTTCCAGGCCGCAGCGATCGCTGCGAAGCCTTCTTTTTCCGCTACGTCAGCGAACTCGGGGTAAAGGTCGCTATGCTCTTCGTTCTCCCCCATCGCTGCGGCCAGCAGATTCTCGGTCGTAGTGCCCATTTTCCCGGCCGGGAAGGTTGCGATGATCTCCAGATCACCCCCTTCGAGAAACTTGAAAAAACGCTTGGCGTGCTCTTTTTCCTGGTTCGCCGTCTCCTCGAAGATATCGGCGATCTGGACGTAGCCTTCCTTCTTGGCGATCGAGGCGAAATAGGTGTAACGGGTGCGCGCCTGCGACTCGCCGGCAAAAGACTTCAGAAGATTCTTCTCTGTTTCGCTACCTTTGATGCTCTTGGACATATTTTCCTCCTGTTTGGCAGAGTAAGGGCCGCCCATGATCTGCGACGGCCCATTCCATTCTGGTTGTTGATCGATAAGCACTAACTCGTTCTGTTGTCATTGTCAACCCGTCCCCCGGTCAAACCGAAGGACGGGTTATTGGAACCATCTTACCTGATGAATAATCTACTCTATCGTATCGCGCCCCGGGAAAGGACGGACCTGTTTGTGCTGATCAGGACAGATCAAAGCGGTCGAGATTCATGACCTTGTCCCAGGCAGCAACAAAATCGTGGACAAACTTCTCCTGCGCGTCGGCACAGGCATAGACCTCGGCCAGAGCCCGCAACTGGGAATTGGAGCCGAAGACCAGATCGACCCGGGTCGCGGTCCACTTCACACCCCCATTTTTGCGGTCACGCCCTTCAAAAGTCTCCGCACCGTTTGCGGCCGAAACCCATGCCGTATCCATATCGAGCAGATTGACGAAAAAGTCATTGCTCAAGACACCCGGTTTCTCGGTCAAGACGCCAAGCTTCGACTGTTTGTAATTGATGTTCAGAACGCGCAAACCGCCGATCAGGACCGTCATCTCGGGTGCGGTCAGGGTCAACAGCTGGGCGCGATCGATCAGCAACTCCTCGGCCTTCACCGCGTACTTTTTCTTCTGATAGTTGCGGAAGCCGTCGGCGACCGGCTCAAGAACAGAGAAGGAGTCAACGTCGGTCTGTGCCTGGCTGGCATCTGTGCGCCCCGGGCTGAAGGGGACGGTCACCTCGACCCCGGCATTTTTTGCCGCCTGTTCGACCCCGGCACAGCCACCGAGGACGATCATATCAGCAAGCGACACCCGCTTGTCGCCCGACTGGGCGTTATTGAACGCATTGCGAACCTTCTCCAGGGTCAGCAACACCTTTTCCAGCTGTTCGGGTTGGTTGACTTCCCAATCCTTCTGCGGCGCAAGACGGATCCGCGCCCCGTTGGCGCCGCCACGCATGTCGGAGCCGCGGAAGGTCGAGGCTGAGGCCCATGCCGTGGCGACCAGCTCCGGAACACTTAAACCACTGGCCAGGATCTTCTGCTTAAGCCCAGCGATATCACGCGCGTCGATCAACGCATGGTCTACCGCCGGAACCGGGTCCTGCCAGATCAACTCTCCAGCCGGCACTTCGGGTCCCAGATAGCGTGAACGCGGGCCCATGTCGCGGTGGGTCAGCTTGAACCAGGCGCGGGCGAAAGCGTCGGCAAATTCCTCGGGATTCTCCAGGTAACGCCGGGCGATCGGCTCGTAGATCGGGTCATAACGCAGGGAAAGATCAGCCGTGGTCATCATCGGCCGGCGTTTTTTCGACGGATCGTGGGCATCAACCACCATGTCTTCATCGTCGACATCGACAGCCAGCCACTGATTTGCCCCGGCCGGGCTCTTGACCAGTTCCCACTCGTACTTGAACAGCACCTTCAGGTAGCCCATGTCCCAGGTCGTCGGGTTCGGTTTCCAGGCCCCTTCGATGCCGCTGCTGATGGTGTCGCCACCGTGGCCACTGCCGAAGCTGCTGCGCCAGCCGAGCCCCTGCTCCTCGATCCCCGCCGCTTCTGGCTCGGGGCCGACGTGAGCAGCATCACCCGCGCCGTGACACTTGCCGAAGGTGTGCCCGCCAGCAACCAGAGCGACGGTCTCCTCGTCGTTCATCGCCATGCGCGCCAAGGTTTCACGCACATCCTTGCCCGAGGCGACCGGGTCGGGGTTGCCGTCCGGCCCTTCCGGGTTGACGTAGATCAGCCCCATCTGGACCGCCGCCAGCGGGTTCTCCAGATCGCGCTCGCCGGAATAGCGGCTGTCCGGCTTGTCGCTCGTCGCCAGCCATTCCTTTTCTCCGCCCCAGTATACGTCTTCTTCAGGCTCCCATATATCAGCACGCCCACCAGCGAAACCGAAGGTCTTGAAGCCCATCGATTCCAGGGCACAGTTGCCGGCGAGAATCATCAGGTCGGCCCAGGAGATGCTGCGCCCATACTTCTGCTTCACCGGCCACAGCAACCGCCGTGCCTTGTCGAGATTGACATTGTCCGGCCAACTGTTAAGCGGGGCGAAACGCTGATTGCCAGTCCCGCCGCCACCGCGGCCGTCACCCATGCGGTAGGTGCCCGCACTGTGCCAGGCCATGCGGATCATCAATCCACCGTAGTGCCCCCAGTCGGCAGGCCACCAGTCCTGCGAGTCAGTCATCAGGTCATACAGGTCCTGTTTGACCGCCTTCAGATCGAGCTTCTTGAACTCCTCGGCATAGTTGAAACTTTCCCCCATCGGGTTCGATTTGGAGGAATGCTGATGCAAAATATTCAGGTTCAGCTGATTCGGCCACCAATCCCGGTTCGAGGTTCCACCACCGGCCACCTGCCGGCTGCTTTTACCTGTAACCGGACATTTACCCATATCACTCATAGACGTCCTCCTCTGACTGTCTTGCTTGATCCTAAGAAAGCATTCCCACTATTTTTCAATAGGTTTTCAGAAAAGAGTAACAAAGGATTACAAGCTTTCAAGGCTCTTTAGTAATTAGTTTTATATAAGAATAATTCTTATATTGTTGTTAAAAAAATCCGTTTTCTCAATTGGTCTTAAGACAATCGTTGCAGACACCGTAAACGACGACGTTCCTAGTTTTGAAGTGCCCCATCCCCCTGACCTCTTCCGGCAAATCGATTCCGTCGATCTGCTGCCAATCAAAATCGATAATCTTCCCGCAGCGTTCACAAATCAAGTGATGATGACTCTTCAGAGCCACCTCGTAGCGCGCCTGGCTTTCCACCGTATCAACCTTGCTGATCAACCCGAGCTCACAAAAGGTGCCGAGGGTCCGATAAACCGTATCGAGCGACAGCATCGGCATGCGATCGGCCAGGCGGCGATAAAGCGCTTCTGCCGAGGGATGGTCCTGAGCCAGGGCCAGTTCGCGAAAGATCTCGACGCGCTGCGGAGTCACGCGCAGATTCTTCTCGCGGCACGCCTGCTGAAAGAGATCAAGAATATTTTCGATGTTGTGAGCCATAGAACAATCCTAAATAAGAACTTTTCTTAAATTACGAAAACCCGAGTAGTTTTGTCAAGTCTGGTGGCAAGAAAATCTTTCCGGCATTTTCAATCCCGATTGACTCGTCTGTCGAATTGAGGTAAAAATTCAACCCTCATTGCCGCCCTAGCTCAGCTGGTAGAGCAACTGATTCGTAATCAGTAGGTCGTCGGTTCAAGTCCGATGGGCGGCTCCAGAAAATCAAGGGGTTAGCGATTTTCCGTTAACCCCTTTTCTTATAACCTTTCCAAATGTTGCCAATAGGTTGCCAATAGTGAAGCCGCTCAAACGAAACCGCACTTCATGCCATCACGCATAATCGCATGAGCTGAGCGCACCGCAAACTCAGCAAAATCAGACTTTGTGTAAACAATACAGCTGGCCGAGCCTACCTTTTCTTTGACAACCTTCTATTCCCACGCTAGATTGCGTACATACATTTTTTTGCAGTTATCCGGCAATACCGCAGGGGGGGGAAATCGGATTCAGTCAAACCACCTTCGGCGATGAGGGTGGTTTTGTTATTTCAGGGAGGAACTCATGTCTTTTCGTTGGAAATATCTCGCCTGCTTTATCCTCGCCGCCCTTCTAATCAGCGGCTGCGTCACCGACCCCAGCAAGCGCTATAACGGGCCGGGTAGTCCTACAATTCATTTCGGCGGAGAAGGCGACGGCGGCTCGGGTGACTCTGGTGGTGACGGTGGCGGCGGTGAGACAGGCGGTGGAGACCAAGGGGGCGATATATAGGCCGCACAATATTTTCGTCCGGGCCCCACAATTTGTCGTTCTATTCTGTTGTGTATCGGTAGACCTGCCGGTTACGCCCCTGTCCAGTTGCCTGCCCGTAAAAGTGCGCTGGTGACGTAACGAGAGGCGATAGACAGTTCGGAAGACGTAAAGTTTTCAAGCAGGCGTTTGGGATCAACCCCAAGGGCCTTGCTTGCGACAGAAGCAAACCAGCCGATCAGTAAAGCCGACGGCTAGGCAATTTTCTCAAATGTCACCATTCATCAGATGCAAAAATGGCCCTTCCGCTCTGGAGGGGCCATTCTCATTTGTCAGGGATTCCAGTAATCAGCCAAAATCGGTCACCGGCAGCCCCATGAAATCGGCAACAGGACATTTAAGAACCCTTTCCCTTTGACTCGTCTGGTTTCTCACGATAGATTGACAACATCCGATGAATACAGGTATCCGAGTATTATTGTTGGGGCGGGGATCGGATTCAATGAGACCACCTTCGGCAATGAGGGTGGTTTTGATATTTCAGGGGAGAATCTCATGCGCACTTCGTTACGGCTTCTTGTCCTTCTTTCTTTGCTCAGCCTTCTCGCAGGCTGCGTCACGGCAACCCTCTCGTCACTTGACCTTAAGACAACCGACTGCCCCGATTGCGACACCTACTACAGCGGAACGCTGACCAGCCCCGATATCGTGGTAATGGATAAACTGGGCGGACGTATCTTCAGCGCCGGAAAGGACTTCAAGCAGGCCACACCGACCGAGGCAAAGGCGTTGCAACAACTCGTCTTCGCCGGCAGCGATTACGAGGCCAAAGCCATCACGGTCAAGGCCGACGGGAATCAGACCGAAGAAGGGTACTTCTTCAAGAAAGCCTCTCTCGACGCGGACAAGGTCTACAGTGTTCGCAGCGGAGATACCACGTTCCGGGTCAATTATTCCCTCAGATCGGAAGGCGGTGAAGGGTCCGGCGGGTCTGGCGGTGGTGGAGGATCAGGGGGTGGAGGCGGCGGCGGGGACGGGGTCGGTGGTACTGCTACAAGCCCTCTTGTGCCGCCTGCACCTCCATATTTTTCTTTCCGGTCTTAAGGTGGACGCTCTGTCGTTTATCCCTTGGCTCCATATTCCGCCTGAACCGTTTTGCTGACATGGCGATAAAGAGCAATGGAAAATCCGGAGTCCATAAGGGGTGCAAACATGCTCTTGGGATCAACCCCAAGGGCCTTGCTTGCGACAGAAGCAAACCAGCCGGTCAGTAAAGCCGACGGCTAGGCAATTTTCTCAGATGTCACCATCAATAACACGCCCAAACAGCCCTTCCGCTCTGGAGGGGCTTTTTCTCAGAATGCAGGGGATACGGTAATCGTTCGGCTCTTCTTGCTGTCGGGCTGAACGAAATCAAGAAGAGGATATTCAAGAACCCTTTCCCTTTGACTCGTCCGGTTTCTAACGATAGATTGACAACATCCAATAAATGCAGATATCCGGGAATCATTGCTGGGGGCGGGGATCGGATTCGGTCAGACCACCTTCGGCATAGAGGGTGGTTTTCTTATTTCAGGGAGGAACTCATGTCTTTTCGTTGGAAATATCTCGCCTGCTTTATCCTCGCTGCCCTTCTGATCAGCGGCTGCGTCACCGACCCCAGCAAGCGCTATAACGGGCCGGGTAGTCCTTCAGTACATTTCGGCGGTGAAGGCGATGGCGGCTCGGGTGGTGGGGATGACGGCGGCTCTGGTAACGGTGGGGGCAGTAGCGGCTAACCCAACCAAAGACCCAACATCTTCTCAGGTCAGGAGAAACTCATGCTTGCCACTCAGTCCAAACTCGTTGTCATAACTCTGCTGCTCTTTGTGTTGTCAGGCTGCGTTACCGCGACCCTCACGTCGCACAACCTCAAGAGTACCGGCTGTTCTGACTGTACCACCTACTATTCTGGAAATCCGGTCAGCCCTGATGTCGTGGTTCTGGACAAGCAAGGAGGCAGGACATTCAGCGCCGGTCAGGATTTCGTACAGGCCACTCCAGAGCAGGCCAAAGCACTACAGGCCCTCGTCTTCTCAAACAGTGAATATGACGCCAGCTCCATCACCGTTGAATCAGATGACATGAAAACGGAAGAGGGCTACGTTGCTTTAAGAAAAGGTCTTGAGGCAGACAGGACATACAAAGCCAGTGCCGGTGACGAGACCTTCGGTATCGGTTATAGCAGGAAGTATGATAGCGGTGGTGGTGAAGCTGGTGGTGATTCCGGTGGGGACTGCTTTTCTGCTGAGACCTTGGTTCTGATGTCTGATGGATCGTTCAAGGCAATCTCGGAACTCACGGGGGGTGACGAGGTCAAAAGTTTTGACTTTGACTCCGGCAAGATGCTCAACAGTGAAGTTTTGTCGATTTACCATGTCGAGGTCGCATCTTACCTGAAAATCAATGATCTTGAGGTAACCGGAACTCACCCCTTCTGTGTTGGAGAGGGGCTATGGAAGGAAGCAGGTCAGCTCAGGTTCGGCGATACGGTTGCTGGTGAATCCCCGGATCAGATTGTAAAGATTGAAACTCTTGAGGTGGTTCGTTCCTCTATCACGGTATTCAATTTAACTGTTGGCGGCACTCATAATTTCTATGTATCCGACGGCACGCATTTGTATTTGGTCCACAACAAGGGTGGGGGAGGCATGTCGTGACTGGTGTTGATTTTCCCGCCCGAATTGGTTTTTATCTTTTCCTTCTCATTCTCTGGCACTGCCGTCGCTTGCCTGTCGATTATACCCCGGCACCGTCTTGGCCCTGAACCATTGCGCTGATGCGAAAACGCGGGGCAAAAGACACGTCGACGTCTATGAAGGGGGGGCAAGCGAAAGACACGCATAACAACTTCTCAGCAAGGAGAAACTCATGTCTATACGAATATTAGCCCTGCTCGCCCTTGCTACCATCCTGATCAGCGGCTGCGTCACCGCCCCCAGCAAGCGCTATAACGGGCCCGGCAGTCCTACAATTCATTTCAGCGGAGAAGGCGACGGCGGCTCGGGTGGTGGGGATGACGGCGATGGCGGCTCGGGTGATTCCGGGGGCGCAGGCGGTAGTGGCCGGTAGTGGCTTCTAACCCAACCAAAGACCACTTTCAACAACT
>PKUG01000091.1 GCA_002869665.1 Desulfuromonas sp. | reverse complement strand
CTGCGTCCACCAATTGCGGTAGCGGCGTATCGTAGCGTTCGGCAAGCTGACGAATGCGGGTGGTAAGGGTTTGTGAGACTCGATCCAGCTCACCCTGCAGGGCCATGGCCAGGGTGGCCAGCCACTTGTCGTCCACCACCAAGATCTTGATCTCCTTCACGCTGAGCTGCGGGTATTTGTCATAGGCAAGCTTGTCTAGCGCGGCATCGGCTTCCTTGACCTTGCTCTTGAGGATACTCTGCTCATCGAGCAATTCCAGGTAGCAGACGGTGGCATGGAGATCCGCCAAATTCTCAGGCAGGGGAACAGCCTTTAACCGTTTCCTGTACTGCTTCTCGATCTTGGTCAGTAGTTCGACAGCTTGTTTGGTCTCGGCCTTCTGGGCTGCATCCGCCTCAAGGTAGCTGGTGAGGGTCGCCTTCTCTTCCGGGTTGCTGGTCTTGGCCAGGCGGTCCTTGACCGCCTTGAGGGTGAGAGTACCCTTGGTGTTCTTCAGCACGGAAATTTGGTGGTGATCGGCAAGGTGGCGGAGGTGCGCCGCGTGTTCCCCGGCCGCCTCCATCAGGGCGGTGTATAGTTTACTGGCAGCCTTGTCCTCCTCGTTCCACGCGGCGACAAGAGCCTGGGTATAGGCCTCCAGGGCATCGCCCTTGGTGGAGACATCCTTGAGCGGACCTTCCTCGCCGCCATGTTCCTCTTTCAGTTCCTCCAGGCTGGCGGTCACGCCATCCAGTTTGGCCTGCAAGGCGTCGAGCTCAGCGTGCTCCTTGGCAAAATACCGGGCAACGATGTAGGGCTTGGGGATCAGATCGCAGGCCCAGCCCTTGTCTTTCATCTCGCCCTTCTTTTTCCCGCTTTTGACCTCTTCCATGACCCGATGTGTCTTGGCCACCCAGCCGTCTGCCGCGATCAGGTAGCAGTCGTCCTGCATGGTCTCGGCCCAATAATCCATGAGGTGTTGGTAGACGTCATAGGCATCAAGGAGTCTGGCCTTGCGGAAGGTTGTCAGCAGATCCTCAGCAATGGTCTCGATCAGCTCCTTTGGATGGCCTTCCTTGTCAAACTCCTTAAGAATTGGCGTGTTGATGGAGTGCCATTGATCAAAGATTCCGGTCACGGAAATCTTGAAGGAAGAGAACTCGGGATGATTCAGAATGGCGGGCTTGACCTTCGGAATCGGCAGGCGCAACTTGCAGTAGCCGGGGCGGCCAGCGCTTTGGAACAGGGAGTCACGAACGCCCGGAACCACCTGCCAGTAGGCGTCTAATGCGTCAATATCCCGGTCAGGGATTCCGCCGCGCAGGTGTCCATCAATGTCCTGAAGGTCTTCCTGTTCGGCACTGTCGATATAGCGCGGCAGGTTGAGGTTGTAGTCGTTCTTCGGGTCGGCGATCTCTTCGAAGGGCACCACGCGGGCATAGCGTGGCGTTTCGGCTTGCTTGTTGAAGGTATCCACGATCTTGTGAATGTCCTGCTCGCGGAGACGGTTCTTGTTGCCGTCCTTGATGAAACCCTTGGAGGCGTCGATCATAAAAATGCCCTTGCGGGCCGGGGCGTTCTCCTTGTCGAGCACCAGGATGCAGGCCGGGATGCCGGTGCCGTAAAACAGGTTGGCGGGTAGCCCGATGATCCCTTTCAGATACCCGGAGCGCACGAGCTTCTTACGGATAACGGCCTCGGCATTGCCCCGGAAGAGAACTCCGTGAGGCAGGATGCAGGCCGCCTTTCCTTTGCTCTTCATCGAGCGGATGATATGCAGCAGGTAGGCGTAGTCTCCCTGCTTGGCGGGCGGCTCTCCCCATTCAAATCGCTGGAATGGATCGCTAGACGGCGTGAGGCCAGTGCTCCAGGTCTTGTCCGAAAACGGGGGATTGGCGACGACAAAGTCGTAAGTGCGAAGCTTTTCGCCATCCTTGAACTTGGGCGCAGCCAGGGTATTGCCGTTCAAGATGTTGGCCGTCGGGAAATCATGGAGGATCATGTTCATGCGGGCGAGACCGGCAGTAGTCACGTCCTTTTCCTGACCTTCCAAGGTAATGTGTTTGCCCGCCTCGGCGGCCACCTTCAAGAGTAACGACCCCGATCCACAGGTCGGGTCATAGGCCGTGGTTGACGCGATGGCGTTCTTCGGCGAGATGCCAATGACCTTGGCAATAATCCGGCTGACCTCGGAGGGGGTATAGAACTGCCCCTTGCTCTTGCCGCTCTCGCTGGCGAAATGTCGCATCAGGTATTCGTATGCATCGCCCAGGATGTCGTCGTGATCAGCGCGGTTATTGGAAAAGTCCAGCTCTGGCTTCTGAAAAATGCTGATCAGATTAGTGAGGCGATCCACCATCGCCTTGCCTTCGCCGAGCTTGTTCGGATCATTGAAGTCGGGAAAATCGCTGCGGGCCAGGCGTGAATTGTTGTCGATCAGCGGCTGGATGATCTGGGTGTTGATCTTGTCACCGATATCGCTTCTCCCCTTGAGCCGGACCATGTCCTTAAAACCAGCTCCCGGCGGAATGGTAACCGGCGGCGCGAAGTCGTCGGAATCGGCGTATTTGTCGGAGATATACTTGATGAACAGCATGAACAGGACATAGTCCTTGTACTGGCTGGAATCCATGCCGCCACGCAGCTCATCGCAAGAGGCCCAAAGCGAAGAATATAATTCAGATTTTTTGATGGCCATCTATACCAATCTCCGTTTTCAAAGTGATTATTCTTTTTTATCGCTATTACTGAGAGATCTCGCACCTCCAGCTTTAACCCACTCGTCAACTTCGTCTTTCTTAAATTTCCAAAGACGCCCCATGCGATGGGCGGGCATCGCATATTTGTCAATCCATTTATAAACAGTGTCGCTGATAACTCCCAGATGTTCGCAAATCTCACGTATGGATAACCAGCGGTCTTCCGTTTCCGACATTCTCTTTGCTCCAAATAGAATGTGGAAGAGCAAGTGCTTTTCATAGATGGTGGGTAAAATGAAGGGACCCCCTCCCATCATAAAAACTCCCTAAGGATGCAATATTTCAAGGCAAATATCAAACGATTTTAGCTGATTTCGCCCGTTTAGACTGTTGATTTCAAAAGATACACTTTTCTCATTACTCACCCACCCCTTCGAAAATTGTTTAAAATATAATACGTGGTCATATTGGGAACACGCTTGTCTCAAAATACAGAGGGCGTTCGTTCGCTCTGATAATATTTCAGGGAAGGATATTGAAGTTTATATCATCGGGCAACGTGACATTGTGTTTAGAGCTAAATGATTCCGATATAGATGATGATTTTATCCAGCACTGTATAGGATCTCTTTCAGTTCGTGGAAATACAAGAAAATATCTAGGCTCTTTGCCTATTGATGCCTTCCAGAAGATTTGTAGTTTATCAAGTTCAGGGGAATAAAGGTTTCTCGATTTGCACGGTAAAATTCTTTTTCGTGGTAGAGCTGATATAAATCCTTTATGTTTTGAAAAAAGTGTTGAATTAGATCAGCTAATGTTAGAGTTAGCTTTTTCATTGTTGCAGTAGAATTACTTTTTGAGATACTTCTTCAATTCATCTAAATAATTAGCCCATTCCTGCATCATTTTTTTTCGTTCAGCAAGGTGCGTTGTGCGGTTGTAGGCTCTCCCTAAAGGGTCACGTACTGCATGGGCGAGCTGATGTTCAATAAAGTCTGGTCGGAATTGCAGGACCTCATCGAGCAGGGTTCTTGCCATTGCCCTGAATCCATGCCCCGTCATTTCGTTTTTTTCATATCCCATGCGACGCAAGGCAGCGTTGATGGCATTGTTACTTAGGGGGCGAGTATTCGAGCGATGGGATGGAAAGAGATATTTACTTCGCTCTGTTAGTGGTTGAAGTTTCCAGAGTATTGCAAGAGCCTGTTTTGGCAATGGAACTATATGTGATTGTTTCATCTTCATTTTCCCCTCCGGGATTGTCCATAGAGATTTTTTGAAATCAATATCAGACCATTCTGCAGAACGTAACTCGCCCGGTCGTACAAAAAGCAGAGGCGCAAGTTGTAAAGCATACTTAACGACAAGGGAACCATCATAGTCGTCTATAGATCGCAATAGCTGTCCTACTTTGCCTGGATCTGTGATAGCTGAATGGTGCTCTTTTTTGACTGGTTTCAGTGCTCCACGCAGATCGACGGTAATATCCCGATCAAGATAACCACAAGCAACCCCATAACGACAGATTCTCGAAATAAGACTCTTAGTACGATGGGTCATTTCATTTACGCCGCGTTTTTCCATCGGACGTAACACCCCTTCTAAAATTATTTTGGGAGTGAGTTCGCTGATTGGAAAGTTTCCAATGACTGGAAAAACATCAAGCTTAAGGCGTCGCCACAAGAGATATTTGGTTGAATCAGCCAAAGAGTCCTGCTGGCTGAACCATTCTTCGGCCAGTTTCTTGAACGTGTTGGCTTGCTGAGCTATTAGTGCCTGCTTCTCAGTTTTTTTTGCTAAAGATGGGTCAATGCCCTTATCCAGTTGCTTTAAGGCTGTTTCGCGCTTGTCTCGTGCGTCCGATAAGCTGACAGTGGGGTAAGGGCCGAGAGAGAGAAGCTTTTCTTTGCTGCCAAAGCGATATTTGAGACGCCATCCTTTGCTCCCGCTGGGCTTGATCAACAGGTATAAGCCCTTACCATCAAAGAGCTTATATTGTTTAGCAGCTGGTTTAGCGTTCTTTACTTCTGTGGCAGTGAGTGGCTTAGTCAAACGGGCCATCTGTGCTCCTTTGGGGTACCCGTAGCGCAACTTGAGAGAGGATACCCCTGTCTAGTACCCCCAATAACGTTGGCTTCCGGTAGCTGCATGTGGATTTCTTTGGTCGGGTTCTGTTGCTTTTTGAATATTGTATACAAAAAGAATAAATGTTTCAAGTATCTGTATATAAAGAAGAAAATAGATTTGTGTGGAAGGGTATGGACGAATTTGGACAAAGAAAAAGCCCCCGACGAATCGGAGGCTGTTTCTCTTTTATGGTACCGAAGGCCGGAGTCGAACCGGCACGCCGCGAGGCAACGGTGTTTGAGACCGTCGTGTCTACCAATTCCACCACTTCGGCATGCGAGCGATGATTATAGTTCGCCGGCTTTGTTTGTCAAGTCTCTATCCTGACCCTTAGCGTTTTCAGTAACGATTTCCACCCGTCTCCACGGTTAAGCGGCTGGCCGTCGAGGGTTGCGAGAGGGAGGATGTCGATGAGCGAGTTGGTCAGGAAGGCTTCGTCGGCGGTCAGAAGCTCGGTGACGGGGAGCGGCCGTTCGCTGACCGGAATTCCCAACTCGGCGGCGGCGGCGATCACCTGGCGGCGCATGATGCCGTCGAGCACCAACCCGGTGCAGGGGGGGGTGACCAGGCGCTGGTCGATCAGGGCGAAGATGTTGCTGGTGCTCCCTTCGAGCAGGTTGCCCTCTTCGTCGCTGAACAACGCTTCGTCGGCATCTGCCGTGTGGGCGTGATTATAGGCGTAGAGGCAGTCGGCGTAGTTCCCACGTTTGACCTGTGGCAGGTGGCTGAGTGGATTGACGCGGCGATTCGGCGCAAGAACGCAGGTTGCCCCGGTTTCGCGGCGGGCGTCATCCGGTTCCGTGTAGGGGACTGCGGTGAGCAGGTAGTGTGCTTCCTCGGTAGCGGGCCAGGTGAGAGTGGAGAAATTGCCGCGGCTTAAGGTCAGGCGTATGCGCGATACGGGGGCGCTGAGCCCGGCTTCCAGCTCGTGAAGGGAACGTTCGATCCGTTCACGATCAATGGGAAAATCGAGCAGCCGGGCGGCATCTTCGAGGCGGTCGAGATGCTGCCAGACGAGCAGGATTTTCTTCCCCCGCGCCTTGAGGGTTTCGAACAGGGTGTCGCCGTAGAGAAATCCGCCGTTGCTGATGGCGACGGTGGCCTCTTCGCGTGGAATGAAGTGTCCGTTGAGGCAGACGAGCATCGCTAGTCCCCTTGTGCGAGAGAGTCGAGCAGGGTTTTCAAAGCATCCCCCTTATGCAGGCATTCGCGCCATTCCCGTTCCGGCTCTGAATCGGCGACGATTCCCGCCCCGGCCTGGTAGCTGAGGGTTGTGCCGACGCGTTGAAAGGAGCGGATCAGGATGTTCAGGTCCATGGTTCCGCAGGCACTGATGTAGCCGGCGCTACCGGTGTAAACCCCGCGACCGACCGGTTCGAGTTCGTCGATGATCTCCATACAGCGCTTTTTCGGCACCCCGGTAATGGTTCCGCCGGGGAAGGTGGCGCGCAGCAGGTCGAAGGGGCCGCACTCCTGTTTCAGCCGGCCGCTGACGTTGGAGACGATATGGGTCACATGGGAATAGCGCTCCAGCACCATCAGTTCGTCGACCGTGACCGTACCGCTTTGACAGACCTTGCCGAGGTCGTTGCGTTCGAGGTCAAGGAGCATGATGTGCTCGGCCCGTTCCTTGGGGTGACAGAGCAGTTCCCGCCCCAGGAGCTGATCCTCGGAGGGATTATAACCGCGTGGACGGGTTCCGGCAATCGGTCTCGTGTCGGCCTGTCCAGCGCGCAGTGAAACCAGCCGTTCCGGTGAACTGGAGATGATTTCCACCTCCGGGAACTTTAACAGGCAGGCGAAGGGGGAGGGGTTGATCGTACGCAGGCGGCGGTACAGCTCGCTCGCCGAACCATTGATCCGGGCGTCAAAGCGGCAGGAGAGGTTGACCTGGTAGATATCTCCGGCGGCGATATACTCCTTGCCGCGCTTTACTATGGCAACAAATTCTTCTTCGCTCAGCAACGCTTTGGGCGGTTCGAGCAGGTGCAGATCTGCCGCAGGCGGTTCATGCGAACATTTCCTGATGCGGTCGGCAAACCATTCCAGGTCGACCTGTGGATCGAGGCTTGCGAGGGTCAAGGTTTTGCCGGCGTGGTCGTAAACAGCGCTGACGTCGATCCAGTAGAGATTGAGTATCGGTATGGGGAGATCGCGCCGGGCTTGCTGCGGCAACTCCTCGATCTGCCGGGCGAGGTCATAGCCAAAATAGCCGAAGAAGCCGCCGGGAAAAGGGGTCTTCGGATGGGGTTCGATACTCCGTTCGGCGAGAATGCCAGCGAGGACGTCCAAGGGCGCGCCGTCCAGCCGGTATGCTTTATCCCCGACAAAACGCTCCAACCCGTCCGAAGTCAGGCGGTAACGTTCGCACCAGCGCAGTGGCAGAATGCTGTAGCGCCCGGTTTTCGGGCCGGGGTTGAGGGATTCGAGAAATCCGGGGCCGTCCGGGCAGAGCGCCAGGTGGCAGGCCAGAGGGTCGAATGAAGCTAACGGGAAACTGAGTGTCGTAATCGGCATGTCAGTCGTGTCGATGATATTTCTCTGAATCGCTATCGTTATCGTAATCGGAATTTATACGTCATTAACCCGAAAAAAACCGATTCCGACAGCGATGTCGATACCGATTGTTGTTCGTGAACAAAAAAGGGGCCAGCATTCGCTGACCCCTTTGGATATCTTTGCCTGACGATTCTGTCAAGCGAGTTCTACTCCGGTGTTTCGTCCCACCCGCCGCCGAGTACACGGTAGAGGGTGGTCAGGTTGCTCACCCGGGCGTAATCGGTTGTCACCAGGTTCTGGCGAGCGCTGTAGAGGGCGCGCTGGGAATCGAGAACAACCAGGTAGCTGTCGATCCCCTTGTCGAAGCGGACCTGGGCCAGTTGGTAGCTCTCAGCAGTGGTCGAGGTCAGGGCCATTTGGGCGTCAAGCTGGCGGCGGATAGTGTCGCGGTTGACGAGGGCATTGGCAACGTTACTGAAGGCACTTTGAATTGCCTTTTCGTACTGGGCCAGGGCGATTTCGCGGTCGGTCTCGGCAACCTTCAGATTGGCCTTGTTGGTGCCGGCGTCGAAGATCGGCACGGAGACCTGCGGGGCGAAGGACCAGGTTCCCGAGCCCCCCTTGAACAGGCCGGACAGTTCGGCGCTGGCTGTCCCGAGTGAACCGGTCAGAGTGATCCGCGGGAAAAAGGCTGCACGGGCGGCACCGATGTTGGCGTTGGCCGCCTGTAGCAGTTGCTCGGCCTGGAGAATGTCCGGGCGGTTCAAGAGAACATCGGACGGCAGCCCCGGCGACAGATTGTGCAGGGATTGACGCAGTGTGGCCCAGTCGGGAGCGAGCAGATCATCGGGGAGTGTCGAACCGACGACCAGGTTGAGGGCGTTGATGTCCTGGGCAACCTGCCCTTCGTAGCGGGCGATTTCGACCTGCGCGGCTTCGACTCCGCTGCGTGCCTGGTTGAGATCGAGGGCGGAGGCCGCCCCGGCGGCATAGCGACGTTCGCTGAGGTCGAAGGAGGACTGGCGGCTGGCCAGGGTGGCACGGGCAATGGCCAGATGCTCACGGTCGGCAGCCAGGGTCAGGTAGCCGAGGGCGGTCTCAGCAACCAGGCCGATCTGCACGCTGCGGCGTGCTTCTTCCGTCGCGAGATACTGTGCCAGAGCCTGATCCTTGAGACTGCGGACGCGGCCGAAGAGATCGAGTTCGTAAGAGCTGACCCCGAGGCCGACGCTGTACCTGTGCGAGACGATCGCTGAGCCGGAGCTGCTGAGATCGGCCGGGGTACGCTGGCCGCTGCCTGCGCCGGTCGCGCTGACCTGCGGCACCAGTGTCGCTTCGCGGATCTGGTATTGCGCCTGGGCACGCTCGATATTGAGCGCAGCGACACGCAGGTCGCGGTTGTTCTCCAGTGCCAGTTCAATGACCTGCCGGAGCTGGGCATCGGTAAAGAACTCGCGCCACGGCAGCTCGGCTGCGCTGGTCGCGTTGTCGGTTGCCGCAGCTGTCGGCCAGGTGCCCGGTACGGGGGCAGCGGGGCGCTGGTAATCGGGAGCCATCGAGGCGCAGCCGCTCAGGGCGAGCAGCGCCATCAGTAATCCTGCCATCAGGAATTTTTTCATTCTGCAACCTCCTGCTCAGTACTGTCCGCTGCGACGATCTTGCCGTCGCGCATTTTCTTGGCCGGAAAGAGGCGGCGGATCACGACGAAGAACACCGGCACGAGGAAAATTGCCAGCACCGTCGCCGTGACCATGCCACCGTTGACCGCCGTACCCATGGCATTCTGGGCACCTGAACCGGCCCCCTTGTTAAGGGCCAGCGGCAGAACGCCGAAGAAGAAGGCCAGTGAGGTCATCAGGATCGGCCGCAGGCGCAGGCGCGCCCCTTCGAGTGTTGCCTCGATCAGTCCCATCCCCTGTTCCATCTGCTCCTTGGCAAACTCGACGATCAGGATCGCATTCTTTGACGACAGACCGATGGTCGTCAGGATGGCGATCTGGAAATAGATGTCGTTGGCATAACCGCGTGAGGTCGCTGCCAGGACTGCGCCGACAACCCCGAGCGGGACCACGAGCATGACCGAGATCGGCACCACCCAGCTTTCGTAGAGAGCGGCGAGGCAGAGGAAGACGACCAGCAACGAGATGGCGTAAAGAGCCGGGGCCTGGGCGCCGGCCAGACGCTCCTCGTAGGAGAGTCCGGTCCACTCGAAACCGATCCCCGCCGGCAGCTGCGCTGCAATCTTTTCCATTTCATCCATCGCCAGACCGGAACTCAAGCCCGGTGCCGCCTGCCCCTTGATGTTACGCGAGGGCATGCCGTTGTAACGTTCAAGGCGCGGCGAAGCGTAATTCCAGACCCCGGTACTGAAGGCCGAGAAGGGGACCATTTCGCCGTTGCCGTTACGTACATACCAGCGGTTGATGTCTTCCGGCTGCATGCGGAAGGGCGCGTCCCCCTGGACGTAGACGCGCTTGACGCGCCCGTCCTGGATGAAGTCGTTGACGTAGGAACTGCCCCAGGCGGTGGAGATGACGCTGTTGATATCGGCCTGGGAGATCCCCAGGGCACCGGCGCGGACATCATCGACCTTGACCCGGTACTGGGGGGTGTCGTCCTGGCCATTGGGGCGGACGGCGACCAGGTTCGGATTCTGGGCCGCCATGCCGAGCAGCTGGTTTCGGGCCGCCATCAGTTGTGCATGGCCGAGGCCGCCGCGATCCTGGAGCTGGAAGTCGAAACCACCCGCCGTCCCCAATTCCAGAACCGCCGGGGGGACGAAGGCGAACGCGAGGGCGTCACGGTACTGCGAGAAGGCGCCCATCGCCCGTCCGGCCACTGCCGGAGCGCGCAGCTCCGGGGTCTTGCGCAGATCCCAGTCCTTGAGCTTGACGAAAGCCAGACCCATGTTCTGCCCCTGACCGGCGAAGCTGAAGCCGGCGACGGAGATCAGCGAATCGACCGCCGCGTTGTCCTTGTTGAGGAAGTGATCCTCGATCTGTTCGAGAATCTGCAACGTCCGGGTTTCGGTGGCCCCGGCTGGTAGCTGGACGGAACAGATGATGAACCCCTGGTCCTCTTCGGGGAGGAAGGAGGTTGGCATCTGAATGAAGTAGTAGGCCATGACCGCGACAATCGCCCCGTAAATTACCAGGTAACGTAAACTTTTGCGCAGCATGTGTCCGACCACGCCCTGATATTTGGACACGCCCCAGTCGAAGCTTTTGTTGAATCCGCGGAAGAACCAGCGGAACCAGCCGCTGTCGGCTGCCCGGTGCCCCTTGGGGACCGGTTTGAGCAGAGTGGCGCAGAGGGCCGGGGTGAGGATCATCGCCGTCAGCACCGAGAGGATCATTGCCGAGACGATGGTGATCGAAAACTGGCGGTAGATAACCCCGGTCGAGCCGCCGAAGAAGGCCATCGGCACGAAAACGGCCGAGAGAACCAGGGCGATCCCCCACAGGGCGCCGGTGATCTGACTCATCGATTTGATCGTCGCCTGGCGTGGCGATAATCCTTCTTCGCTCATGATCCGTTCGACGTTTTCGACGACGACGATGGCGTCGTCAACGAGCAAGCCGATGGCCAGGACCATGGCGAACATGGTCAGGGTATTGATCGAATAACCGGCGGCGGAGAGGACACCGAAGGTGCCGAGCAGAACGACCGGCACGGCGATGGTCGGAATCAGGGTCGCGCGGAAGTTCTGCAAAAAGACGAACATAACCACGAAGACCAGGAAGACCGCTTCGATCAGGGTCCGTACAACCTCTTCAATCGAGATCTTGACGAAGGGGGAGGTGTCGTAAGGGTAAACGACCTTCATCCCGGCCGGGAAGAACTCGGACAGCTCGGCGAGCTTGTCCTTGACCCGCTCAGCGGTGTCGAGAGCGTTGGCGTCGGAAGCCAGGCGTATCGCCAGACCGGCTGCCGGGTTGCCGTTGAAGCGCGCCTTGGTGCCGTAACGTTCGGTGCCGACCTCGATGCGGGCGACATCATCCAGCCGAACCGAGGAGCCATCGGCGCCGGTACGCAGAACGATGGCGGCAAACTCCTCGGGAGTCTGCAGCAGGGTGCGCACGGTGACCGCGGCGTTGAGTTGCTGCCCTTCGACGGCCGGAAGACCGCCGAGCTGGCCGGCCGAGACCTGGGCGTTCTGGGCCTTGAGGGCGCTGGTGACGTCAGCCGGGGTCATGGCGTATTTCTTCAGCTGGTCCGGGTTGAGCCAGATGCGCATGGCGTTCTGGGAACCGAACATGGTGACCTCGCCGACCCCCTGGACGCGGCTGATGATATCCTGGACGTTCGAAACTGCGTAGTCCGACAGGTCGTAGCGGGTCATCGACCCGTCCTCGGAGACGAAGGCGGCGATCATCAGGAAGTTCCGCGTCGATTTGACGACCGAGATCCCCTGTTGTTGGACGACCTGCGGCAGCAGCGGTACGGCCAGCTGCAGTTTGTTCTGAACCTGGACCTGGGCCAGGTTCGGATCGGTCCCGGCCTTGAAGGTCAGGCTGATGCTCAGCGCGCCTGAAGACTCACTGGTCGAGGACATGTAGAGCAGGTTGTCGATGCCGTTGAGCTTCTGCTCGATGACCTGGGTGACGGTGTCCTGAACGGTCTGGGCCGAGGCTCCCGGATAGGTGGCGTTGATCGAAATCTGCGGCGGCGCGATACGTGGGTATTGCGAAACCGGCAGGGTCTTGATCGCCAGCAGACCACCGAGCATGGTGATGATGGCGATAACCCAGGCGAAGATCGGGCGATCGATAAAAAAGCGGGCCATGGTCGATCTCCTTAGTTATTTGAAGCCTGGGCTTCGGCAGCGAACGGAATGACCTTGACTGCAGTCCCGGGCCGGGCCTTCTGGGTCCCTTCCATGATCACGCGGTCACCGATGGCGAGGCCGGAACTGACCAGCCAGTTATCGCCGACGGTGCGCAATACATCAATCGGCCGGGCAGCAACCTTCTCTTCGTTATCGACAACCATGACCAGAGCTTTCCCGGCCTGATCGCGGGTGACGGCCCGCTGCGGGATGAGGATCGCCTGATCGTTGCTCCCCGCGGCAATCCGGGTACGGACGAACATTCCCGGCAGCAGCAACCCGTCGGGGTTGGGGAAGAGGCAACGCAGGGTGACCGATCCGGTGGTCTGGTCGACGGTGACCTCGGAGAATTTCATGGTCCCTTCAAGCGGATAGGGGGTGCCATCTTCGAGCTGCAGGGTGACCGTGGCCGCGCCATCACCGGCCCCTTTCAGGACGCCGCTGGCGATGCCGCGTTTGAGCTGCAACAGATCGCTGGATGACTGGGTAACGTCGACATAGATCGGGTCGAGCTGCTGGATGGTCGCCAGCGCCTGAGCCTGGTTGGCGGTCACCAGGGCACCGGTGGTCATCGACGAACGGCCGATATTGCCGGAAATCGGTGCCTTGACGCCGGTATAGGCGAGGTGGATACGGGCGCTTTCAAGCGCCGCCCTGGCCGCTGCGAGATCGGCTTCGGCGAGCAGCTTGGCGGCGACGGCGTCATCATATTCCTGCTGGCTGACCGCTTTGACCTCGACCAGTTCACGGTAGCGTTCCGCCTTGTTGCGGGTCGGGACCAGGTTGGCTTCCGCCCTGGCGAGTACGGCATTGGCGCTGGCATAAGCGGCCTGGAAGGTCGCCGGATCGATCTGGTAAAGCAGTTCCCCCTGCTTGACCTCGCTCCCTTCGGTGAACAGGCGCTGCTGCAGAATGCCGCCGACCTGGGGCCGGACTTCGGCAACCAGATAGGGGGCCGTGCGCCCGGAGAGCTCGGTGGTCAGGGTCAACGGCTGGGCTGCAACCTCGATGACCGAAACGACGGGCATGGGGCGTTGGCCGGGGCCTGCCGCCAGGGTGGTAACTGCGCCGAGGGAGAGAATCAGCCCGCAGGCGAGCAGGGCTGATGTCAGCAAGGATTTGGTGGTCATTTTCATGGTGTCCTCAATTCTGTGCGGGGTTGTACGTCAACTTTTTTTCAGGCCATCCCAGCAGGCTTCGACCGTCATGCGGACGATGTCGTCGCTGATCGGGGTGTCGTGGTTGGCATGTTCTTTAGCCAGTGAAGTAATTGGACCGAAGGCCACCGCTTCCAGGAACAGCAGCGGCGCATCCTTGACCAGCCCCTGCTCCTTGGCCTGGATCAACAGCGCGCGCAGCAGGTTGTCCTTGTCACAGAGGCCGTCGACCCGTTTGCAGTAGGGGGAAAAATGATAAAGCTCCAGCAGTTTGAACTCCTGGGGATTTTCCAGGGCGTAATGCAGGAGCATGGAAAAGGTCTGGAGGAAGCGGGTGCGCACCGGAAGGTCGGTGTTGAAAGCTTCTGCAAGGCGCTTTTCGACCTTGCTGCGAATGGTCTCGACCAATTCGAGAATCAGCTCATCCTTGCTGTTAAAGTGGAAGAAGAGCGTGCCGCTGGCGACACCGGCGCGTTTGGCGATCTGAGCGGTTGAGGAGCCGTTGAAGCCGAATTCGGCAAACAGCTCCAGAGCTGCCTGCATCAGCGCCGTGCGTTTATCGGTTTTTTCGTTACCCATAGATGCCTCTTAAGTTGACTGACTGATCAGTCAGTCAACTTAAGAGGGGTGACTTCTTTTGTCAAGCGCTCATTTGCACTTTTTCTCATGAATGGCCGTATACACAGCGGCGATGTCATCGTCCGCATGGCCGGCCGCCCGGGCGCGTTTGAAAATTTCGTTGGCAGTCGCGGCAGTGACCAGCGGCTGCCCGAGCCGATCGCCGAGCTGCAGGGCCAGACGCAGGTCCTTCTGCATGTGTTTCAGCGGAAAGCTGGTCGGGTAGTTTTCCTTGAGCAGCAGCGCACCCTTGCTGGCAAACATCGGGTTCCCGAGGGCGCCGTTGGCAAGAACTTCGAGCAGCTTCTCCCCGTCGAGACCACTTTCCAGGGCGAGGGCCACCCCTTCGCCGAAGGCGGTCAGCATGCCGCCCATGATCATGTTGACGACAAGCTTCATCCGCGCCCCCTGACCGACAGCACCGAGGAAGGGACTCATCTTGCCCATGATCTCAAAGGCCGGAAGGGCATCGCGATAGAGACTTTCATCACCGGCGGCGAGGATGATCAGGGTGCCGTCCTCGGCCGGTTTCTTGGTGCCCGAGACCGGTGCTTCGAGAAAGCGCCCCCCTGCTGCAGTGACTGCCGCGGCGATCTCCTGCGCGGTCAGATCATCTACTGTCGACATATCGACATAGCCGCGTCCGCCGCCGATCCCGGCGGCCACGCCGTCAGCACCGCTGCAGACTGCGCGCGCAGCGTCCGGGTCGGCGAGCATGGCAAAGGTGATCTCGCACTCCGCAGTGATCTGGCGCGGGGTGTCACCGACAGTGGCTCCGAGTTCAACCAGCGGAGCACACTTGTCGACCGAGCGGTTCCAGACCGTCACCTTATGCCCCGCCTTCAGCAGGTTCGCCGCCATCGCCCGCCCCATGATTCCGAGCCCGAGAAATCCGTAATGTGCCATCAGTTCGTCTCCTGTGTCTGTTTGGGTGAAGATATATAGCTTAACATATATGTCTGTCTCGGCGAGCCCGCAGCTGTCGCTGGCGGAAGAAAAGGTCAGCGCAAAGACCTAACTCTCCTTCAGAGTCGGTATCGGAATCGCTATCGGGATCAAAGAGTTCTCAAAAAAGTGGAAAATCCGATAACGATGCCGATAGCGATACCGTTTGGGAAAAGGGAGGACGAAATCAGCTCCCCTCTCTGGCTAAAATCTCGAACCGGCGTTTGAGGCTGTTCCCCGCTTCATCGACGATGGTGACGGTATGCCGCCCGGGTTCGATGAACAGGGACTGCTGGTGAAAGGTTCTGGTCGTCCCGAGAAAGCGGTCGTCGAGGTGCCAGAAGAGGGTGGTGTCCGGCTCGCGGTGAACGGCTTCGAAGACGATCCTGGTCGGCTGGCCGTCGAGGTCGGTCGGAATATAGAGACGCGCTCCGGCCGGTGGATAGAGCAGGCCGAGCGGTCCGTCAGGATCGTTGCTGCCGGCGAGCTGGCGACAATCGGAACGGAACGGCGGCAGCGTGCGGTACTCGGGGTGATGGCGACGGTAGAAGGTCTCCTGCCCCGGCGGCAGGACAAACCAGTCGCGGGTGACAATCCGGTCGATCTCCTCGCAGCGGCTGTGAACCTGCCAGCTGCCGCCGGGGTCGAGGTGGACACTGCGATGATAGGGGGAGATCTGCTCGAAGTGACTCTCCTTCGGCACCCATTGGGACTGGCTGGCACAGGATTCGTTGGCGAGATAGCCGTCGTCGCTGCAGATATCCACCTGTTTCAGCGCGGAGTAGGGCGGGGTGAACCAGTCTGCGTCCGGCAGCAGGTCGAAGAGGTCGAGCATCAGCGGGGCCGCGGCGTTGATCCCGGTCAGCTCGGGGACCCCTTCGCCGTCGGCGTTGCCGGTCCAGACCGCGACCGTGTAGGCGGCGGTGTTGCCGAGTGCCCAGCCATCGCGCAGGCCGTAGCTGGTGCCGGTCTTCCAGGCGATCTTGCGGGCGCTGGAGAAATTGCGCCAGTAGCTGTCGTTCCCCGGCCGGCCGACTTCGACCAGAGCATCGAGGGTCAGCCAGGCCGCCGCCGGGCCGTAATCGCGGGGAACATTGGTGATACTGTCCTGGGCACTGAGAAGTTTCAGGGCGCGGTAATGATCCTCTGCGGCCTGCAACTGATCGCGCGCTCCGGCAGCGAGATTGGCATAGGCACCGGCCATGTCCCACAGGGTCGCCTCGGCGCCGCCGAGGATCAGGGTCAGGCCGTAGCCGTCGGCCGTACGGAACAGGGTGCTCAGCCCCATATTCTTGAGCGCGGCGTAGAAGCGTTCGAGACCATAACTATGGAGCATGCGCACGGCCGGAACATTGAGCGAACGGGCGAGCGCTTCGCGGGCCGGGACGGCACCGCGGTAGGACTGGTCGTAGTTGAGCGGCGCGTAGCCGTCGTAGTGGGTCGGGACATCAGGAACCAGGGTGGTCGGCAGAATATCCCCCCCCTGGAGCATCAGGGCGAAGAGCAACGGCTTGAGGATGCTGCCGGTACTCCTTGGCCGCCGGACGATGTCGACGGCGTGGCCGGGGATTATCTCGTCATCACCGGATGTGCCGCTGTTGCCGATGTAGGCGAGCACGTCGAAACTACGATTGTCGATGATGAGTGCAGCACAGTTGCGGATCCCCTTGAGCCGCAGCTGGCGGGCGTGGCGTTCGACCACGGCGATAGCCTGACGCTGAAGCCGGGCGTCGATTGTGGTGGCGAAACGGAAGCGTCCCGGTTCCCCTTCGCTCAGGCTGTCGCGCAGGTGGGGCGCAAGCTGCGGCATCGGTTGCGGAGCGAGAGGGAGGGGTTCAAGCAGGGCCAGTTTGAGGTCGACTGCGCTCAAGACCCCGCTGTCATGCAGGCGCTGCAACAGACGGTCGCGCTTCTGCTTGAGGATTTCGCGATTCTTTCCCGGATGAACCAGCGCCGGGCTGTTCGGCAGCACCGCGAGCATGCAGCTCTCGGCCCAGGAGAGCTGGTCGGCGCTGCGGCCGAAGTAACGCCAGGCCGCTGCTTCGAGGCCGACGACATTGCCGCCGAAGGGGGCGTAGGCGGCATGCAGGGCGAGGATCTCCGCCTTGCTGTGGCTCAACTCAAGGCGCAGGGCGAGGAACATTTCCCGGATCTTTTCGCCGTAAGTGCGCGGCTGGTTGCGCCGTGCCAGGCGGATCACCTGCATGCTCAGGGTGCTGGCACCGCTGACGATCCGGCCGCTGGAGAGGTTGTCCTCCAGGGCACGGAATACCGCCAGCGGGTCGACCCCCGGATGGGTGTAGAAGCGGCGATCCTCGAACTCCACCAGGGCGGCGGCGTATTTCTCCGGCACCTCGGCCACCGGCGGAAAACGCCACTGGTCATCGGCAGCGATGCGGGCGCCGAGCAGCTCGCCGTCACGACTGTAGATGACCGTGGCCAGGGGCGCGTCGAACAGTTGCGCCGGCAGCGCGTTCCAGAACAGCGCCAGTGCGGTAAAGAGCAACAGCGCGAGCGGAAGGCGGCAACGCCGGAAAATATTCAGGCGCCGCCGACTATTCGCCATCCCTGGTGATCCGGACCCAGCGACCCTTGTTGCGCGCCTGGTACCTGGCGTTGTACATGGCCTCGACCGACCAGGCCGGCAGGTAGTAGCGGCCGCGGAACGAGGCATTCAGCAGGACGCTGAAGGTTTTCCGCTCACCGGACTTGAGTCCCAGGTAGGTTAACACCCGGTCGTCACGAACATCCTGGTAATCGAAATCGGCAGTGGATTCCTCGTCGGCATAATCGGGGTTATGAATCTGCCAGCCCGACGGCATGATCTGTGTCAGGGCGAGATTTTCGAAATCGCGCGGGGTCAGGTTGCGTAATTCCACCCGGGCCTGGAAATCCTGCCCCTGGGGCAGCTGCTCGATATTCAGCACCTTGCCGGCGAGGTCGAGGAACTCGACCTTGAGGGCGAGGCCGTTGGCGCTTGCCTGTTCTTCGCCGATGGGCGGCACCCCTTCGGCACTCAGGCAGGCATAGAGCTTGCCCGTTCCCGGATTGGTGATCGTCACCGGCGCACCGCTGGCGGGAATGTCCATCAGTTCGACACGATAAACCGGCTTGTCGGAGTCGACTGCCTCCTCGGCTGCGTCCCCGATTCGGTAACTGAATGCCAGTGACGAGTTCGTATCGGCCGCAGTGCCGCTGAAACGGGCCATGGCGAGCAGGGCCCAGGCCGTGGCCTGGGTGCTGTGCCAGTTGTCCGAGGACAGCTCTGCGGAGATGATTTCCGCCAGTTCCATAGCGCGTTGGTCGTCACCGAGCGCGGACAGGGTGGAGAGAATGAGCGCCCGGTCACGTAACGCCGAACCCAGGGTGATCCCGGCCCGGCGATAGTCGCCGACCGTCAGGGCCGCCCGGGCCACCAACTCGCGAGCCGCATCGCTCAGCCCGAGCTGCTGGTAGGCGGCAGCGAGCTGCCAGAGCCCCATGTTGTCGAGTTTGCTGTATTCGCGCAGGCGGTTCATGGCCCCGAGTTCCGGCGCTCCGGCGAGGACCAGGGTGTAGAGACGATAGGCCTGGTCGAGGCTTGAGGTGCGGCTGTTGGCGTCCCAGCGCTGGGCGGCGGCACTCTGGTAGCTGATCCAGTTGTTGAGCAGGGTGCTCGGCACCTGGTAACCGGAGCGTTTCGCTTCAAGCAGGAAATGACCGGCGTAAGAGGTGCCCCAGGCGCTGATTTCACCCGTACCGGGCCAGTAGGAGAAGCCTCCGTTCCCCTGCTGGAACAGGTGCAGGCGCTCAATTGCCGCTTCGATGTGGCCGCTGACCTCTTTCAGCTGTTCGCTGTCGAGTTCGACCAGACCGGGGAGGAAGAGTTGCGGAAAAGCACTCGAGGTCGTCTGCTCGATACAGCCGTGGGGGTACTGAATCAGGTAGCGCAAGCGCTGTTCGAGGTTGAGCGGCGGGATCCGCGACAGTTCAAGGAACAGCCGGTTGGTTCCCGGCAGCCCGTGCGGGGTCAGTTCGGCCTGCCAGCTTTCGCCACCGGCGATGGCCGTGCGTTGCTGGCGGAGCGTGCTCGGATTGGCCGAGCGCACCGGAACGTAGATAGTCTGTGTGGCTTGCTCTGTCCCGCTCTGGGCCCGGAAGTTTATTTCACCGGTTCCGGTAGCCTCTCCGACTTTCAGCGCCAGGGTGCCGAGTTGGTCGCCCGGTTCGCTGAAGGGGACATGGATCGGATTGGCGCCGACGATAGTAAAGTGGTCATCCGTTGTGACGGCGAGTTCGACATCCTTGATCGTGTCGTCCATGACGAAGATGGAGACCGGCAGGGTGGCTTCCTCGCCGGGACCGAGTACCCGCGGCACGGTCGGCAGCAGGGTCAGCGGCTGGCGTACCGGCACGGTCTTTTCGTCCCGACCATAGGCTCCGTCGCGGCCGGCGACCAGCATCAGGCGCACCGCGCCGATGTACTGGGGCAGCTCGATCTGGTGCGTGACCTTCTCCCCGGCGGCCAGCTGGTAGGGACCGAAGAAGCGGACAACGGGCGGGAAGCGGCGCTTGTCCTTGTCGTTCTGTTTGTCGCCGGCGTCCTCGTCACCACCGAGGGCGAGCAGGCGCTCCAGTTCGCCGCTGTAGGCGCCGACCACCTCGTCGAACATGTCCCAGGTGCTCACACCGAGGGCTTCCTTGCGGTAGAAATAGCTCCGCAGGTCCGGGGTTCTGAAGTTGGTCAGGCCGAGCAACCCTTCATCAACCAGCGCCAGGGTGTAAGTCATCGGTCGGCCGTCGGCCTCGGCGACTTCGACCTCGACCGTACTTTCGGGGCGCAGCTCGTCGGCAACCTTGAGCTGCGGGTTAAGCCGCGTCTGCGGGTTTTCGACGTTGATCGGAATGATGCCGTACATCCTGATCGGCAGATCGTTTTCGCGGTCGTCGTGCGGCTGAACGAGGGTGACGCTGACGTAGACGTTCGGGCTCATGGCCGCAGTGACCGGCAGCGCGAAGCTGGTTTCCCCTTTGGCCAGTTCGAGCCAGCGCTGTTCGAGGATACCTGTGCCGTTTTCGACGCTCAGCAGCGCGCGCCCCTGTTTCGCCTGGGGCAGGTTGATGGTGGCGGTCTCGCCGACCTGGTAGGACGGCTTGTCACTGTAGAGGGTCAGGGCGGTAGCCCCGATCCCGCGTTCCTGCTGGGCGCGTCCGGCCCAACCGGGCCAATCGACGTAGATGATCTTGCCGGTGCAATGATCGCCGTCGGCGTCGCAGGCGCGTACCAGGTAGCGCCCCCAGGACGGGTATTTGATTTCGAATTCCCAGCTCCCTTTGCCATCTTTGGTCGCTACCGTACCTGAAGCGACCGCCTCGGTATGGTTGGCGCTGGCGAAGTTGGCCAGGGACTCGCCCGACTTGTCCCACCACCATTTCCAGTCGATTTTGTAGAGGGTGACATCGATCTTCGGGGTCGAGGTCGGCTGACCGGTCGGGTCGAGACTGACAATGTCGACTCTGTGGGCGGTGTCGGTCAGCAGCATGCCGCGCGCCGGGTCCCCCTTGGGCAGTTTGATGCCGATGTAATTATCGTAGGGGTAGAAGGGGACGGTCTGTGTGGCGGTGCTGAAGGCGCCCCCCGGTTCAAAGACGCGGCTGGTAAAGCGGGCTTTCAGCGCTCCGGCGGGCTTGCTGTCGTAGAGCAGGTTCTCGGCAAAGCGGGCATAGCCATCCTTGTCGAGGGTCCCGTCGAAGAGCCGTTGGGGCTCACCGTAGAACTCGCGCGCCGGATCGTCGAAGCTGTAGTCGCCGTAGCGCTCGAAGCGGGTTGTCGTGGACGAGAGTTCCGCACTGACATCGGCGGCCAGGCCCCCGGCTTTGGCGCCGTGCAGCCACTGGGCGAAGAGTTCGGTCTGGAGCGGCATCGCCCCTTTGCGCAGGGGGGTGGCGCCGAAATTGAGTTCAAGCTTGAGATGATTGGGGACGACGGTCGCGATGTTCAGTTTCTTTGTGAAGGTCATCCCCCCCAGGCGCGCCTTGGCCGTCCAGTTGCCGGTGATATCTTCCGCCGAGGTTTTCAGGTGAAAGGCGTAGAAGTCGCCGACCGGGGTCGTGTTGGTGACCGTCTGCATCAACTGCCCGAGCGGGTTGAAGAGTTCGAGGGTCACCGGGTGCTCCGGCGGAATCACATCTTCGCTGTCCTGAAGAACGAAGGTCAGGTAGATATCGTCGCCGGGGCGCCAGACCCCGCGCTCGCCGTAGAGCGTCCCCTTGACCCCGCGCTTGACCTTCTGGCCGCCGACATCGAAATGGCTGACCGGGAGGGCATTCCCCGGGTTGAGTTTAAGGTAACCTTTCTGCTGCCCCTGCTCAGCGACCAGGTAGAAGGGCTGTTCGTCGACCTCCAGCTCGGCCAGCCCCTGGGCGTCGGTCGAAACGACGGCGATCGGCTGGTTCTGGAAGTTGTAGAGGGTCAGCAGGGTCTGCGCCAGGGGTTCGGCTCTCTGCAGGTCGGTGGTGATGAAGCGGAAGCGCTTGTCCGAGCCCTGCTTGGCGATAATACCGATATTGGAGGCGACGAAGTTACGGGCGTCGCTGACACCGTCTGCATAGTTGTAGTAGCTGTCCTTGCAGGGGTTGCGGCGGTCTTCCCATTTGTAGTTGCCGCTGTTATAGCTGTTTTCGTACCAGTCCCAGTTGCTGCTCTCGTTGTACTCATTCAGCTCCCAATTGCTCAGCGGGCTCTCTTTCGGCACCGGGACGGCGTTGTCGGCGTCGCTGCAGGCATAGATGGAATCCCCCCGGTTGATCGAGAGGGTCAGGCGATAGAGGCTGCCAGGCTCACGTTCAAGCAGTTCGGTGGCGTCGAGGAGGTGGCGTTGCCACTTGTCCCGTTCAACATCGGTCAGGCGGATGGTCTTGCGCCAGATGTTGCGGCCGACCAGGTTCAGGCTGCTGTCGCCGTCGAGGTTGTTGTCCTGAAGGAACTGGCCGAGGTTGTTGTTGTAGATTTTGAACGCGGTCACCTGGACGGAATGGACGTTGACGCTTTCAAAGGGAATGGTTAAGCGCTCGCTGTGCGGCAGGATGGCACCGCTGCCGACGAAGTGCACTTCGGGCTTGAGCGGTTCGAAGGTGATGGTGCGGGTGACGGCGGTTCCCAGCGCCCGGCCATCGCTGTTTCTGAGGCTGGCGTCGATGGTTACGGTCACGTCGCCGCTGATCTGGCTGCCGGGGTAGATTTCGAGGCTGTTGCCGCTCAGGGTTTCGGTGTGCCGGCCGCTGCTCAGGGTGATCAGGCCGCGCCGGTTCTGCGTCCGGCTGAGGGGATCGGAAAAGAGAATCCTGATCGCCTGACGGTCACTCTGCACGGTGCGAACGCCAGTGACCATAAAGCTGTCCCGCGCCGGAACCTCGATCGTCCGGCTGCCCTGGTTTTTCAACTCCAGGGGGGCGCCGTTCCAGGTCAAGGTCAAACTGTCGGCCTGCTGTTGGCGGGGGATGTCACGCACGGAAAATTCATGCCGACGGTTATCGTTTCGGTGCCACCAGTCGATTGCCAGGTCGGTACCGCGATAGGCGGCAGAAAGGATCTGCTCAACAGGTTCCGTGGCCGCCGCGTCGGCGGTTTCGATCGAGCCGGTGAGGAACATCTTCTGTTTGTCAGCGGGATCGACGCTCAGACCGGCGACATCGACAACGAAGTTCTGACGTATGACAGTGAATGCAAAGGTGTAGGGACCGATCGCATCAGGGAAGCCTTGAATGCCGCTGGTTTTCAGGGTCAGCCGGTAGTCCTGTCCCGATTTCAGGGGGGCGGCTGGGGTGAAGACAAGTTCGCGCGGGTTTTCGAAATGGACCGTTCCCGCTGTTGCCGGTTCCAAGGTGATCAGATCGGTGAACTCCTGGCCGACCCGGTCCGTTGGGATCGCGTCGTTGACGAAGCGGATACGCAGGCTGGCGTCCTTGCCGATCAGCCCGCTGGTGTGCTGGTAAATGTAACTTTCCCAATTGGGCTGTTCCTGCTTGACGGCAGGCACCTGTTTTTCGGGTGTGGTGGGTTGCTGGCTTTCCCCACATCCCGAAAGTAGCAGGGCGGTGATGGTGACAAATAGAATGAATAGTTGAGACAAGGTTCTTCGCATTTGATTCTCCCCCGCGGACAATGTATGGCGACAGTAGAGTTTTTGTGACAGTAAAGAATTTATATACCACTTTAAAAGCGGGACAGAAACAATGGCGGTGGAAAATAATGCAAGAAAAACGGGGAGGGTGGCGCGGAGAAAATGCTGAAAAGCTTAACTGGTGTAGAAGCGCAGGAGCGCTAAGAAAACCGGTAAAAGGGTGAGGCCTTTCGTCTGAATAGAGCAAAAAATAAGGGTCACGTCGTTTGACATGACCCTAGATTTTTTTTGGTGGAGCTACGCGGGATCGAACCGCGGACCTTTTGACTGCCAGTCAGGTTTTTTGCACTCCTGCGAATTCCCGTTCTTTCCTTTTACTCTTGCAAAATCAATAGATTAGAAATATTATAGTTCCCGAAGGTTCCCGCAAATCTTGGCACCTTCCCGAAAAATCTTGGCACCCATCTTGGCACCCAAGATGGACTAATCAGAAGGTCAAGCTATGGCACTCAGAGACGATTTGAAACCGACCGGGCGCAAGGGGATATTCTTCAAGGAACATGAAACCCGCCGTCACGGGGTCAAGCGGGATCGGTTGCTGATCCTGCGCTATACCATTGCCGGACAGACCAGAACTGAATCTTTTGGGTGGCTGTCCGAAGGGCTGACGGAGTTGGACGCCGAACGCAAGCTAGCCGCGTTTCGCGCCAATGCTAAAAAGGGCAGCGGCCCCACGTCCCTGACCGAAGAGCGGGAGCTGAAAGAACAGGCAGAGCTTGAAGCCGAAGAGGCCGCCAAGCTGGCAGCCGAGCGGGAACGTACCTTTTCAGACCTGGCCGCTGAATACCTGGATGGCCTGACAGTCCGCCCGACTACGGCCCGCTTTTATAGAGACTGCCTGGAAATTGCCGCTGCCTACAAGCCCGCCAAGGGCAAGCCGACCCTGGGCGAAACCCTGATTTTTGAGATCCCCAAAAAGTACCTTGCACAGTGTATAGAATATGTTTCGAAGAAAAGGTCCGCGTCTCTTGCCGTCGCTGTCCGGTCATCCCTGAGCGCCTTTTACACCTGGCTGTCACACCCTGGCCGGGAATATGTCGAGGTCAACCCGGTTCCCGCGATTCCGAAACCGAAAGCCAACACGCCCCGCGAAAGAACCTTGACCGATACCGAGATTGTCACCGTTTGGCACAACCTGGACGATGGCGACACCCTTCACCGCCTGCTGAAGTTCCTGCTTTTGACCGGGGTCCGCCTGAGCGAAGCAATCAACCTGGATCGCCGCGAGATCGACGAAACAAACAACTGGTGGACGATCCCCGGCAGTCGGACGAAATCGAAGCGCCCGCACCGGGTCTATCTGACCGAGAGCGCCCGCGCCCTGCTGATCGAAGAGCGCTACCCGTTTTTTAATGTCGTTGTGAAGGACGGCAAGCAGAAGCGCCAAGCCCTGAGCGCCCAAGCCCTGAATCATAACCTGCGCCGCAATGATTTTTATGGCGTTGAAAAATTCTGCGCTCACGACCTGCGCCGGACCATAGCCAGCGGCCTTGCCCTGCGGGGGACCACGTCGGACCATATCGCCGCCGTGCTGTCTCATAAACTGCACGGAGTCACCGCCGCCCACTATCTGCGCCATAACCAGGACGACGAAAAGAAACGCGCCTGGCTGGCATGGGAGCGGCACGTTCTCAGCATCACCGGCAAAGAAAAAACAACAAAGGTTATCCCGCTGGATAGCCGAAGGTGATAAATTCTATAGACTGTCAGAAACCAGACACCATGAGAGCCCCCATGACCTACGAAAACAAGCTGAAGCAGGTAGACGCGCTGCAAGAGCAGATCAACCAGCTTCGCCCCCTGGATCGGGACGCCCTGCTGCAACTGCGGGCTTATTACCGGATCGGCCTGACCTATTCCAGCAACGCCCTGGAAGGGAACACCCTGACCGAAAGCGAAACCAAGGTTGTTCTTGAGGATGGAATCACGGTCAGCGGCAAGCCGCTGCGGGACCACCTGGAAGCCATAGGGCACAGCGAAGCCCTGAACAGGGTTTACGAGCTGGCGCAGTCGCAATCCATCGCAGAGAAAGACATTCTCGACCTGCACCGGCTGTTTTATTACCGGATCGACGCGGACAACGCCGGGCGCTACCGCAGCAAGCCGGTCATTATCACCGGGACAACTTTTGTCCCGCCGTCGCCGTCTAAAGTTCCCGCAGAGATGAAAGCCTTTGTCGCCCAAATCCCACAGCAAAGGGACGCCCTGCACCCGGTCCTGTTCGCCGCCTGGCTGCATATCCGCCTGGCGACGATTCACCCCTTTATCGACGGCAACGGCAGAGCCGCCCGGCTGCTGATGAATCTGGCCCTGATGCAGGCGGGCTATCCGGTCACGATCATTCCCCCGCTTGTCCGGGGGGACTATATCGCCGCCCTGCAAGCCAGCAATCGCGGGGATAATGTGCCGTTCAACATCCTGCTGACAAACATGGTCTGGGAAGCGCAGCGGGAATATCTGCGGCTGATTCAAAGCTTGCAGGAGGAATAAACTTTTCACCTTGCCGGGCTAGGCTGATCCCCGAAAAGGCGGAGACCCCCTCCCCGCCCTGCCCGGCAAACTTTCGAGATTGAGGGATCGCACTTGAGGGAGTGCTCATATGCCGACAGCGGACACCCCCCGCGAAAGACTTCTTGGATTGGAAGAGACCTATCGGGTCTGGTGGGCGTATCTGTTGTACTGCGAGCCCTTCCGCGAGGTGATTCGCGTCAGCCTGCATCAAGGTCGCCGCTTGCGAGAGTTGACCAGGCCCGCAATGAGAGCGAGCAACTACAGTGATCCATGGATACACAGCCTGCTTCCTGACCTGTTCAATCGCTACCCCACTATGGCCGATTTCCCGCGAGTTTGGCACCGCGTTGAAGTTCTGGCAAGGGTTTGGAACCACAACATTGCAACAGAAACTGAATTTTTCAAGCGACACTTAAGCAATATCCTTCACCGAGTCCAGCATGGGGACCTGAACCCCGAGCAGGCCGCCGCACTAATCACCGCTGAACAAATCTTTTGCATCCCGCGCCGCATGGATAAGGCGGACGCCCTGTGGCAGATCGAACAGCTACTTCCTGATGATGGCGAGCCAAGGCTTGACGGCACCCCCAAGCCGATACGCTTTCATTTGCCGACGCATCTTGGTCACAATGCCACTCGACCAGGCAGCCTCAACACGCTGAAAAAAAACTTGACCTGGTACGTCTTGAGTCTTGGACTGAAAACCGATGAAGACTGGTCCAACCTTTACGATGGACGCCAGGTCCGCTACTGGCTGCCGGATGGTGAAGCCTGGACCTATGAGCCGGTGTTTTCAGGGTCGGTCAATTTCACCGACACACCTGTGGAGCGGATCATTGCTGACCGCTGGGCACAGTCCCCACCACCTGAGAGCACGATCCGCCACCGGTACACGCGCGCCGCCCGACAACGGCAGCGTGATATTGCCGACTTCCGAAAATGGGCTCTAACTTGCTCAAGTGAAGCAGGACGAACCCTCGACCATGTCTCACGCGGCTGGTTTCCACGCCCCCCCAAAAAAAATAAAAAATCATCCCATCAAAAAAATAACCTGTTGGAATTATTAATTAATTCTTTCAGAAGTAGCACCGTTCACTGTTCCGGAAAAGTTCTTTTCTAACATCTTGTAGAATTTTCCCGTGTCGGACACAAAAAGCCCTAGGACGCTAGGTCAAATCCTTTCACAGACACGGAGAAAAAGCATGAACACCGCACAAGACATTTTCACCGACATGGCCGAAAAATGGCCGTCCCCCCTGGTCGCCGCCCCGGAAGTCAAGAAGTTCTCCGGCGGTATCATCACCGGCAAAACTCTTCAGAATCTCGCCAGCCTTAAACAGCCAGTCCCGGAGTCAATTAAGGTCGGCACAAAACGCGCCTACGTGGCTGTTAGTCTTGCGGCATGGCTGCGGAATCGCACACGGAAGGGGGGCGAATAATGAAACCGACCTTCAACGACATTATTCAAATCATCCCGGCCCCGGCGAACCTTCGCGCCGTGTACCTGGATTCAGAAGAGAGCAAAGAGTTTTGCGAGCCGGTCGCAGCCCTGGCCCTGGTTGCTGTTGACGATGGCTTAGGCGGGACGGAACGCGACGTTCGCGCCCTGGGGGCAAGCGACATCGGGCTAGACTTTGCCGACAGTTGCGAAAATTTTGTTCGGCTTCAATGGTCGGTTCGAAAGCCCTGCCAATGTTCGAAGAGCTGATCAGCGCCATGCAGGCCGCCGGGATCGACCCGGCCCACGCGCCCCTGATCGCTGACGGGAAGCTGCGCCGCTTTCGATTGCCGGAGGATTCCCGGCAATCGCGCAACGGCTTTATTACCCTGTTCGACAACGGCGACGGCACCCACGGCGCGAGTTTCGGCAACTGGAAAACCGGAGTGAAAGAAAGCTGGTTCTCCGGCAGGCCACACCGCGAGCTGACCAGGGAAGAGCGCCGCGAGTATGCCCGCAAGATGGCCGAAGCCCGCGCCAAACAGGAAGAGGAACAGCGAAAACACCACGCCGCAGCAGCCGACAAGGCCCGGCGGTTATGGCAGCGGGCGCAGCCTGCCGCGCCGGATCACCCCTATCTGACCCGCAAGCAGGTTCAGGTTCATGGGGTCAAGCAGCTGGGGCAATCCCTGGCTGTTCCGGTTCGCAACAGCGCCGGGGAGTTGACCGGACTGCAATTCATCGAGCCGGACGGCGGCAAGCGATTTTTGAGCGGCACCGCCGCCGGGGGAGCTTTCCACCTGATCGGCCCGGAGCCTGCCGACGCGCTGCTGATCGCGGAGGGCTATGCCACCGCCGCCACCCTGCATGAAGCAACCGGCCACCCCTGCGCCGTCGCCTTTTTCGCGGGCAACCTGAAGCCGGTTGCCCTGGCCCTGCGCCAACAATACCCGAAGGTTCATATCCTTATCTGTGCCGACGCGGACCCGGTAGGGCGAGCGGCAGCCGCTGAAGCCGCCGACGCTGTACAAGGCGCATGGATCGAACCCGACTTTTCCGAAAGTGAGCAACCATAATGGCGAAACATACCGACTTTAACGACCTGGCCGAACGTCGGGGGCTGGCCCCGGTCAAGGCGAAAATAGACGCTGTGCTGGACGCGGAAAAGGGCATTCCCTTTGGTCGCTATATCGTCAAGCCGAATGGCGTTTATCTACAAACCGAGGACAAAGAGGGGATCATCGAAGAGAGTTTCTTTTCAACCCGGCTGGCCCCGCTGGGGATCGCCCGGACCAGCGGCGGCGACAAGTTCACCCTCATTCTGGAACTGACCGACCTGGACCGGAAAACGAAGATATGGACCCTGGCGCAAGAGCTTGTTTATCGCAGCGGCGGGGATGAGGCCCGCGTTCAATTCGTCAATCTTGGGGGCAGCTTCGGCCCCGGCACCCGCGAACGGTCGCAATTCACCGACCTGCTGAAGAGCCTTATCCTTCACCCGCTCAACCTGCCCCGGATCATCCTGGCGGACCGTACCGGCTGGCTTATTAAAGGGGATCATCACGCTTTTGTCCTGCCCGGCGAGACAATCGGCAGCATCGGCAAAGAATCGGTCATTCTCCCCGACCCCGGCGACGGAGCGCCCGACTATTCAATAAGTGGCACCCTGAGCGACTGGCAAGAGCAGATCGGGCGCTATTGCAGCGGCAACAGTCGCCTGCTGTTCGCCGCCTGCCTGTCTCTGGCTGCGCCGCTTTTGCCCCTCAGCGGGGGAGAGGGGGGAGGCTTCAATCTTGTTGGCCGCTCCGGCGACGGCAAGACCACCGCCCTGCATGTCGCGGCATCGGTCGCCGGTCCCCCCACCGGGCAGGTCAAGACCTGCGACAACACCGCCAACGCCTTTGAATCGACTGCCGCACAGCATAACGACGCCTGCCTGTTCATGGATGAGCTGGGGCAGGCCCACCCGGAACAGATCGGGCAGGTTGTCTATAAACTGGCCGGGGGGATCGGACGGGGACGGGCGGACCAGCACGGTAACGCCCGCGAGCGGCGACAATGGCGAATCCTGTTTCTCACCACCGGAGAAACCGACCAGGCAACCATGATGGCGACGGCAGGGAAACGCAGCTTTACCGGGCAGGAGTTGAGGCTTGCCGACATTGAAGCCGACGCCGGGCAGAACCTGGGGATTTTTGAAGTCCTGCACGACATGGACAACGCCGCCGCTCTGGCGGATCACCTGAAGGACGCCGCCGGGCGCTATCATGGAACTGTGCTGCACGGTTATCTGACCCGGCTGGTTGCGGAAGTCAACGACCCCGCCGCCAAAGCCGAGCGGCTGCGCTGGATCGCGGGCGAACAGGAAAAGTTTTTGACCTTCGCCCTGCCGCCTGCCGCAGCCGGGCAGGTTCACCGCGTCGCTAAACGCTTTGCTCTGGTTGCCGCCGGGGGCGAGCTGGCGAGCCTGTACGGCCTGACCGGCTGGAGCAAAGGGGAGGCCACCGACGCGGCCCTGATCTGCTTTAATTCCTGGCTGCAACGTCGCGGCACCGCCGGGCAGGGGGAAGTCGAACAGCTCTTGCGGCAGGTCGCGGAGTTTTTCGAACGTCACGGAGACAGCCGCTTTGTCCTTATGGGATCGAAAAGCAAGCAGCCGACCCCGAACCGGGCGGGATTCCGCCGCGCCGTTGTCAAAGTGCTGGACACCGAGAACGGCACCTTTGAATATTTCGTTCTGCCAAGCATCTTCAGAACCGAACTTGCCGGAGGGTTTGAACCCCGCTGGGCGGTTCAGGTCCTGATCGAAAAGGGATTGCTGCAACCCGGCACCGACGGCAAGCCGCAAGCACTCCACCGGCTGCCCGGTTTAGGCCCGACCCGCTGCTATCATTTTCCGCCCATTGAACAGACGGAAGAGCCGGAGCCGGGACCCCCTGCGTCACTGGAAAATATAGAACATCCATTTTAAAAGGGTTACATGGGTTACCCGGGTTACAGGCCCGGAATTATTGAATAATTCCGTTACCCCAAGTGTAACCCAAATTCAAAAAAATGTTACAGTAGAGGTTACGTAAAAACATAATAATATCAAAGCTGTAACCCTTGTAACCCGTGTAACCCGTGTAACCCACAAATAACGGAACATAGAAAAAGGACGTGAAGCTATGAGCAAAACAACACCCATGACTGACCCTGAAACTGGCCTGGCTATCCTGCGGGGACGTATCTCTTGCAACGACTCCGAATGCTGTCAAATTACAATCCCTTGTCCCTTTTGTCGCTGCAATCATATTCACGGCTGGCTGAACCGCACTACCGACCCGAACCACCTTGAACACCGAGTGTGCCATTGCTTCGATACGGCCCGCCGCGGTCGCACGGAATCACCGTTTCATGAACGTGGTTATCTGATCGGGATTAGCCCAGGAGCCAACAACGCGCAATACTGTGCCTGATCCAATGGTTTCTCAGAAGTCAGAGTTTCTAGAAATTTCAAATTTTGTCCGAAATTTCTCTTAAATTGAAATTCAGCAAAACTTATGAGAAGATTTAAAAATCCAGTAAGACACAAAAAAGGAGGACAAATGCGTTTGATCATTTTAAGCCTTGTATTGTTTGCGTTTTGGGGTTGTGCTCCAACTCTGGACGATTTGACTCCATCAGTGTTGCCTCCATTTGTAGCCAATCTCAATTCTCAGGAATACGAAATTGTTGAAGACTCTGATTTCAATAAGGGATTTTTTAATTTTCATCGATCACTAAATACAAAAACATACGGTTATTTGGCAATTAATGATCCAACTGGCTATGCTCCCGTTTCTGTGGTCGAAAGATTTGAAGTTCGCCCTGGCGATTGTGGCCAAGAAATGGGTTGGAGCGACTGCAAAAATGATCGGGAAAGATCAGAACTTTCTGAAGATGCCTTGTCATACCCAAACGAAGAAGGTGAAACCTGGTGGTATGGGTGGCATATGTTTGTCCCCGAAGATTACCCAAATATCTATCCTGCAAAAGTAGCTCTTGGCCAATTCCATCAACTGAACGGCAGAAATCCTGCTTTCATGTTTCAAAATCACAAAGGCGGGTTGTGGTTAGATAACCAGTTGACGAAGAGGTATTATCCCTTGATTAGTGAGTCAGATCTACGTGGACGTTGGCACAAAATAGAAGTTCACGCCCACTGGTCTCGTTCTCGAGATGGTTTTTTCAAGGTTTGGGTAAATGGAGGACAGAAAGTAAATATCAAAGGACATACTTTGAGCGATAAAACTAGTTATTTTAAATATGGTATTTATAGATCCTTCTTGAGCCGTTCATTTCATCACCCTGCACAAACTGTTTATTATGCTAATGTCCGAAAGCACAGAAGCAGAGAGGGTTTATTGCCAAAAGAAGGGTTTTACCCCGAATTTGCGGACCCTTCAAAAAAGTATGTAGAAGAGAAGAAGGTTTGGTCCAGACAGGGCCGTTAAGTTTGTCGGCTCTTATCAGGAAGGAAGAGAACGAACAAATCTGATGGAATATACAACAATGAATGCTGCAAAGGTTGGTTGAAAGCGCTCTAAAACACGTCCAAAGAATCTGTCAAAACTGAGGAAGATGATTCTCAAAAAATCACGGGTTTTAACATGGGAAAGCCCCCTCGTGTCAGCTGATAAGTGGTTTCTGATAGATAGAGACATTTCGGAGACTTTTTACTCAGAAAAAAGGCCACCTGATTATTACGGGTGGCCTTTGTCTTTAAGCTGCATCGGCAGGTCTGTTTTCATCAAACAATCGGTATACTGAGGATATGCTGATCCCATAGAGTTCGGCTAATTCCCGCTTACTCAATCCGGGTGTCATAAAATCCTGCACGAGTGACTGGGTATCCCCTGACGAGAGTTTTGGTCTCGCACCGAACTTCACACCCCTGTATTTTGCTTTGTCTCGACCCTCCCGTGAGCGTTCACGAATCAGGCCCCGTTCAAATTCGCCTATAGCAGCAAGGATGTTGAACTGCAGCTTGCCATAGATTGTTGTGGTGTCGATTCCCTGATCAAGAACGACAAGATCAACTTTTTTATCTTCCAGCCGCTGAACGATGTTGGACAGATCAACAACTGACCGAGCTAGCCGATCCAACTTCGTCACTATGAACACGTCTTCCTCTCGGACAAAGTCGAGAGCGTTCTTTAGCTCAGGTCGGTTTTTCGTAGAAGCTGCCGAGACCTTTTCTCTGTAGATGCGGTCACAGTCAGCCAGACGATCCAATTGAAGATCAAGATTTTGCCCAGAGGTACTGACCCGCGCATAACCAATTTTCATTACCATGATCCTCTCCTTTCTTCGATAGTGAGTTCATAAAAATGTACCGAATGCGCAGGCGATTCTCAGATTGCAGGGGGGGTGAAATCGGAAAAATAATGTATAATCATTCTTACGCTATGAAGAAAATCGACAAGATAAAACTCATCAATATTTGTTCATTCAGGAAAGTAAATGTAATAAAAATAACTTTTATGGTCGGAGTGGACAGCGATGTATATAATTTCACTAGAGGACAATAAAATTATTATAGAGTATTCTGGCAACGTACACAGCACGGATATTCATTCTGTACAGAAAGAAATTTTCGAGTTAGTCGCCCTTAAGAATTATCGTTATATTCTTTCAGATTTTACTAATTGTCAAAAATTCACCTATCAAGCAAAAGATGCAATAAGAAGCGCTGAAATGTGTGCCGATGTTAAGAGTCGTGCTCCTCACGTCACTCATTATATTGTTACAAATGATAATATTCTTAAAGCATTTCTACATTCATTTTCTAAAATTATCGTAAACTCTGTTCCATTAATTATTGTAAGCAGCAGAGAAGAGGTGGAAAAATTAATCAGAAGAGATGAATCCTCTTTTGTAAAATAAAGTGGTAATTAAATGGTTTTTGAAGATATTCGACCCTTTTGCACTGGAGGGACTTTTCTCATATTGCAGCCCTTATAAGAGACCTGAAGATTGAGGGTATTTTGACCCAAGAATAGAAATAACAGGATAAATAGTAACGGTCATCCAGGTGGCCGTTTTTTTGTTTCAAACTTGGCTACAGTTTCCTATTTGTCTTGGTGGACAGTAAAACTCTGGATTTCCCTTGGTGAACTGAATCTTACAAAGTGGTATAAAGGCAATCGCTTCTTATTAACTAGTTAGGCATCTGAACTATGAACAACAAAACCAAAATTGGTTTTATCAGCGCACCAGCTTGGTTTGATCCGGCTCCTTCCGAGTTCCCCACAGTGGTTGAAGAATGTGTTCTAACTCAGCAAGCGCCTCTTCTTCTTCCAGAATTTGACTATCGGCTGGAGACTATCGCAACCACTCAGAATGAACTCAATTTATGTGCAAGAAGTTTAAAAGCAATGGGTTGCGAACTCATTGCGCAGGTTGGCAGCCCATTTGCGTGGGCTTGCGCTCAGTCGGAAGCAGAGGCACGTTACAGAGAAGAGGCCATAACAAGCGCTACAGAACTTCCTGCCCTCATGACAAGCCTTGCTATGGTTGATGCCCTTAGGGAACTAGGTGTTAATAAAATCGCTGTAAATTGTACGTACTACGACAATGTCTGGCGTGACGGCTTCTCATATTTTATGAATCTGTGTGGTTTTGACGTGGTGCATGTTTCGTCGCTTTCAGACCAAGGAGTTGCTGGCCCAGGAATAAAGATCGAAGATTTTGGCTGGTCCATGACAAATGAACTGACAAGCAATTCGATCGCTTTTTCTGCTGGGGCCGCTTCCAGCGCGGAAGCAATTGTAGTAACAGGGGCAGGAGCAAGAACTCTCGACATTATTTCTGAACTTGAAACCAAGATCCAACGCCCAATTGTTGCAGCCGACACTGCTCTTTACTGGGCGGTTGCACGAGAACTGGGTCTAACACTTAAGCCCAGCATTGGCATCTTGTCTAATGTTTAATAATGATGCCTAACAAACCAATGTCTTTAGGCGAATAGTCAAACTGATCTTTCTCATTTGAATACACTCCTCCCTGGAGATAGGAATTTACGTGCATGGAAAGGGGGACGCTCTTAAGTAATTCAAAAAGACAAAACGTCTCCTATATTACAAATCACCATTTTCAGTAAAAATGAAGCCCCAACATTTTTTCAGTGTCGGGGCTTTCCTGTAAGTCCTACTGTAACTCTTTCCTGGATCACCTTAGGATAAATCAGACGTTTCTGCTGCCCGCCGGTTAAAACAGCAAACCCATCGAACAGCACCCCCGGCGAATGGCGAGACATCCGCCGGGGGGATCATTCCGCCGCCTGAACGCCCGCACAAGCGACGATCACCCCGCCGCCTATATCTTGGGACCCCGCGCCCCTTGAACTGTTCAAACATCCGCGAAAAATTCCCCCGTCCTAGCCTCTGTTGCCGGTTGGATAGCTGGAAAGCATCCGGAAGTGATACGGCGCGACGGGTCCTTCTAGGTCTGTCCCCCTGTGCGGGAATGCAAGCCCCGGTTTGTGGCTCCGTTTGATTTTTAGGGAACTGGTGCAAGAATGCAAAAACCATTCAAAACAGCCTAGTTGTTACTTTATTTGGTATCTGAAATTTGAAGAAATGGGGGAGTCGTCAAGATTAGAAAATCGAGGTTCTAAGGTAACAAAAACATGGCAGAAAAATAAATCTTGGCACCTATCTTGGCACCCAAAGGGTTTGAAAAGAAAAAAGCACTTAACGATAAATCGCTAAGTGCTTAATTTTCTATGGTGGAGCTACGCGGGATCGAACCGCGGACCTTTTGACTGCCAGTCAAACGCTCTCCCAACTGAGCTACAGCCCCGTAGGTGGCGAGTTATAGCAAAACAGCGATTTGGGTGTCAACAGGAAAAACGCCGTTGTGAAGGCCGGTGGTTTCTTTTTCGTCAAACCGGCTTGTGGCCACGGGGTGACTGCACAAATGAAATCGCTCCAGGCGCGCGAAAAAACGCGGGAATCTTATCATATTGAAGGCATAGCCATTTTCAGAATGACATGCTATAGTCGCGGGCGGAAAAATCCGGACCCTTAACGACCACGAGTGAGGATGGCCATGAGTGACCGACAGGACCTGCTGAGAAACCTGCCTGCCGTCGATCGCGTTTTGCGCGAAGCAGTGTTGAATGACTTTGTCGACCTCCTGCCGCAGGAGGCGGTTTCCGGCGCCGTGCAGGATACGGTGATGGCGCTGCGCCAGGAGATTCTTGCCGGCGGTGCGGTTACCGCGGACCGCTTGGTCCCCGCGAGCGTGGCCGCAGCCGCAGCTGAAAAATGCCAGGCCCTGCTCCAGCCCTCGCTGCGCAAGGTCATCAATGCCACCGGCACCCTGCTGCATACCAACCTCGGCCGAGCTCCGCTTGCCGACAGTGCGGTGCGGGCCATCCAGATGGTCTCCGAAGGCTATTCCAATCTTGAATTCGAACTCGACAGCGGCTGCCGCGGACATCGCTACAGTCACGTCGAGAGTATCATCACCCGGCTGACCGGCGCCGAGGCGGCGCTGGTGGTCAACAATAACTCCGGCGCCGTTCTCCTTGCTCTGACCGCCCTCGGGCGCGGCAAGGAAGGGGTTGTCTCACGCGGTGAACTGGTCGAAATCGGCGGCGCTTTCCGCATCCCCGACGTCATGGAGGCCGGGGGGCTGAAACTCTGCGAAGTCGGCACCTCAAACCGTACCCATCTGCGCGATTACGAAGCGGCGATCAACGAGAACACCGCGATTCTGCTCAAGGTTCACACCAGCAATTACCGCATCGTCGGCTTCACCCGCGACGTCCCGGCCCGCGACCTGTTGCCGCTGGCCCGCCAGCATAACCTGGTGCTGATGGAAGACCTCGGCAGCGGCCTGTTGATCGATCTCAGCGGCTTCGGCCTGGAACGGGAACCGACAGTTCCGGAAGTGGTTCAGGCCGGTGTCGATGTTATCACTTTCAGTGGCGACAAGCTGCTCGGTGGCCCCCAGGCCGGAATCATCGTCGGTCGTGCCGATCTGCTCGACAAAATGCGCAAACATCCGCTGGCGCGGGCGCTGCGGATCGACAAGCTCACTCTCGCGGCCCTTGAGACGACCCTGCGCCTCTACCTGAAGCCGGAGCGGGCGCAGGAGGAATTGCCGGTGCTGCGCATGTTCGCGGCCGATCCCGCCGTGCAGAAGGAACGCTGCGAGAAGCTCTTCCAGCGGCTTAGTGACGAGGAGTTGCCGATTGAGGTGCGGCTGATCGAGGATGTGTCGCGCGTCGGCGGTGGGGCGATGCCGTTGACTGAACTGCCCGACTGGGCGGTCGAGATCAACCCGCTGAACGAGCGGATTCAGGATCTGGCCAGGCGTCTGCGCGGTTATGAGCCGGCAGTGGTCGTTCGCTCCAGCAATGACCGCCTGCTGGTCAACCTGCGCGCCGTCTTCGACCAGGAAGAGGACCTGCTGGCGCAGATCCTGATTGCGGCGATCCGGGCGGCGGAGTAGAAGAGTTTTTTTACCACTATTTTTTCACCACTAAGGCACTAAGTACACGAAGTAAAGGCAAATATCTTGAAGGACTGTTTGCCGTTCAGTTTAGAAATAAAATCGATAACTATTTTTTTCTTCATGATGACTTCACGATCAAATGCGGATAAAAGCAGAGTGTAAGGCCTTTGGGGGATCTCAATGGCTTTATCTGTTTCATCTGACGTTATCGAGGCCTTTGTCTTGAGGCTGAAACAATAATCTTCATGTTTTCTTGGTGTCCTTAGTGCCTTAGTGGTAAGCAGCTTTTAAGATCAGAAACGACAAAGGATAATTGTGGCGGAAGAGAAGCATTACATCATCGGTACGGCGGGGCATGTCGATCACGGTAAGTCGGCGTTGATCCGTGCCCTGACTGGAACCGAGACTGACCGGCTGGCCGAGGAGCGGACGCGGGGGATTTCCATCGAGCTGGGATTTGCCAAGCTCGATCTCGGTAACGGGCAGATCGCCGGGGTTGTCGACGTGCCTGGTCACGAGAAATTCATCCCTCAGATGCTTAGCGGGATCGCCGGGATCGACCTGGTCCTGCTGGTTGTCGACGCCAACGAAGGAGTCATGCCGCAGACCCGTGAGCATCTACAGATCATGGAATTGCTGCAGCTGCAGAACGGTATCCTGGTCATTTCCAAGTGTGACCTGGTCGAGCCGGACTGGCTCGATATCGTCGAAGAAGAGATCAGCGAACAGGTTTCCGGCAGCTTTTTGGCTAACGCTCCCTGCTGCCGGGTTTCGTCGCTGACCGGTGAAGGTCTTGATACATTGCTGGAAACCATTTGCGAGCAGCTGCAACAGGTTCCGGTAAGGGAAATAACCGGCGCTGTGCGTTTGCCGGTCGATCGCTGCTTTTCGATCAGTGGCTTCGGTACCGTTGTTACCGGCACCTTGAACAGCGGTCGGATCGTTCCGGGAGACAGCCTCGAATTGCTTCCTGCGGGTGTGCAGGCCCGCATCCGTGAAGTGCAGGTGCATGGCAAGCAGGCCCCTGAAGCTTTGGCGGGACAGCGG
>PKUG01000046.1 GCA_002869665.1 Desulfuromonas sp. | reverse complement strand
CACGCGCTGACCGCAAACCGGAACAGAACAACCAGGGAGACAAGTCATGACGAAAGATAAACGTTTCTACCTAACGACCCCTATCTACTACGTCAATGACGTCCCTCATATTGGCCATGCCTACACCACCCTGGCTTGCGATGTCCTGGCTCGCTATAAACGTGCCCGCGGTTACGAAGTTGCCTTTTTAACCGGAACCGATGAGCATGGGCAGAAGGTAGAGAAAGCGGCCCAGGCCAAGGGTGAAACCCCACTTGAGCTGGCAGACCGCGTCGTAAAGCGCTTCCAGTCGCTCTGGGAAAAGCTCAACATCTCGAATACGGACTTCATTCGCACCACCCAGGAACGCCACAAGGTGGCGGTGCAGGAGATCTTTCGCACCATAGAGGCAAAAGATGACATCTACCTCGGTGAGTACGAAGACTGGTACTGCACTCCCTGCGAAACATTCTGGACCGAGAAGCAACTGCTTGACGGCAACTGCCCGGACTGCGGTCGTCCGACAGACAAGCTCAAGGAGGAATCCTACTTCTTCCGCATGAGCAAGTACCAGGAGCAGCTGCTCGCTCACATCGAAGCCAACCCCGACTTCATTCAACCGAAAACCCGGCGCAACGAAATCTTGAGTTTTATCCGCGAGGGGCTGCGTGACCTGTCAATTTCTCGCACCACCTTCTCCTGGGGCATCCCGGTTCCCGGCAACGACAAGCATGTAATCTATGTCTGGTTTGACGCGCTGACCAACTACATCAGCGCGCTGGGCTTCCCTAAAGACGATAACGGTGACTTTGCTCAATACTGGCCCTGCGATGTTCATGTCATCGGCAAGGACATCCTGCGCTTCCACACGGTCTACTGGCCAACCTTCCTCTTGGCCGCAGGCATTCCGCTACCGGAAAAAGTCTTTGCTCACGGCTGGTGGACGGTCGAGGGGCAGAAGATGAGCAAAAGCCTGGCTAACGTGGTTGAGCCGAACATGCTGATCGACAAGTACGGCGTCGACGCCATCCGCTACTTCCTGCTGCGTGAAGTCCCCTTCGGTCTCGACGGCGACTTCTCCCACAGCGCCCTGGTCAACCGGATCAACTCCGACCTCGCCAACGATATCGGCAACCTGGTCAGCCGCTCGACGGCCATGCTCGGCAAGTACTTCGGCGGCGAGCTGCCGACACCGGGCGCTGCCGATGAGACCGATCAGAAACTGATCGACCTGTTCGCCGCCACCGTTGAAGCGGTCGATACTCACATGGAGAACCTGGCCTTCAACAAGGCGCTCATCTCGATCTGGGAACTGATCTCCGCCGGCAACAAGTATATCGACGAGACCGCCCCCTGGGCGCTGGCCAAGGACGAAACCCAACGTGAGCGTCTGGCGACGGTCATCTACAACCTGCACGAAGCGATCCGTATCGTCGCCCTGCTCGTCGCCCCCTTCATGCCTGATACCGGAGCAAAGATCCTCGGCATTCTCGGCTGCGACAGCAGCGACCTGAGCCTCGAAGGGCAGGAAAACTGGGGCNCTGGGGCGGCCTGCAGGCCGGAACCCAGATCGAAAAAGCCACCCCCCTGTTCCCGCGGATCGAAACCGAGTAGACTGACCTCTCCGCCCTTCTCTTCAAGGAAAAGAGAGTTCATAGTGAATGACCTGACGGGGGCGCCGTAACGACGCCCCCGCTTTTTATTGGAGCATGCCACATGGCGACCCTGCCTTCTCTTATCGACAGCCACGCTCATCTCGACAGCGGTCAATACAACCAGGACCGTGCTGAAACCATCCAGCGGGCGCTCGACAATGGCATCAGCCACATGCTGACCATCGGTTGTGACATGGAGAGTTCCGCCGCCAGCGTCGCCATCGCCGAAGAGTACCCCCAGGTCTATGCTGCCGTTGGTGTTCACCCCCACGATGCCCTTGAGATCAGCGATGAGACCCTGGACCAGTTGCGGACCATGCTCGCCCACCCCAAGGTCGTCGCCCTTGGAGAGATCGGCCTCGATTATTTTCGCGACCGTTCACCGCGCGATGTTCAGCGCACGGCCTTCCGCCGTCAGATTCAACTGGCGAAAGAGGTCGGCAAGCCGATCATCGTTCACGACCGCGACGCCCACGATGAAGTCCTGGAGATTCTGGTCGCGGAGAATGCCGCCGAGGTCGGCGGCGTCCTGCACTGTTTCAGCGGGGATCTGGAGATGGCACACAAATGCCTCGACCTCGGCTTCTACCTCTCCTTTCCGGGGCCGATTACTTACCCGAAAAATGAGGAAACCCGTGAGATCGTCAAGGCCATCCCCCTCGACCGCCTGCTGGTCGAAACCGATTGCCCCTACCTGTCACCACAGAAATTCCGCGGCAAGCGCAACGAGCCGGCCTATGTCCGCTACACCGCTGAGAAGATGGCCGAAATCAAGAGGCTGTCGATTGCGGACATTGCCCGCGTGACCAGCCGCAACTGCCGTGATCTGTTCGGCTTCGGGCCGGAGCAGGAAACGGGCACCATCGCCTATCAGATCCGCGAATCCCTCTATCTGAACATCACCAACCGCTGCACCAACCGTTGTCTGTTCTGCGCTCGTTTCGACGATTTCGTCGTCAAAGGGCATGAGCTGAAGCTCGACAGCGAACCGACAGCCGCCGAAGTGATCGCCGCCATCGGCGACCCGAGCCTTTATGCAGAAGTCGTCTTCTGCGGCTACGGCGAACCGCTCCTGCGCCTCGACCTGATCAAGGAGGTCGCTTCCTGGCTCAAAGAGCGCGGTATCAAGGTCCGCATCAACACCGATGGCCAGGCCAACCTGGTCCACGGCCGCGATATCCTGCCGGAGCTCGCCGGGCTCGTCGACGCAATCTCCATCTCCCTCAATGCTCCGAATGCCGAGGGCTATCAGAAGCTCTGTCAATCCAGTTACGGCCCGGAAGCCTATGAAGCGGTCAAGGAATTTATCATGCTCGCCCGCGAGCAGATTCCCCAGGTCACAGCGACGGCGGTCTGCTATCCCGGGATCGACACCGATGCCTGCGCAGATGTCGCCCGGGAATTGGGCGTCCCCTTCCGGGTGCGGGAGTATGTGGAGTAGATAGGAGTCAGGAGTCAGGAAAAATCTAACCCAGTCATCACGGTTTAAATGTGGTTACCTGAGTCTCAAGTTTTCCTGTACCCCGACACCTGAAACCTGCGTCCTCTTCAAAAGGAAAAACTATGAAAATTAAGATTGAATACTGTACCCAGTGAGATTACAGCGCGCTCGCCGCCGGTCTGGCGGCCAGGCTGAAGGATAAATTCGGTGCCGACGTGGAACTGATTGAATCGCGTGGCGGAGCATTTGAAATTATCGTTGATGGTGACCTGTTCTTCTCCAAGCTGATGACGGGGCATTTCCCAAACGAGGACAGGGTCCTGAAAGATCTTGAGGACTATTAACCTTGAGTTTTTTGCCTCGCAGAGAAACCAACCAGCCGCCACATCATGTCATCATCACCCACATACAGCATCAGTAATGGAATCGTCATTCTGTATGAAGACATCTCCCCAACGGGGCGGGCATTCTATGCCCTGCTGTTGATCCTCCTGGGTGCCCTGGCCCTGCGTATTCATACTCACAACGACACAACACTCATCATCAGGACGGTGTCCTGGATTGTTCTGATCCCGATGCTTAGCTGGTGTCTCTACCTAGCCAGTTGGCGCAAACAAATCAAATTCGACCTCAATACACACAAACTTCACATCAGCTCCGGACCTGTCGTCTTCCTGTTCAATACATCAAAAGACCTCGCTCGCTTTAACAAAGTTTTGGTCAAAACCCGTCAGGACCACACGACCAGCGTCGATAACGCTCCGGGGAGCAAAACAGCCAACAAGATCACTAAGAGATTCTATCTGGTTGGCACCGAACAGATTCACATCGCCACACGCTGCTACTCCAAGAAAGATCGCAGCAGAGAAAACGCGGTCGTGAAATTGGAAAAGTCTCTGCGAGAAATCATCGAGCACTGACAGCTGAGATGTTAAATGAGCAGGTCTCAGAGCCTGACAAAAAGGCCGATCCGAATTGGGGTCGGCCTTTTTGTCATTTGAATCCAGTTCCAATAATCCTGATCTGATATTCAACAACGACTCTCAACCAACCCCTTCCCCACCACAAGAAGAATCAAGATGACATGCCTGTCCGATGTTGAGAATCCCGCACCGCTATCGGCCTGAAGACTTAAACACTCAATACAGAAGCACCTGCCAAGTTCATTTTGAGATTTCAACAAGCTAGATACAGCTTCAAATATAAATAGCTAACCTACTGAAATATAGCACTAGACGTAAATTTTCAAATTTTGGCCCGCCCATTGCAGTCCATATTAAGAAATACAAGTTCACATTATAGACAATTAAGATCTCGAATCAGGAGGCCAAAACAAGATGAAGAACGAATGGAAATCACAAAATTCCGATGGCTCGTACACCGTACGCACCTGTGGCTGGTCACCGCCGGGGGAACATCCGGTCGGGTGTGGAATGCGCCTGACCGTGAAAGATGGTCGTCTGGTCGACGTTGAAGGCGATGAGGAGCACCCGATCACAAACGGGCGACTCTGCGTCCGCTGCTTGTCTCTGCCGGAGTACGTTCACCACCCCAAGCGTATCACCACCCCGATGAAGCGCGATCCCAAGGATCGTGGCAAGGACACCTGGACCCCGATCAGCTGGGATGAAGCCTGGGACATCATCATTCCCAAAATCAACCAGCTCAAAGCCGACCACGGCGCCGAGTCGATCATCGTCTTCGGCGGCACCGGTCGCGAGGCCTGCCTCTACTACTACCCCCTCGCCTTCGCCTCCATCGGCACTCCAAATGTCAGTCAGCCGATCAGCGGTTGGTCCTGCTACGGCCCGCGCTGCGCGATCACCGACTTCATCCTCGGTGCCGGCTACCCGGAAATCGACTTCGCCGGCAACTATCCCGACCGCTATGACAACCCGGCTTTTACGTTGCCAAAATACGTGGTCACCTGGGGGAAAAACCCGCTCTTCTCGAACCCGGACGGCTTCTTCGGTCATTCGATCATCGACATGATGAAACGTGGCACCAAGATCATCTGTATCGATCCGCGTGTTACCTGGCTGGGAGCCCATGCCGAGCATGTCTGCCAGCTGCGCCCGGGAACCGATGCGGCGCTGGCCCTCGGTTTCCTCAATGTCATCATCAATGAAGAGCTCTACGACAAGGAGTTCGTCGAAAAATGGTGTTACGGCTTCGAAGAACTCAAGGAGCGCGTCCAGCAATATCCGCCGAAAAAGGTCGCCGAGATCACCTGGGTTTCTGAGGAGACCATCGTCACCGTAGCCAGAATTATGGCCCAGGAGAAGCCGACCTCGATCCAGTGGGGCCTGGCCGTTGACATGAACCCCAACGGTGTTCAGCTGGGACACTCGATCCTGGCCCTGACCGCGATCACCGGTAACCTGGATGTTCCGGGTGGGCTGACCCTCGGCCCGCCATCGTCCCTGCTCGGCAAATGGCGGATGGAGACGCGGCGCAACCTGAGCGAGGAGCTCTGGGATAAACGACTGGGCGCCAAAACCTGGCCGGCGGTGGGCGCAGCCATGGCGACCACCCACCCCGACGAAACCCTCGACACCCTGGAATCGGGCAAGCCCTACAAGCTGCGCATGGCCTGGATCAACAGCACCAACGTGCTGGCACCGTCGAGCGCCGTACAGCCGCAGCGCTGGTACAACGCGTTGAAGAAAATGGAACTGATCGTCGCCCAGGACCTGTTCCATAATCCCACAACCATGGCCCTGGCCGACATCTTCCTGCCGCTACCGACCTTTGCCGAACATAACGGCGTGGTCATCACCAACTACGGCCGCAACGCCATCACCCTCGGCGCCATGAACGAAGCGCTGCGCGTCGGCGACACCAAGTCTGACCTCGAGGTCTGCATGGAGCTGGGCAAACGGCTGCACCCCGACATGTGGCCCTTTGAAACGGTGCAGGACTTCTTCACCAACCAGCTGCAACCGGAGCTGGGGATCGACTTCGAAGGCCTCAGCGAACTGGGTGTCTATCAGCCGGAATATACCTACAAGAAATATGAAAAAGGGCTGCTGCGCGTGGACGGCGAGCCGGGTTTCAACACCGTCACCGGTCTGGTTGAATTGAAATCGACCCTGTTCGAGAACTGGGGGGATGATGCCCTCCCCTACTACCAGGAGCCGCCTTACGGACCACTCTCTTCCCCCGAGCTCTTCAGCGAATATCCGCTGATCCTGACCTCCGGTGCGCGCAAGCCGACCTCCTTCCACTCCGAACACCGGCAAATCGCGACCCTGCGCGAGATCGATCCCTATCCGGTGGTCGAATTTCACCCGGAAACTGCCGCGAAGCTGGGGATTGGTGAGGGGGACTGGGTCGAACTGGAGAACATGCTCGGCCGCTGTCGCATGGTCGCCCACCTGACAGCGACCATCCATCCCAAGGTCTGCCATGCCGTGCACGGCTGGTGGTATCCGGAGCAGGACGGTGAAGCGCCAAACCTGTTCGGCGTCTGGGATGCCAACCTCAACACCATGATCCCGCACAAAACCATCGGCAAGCTCGGCTTCGGCGCGCCTTATAAGCAGATGATCTGCAAGGCGAAGCGGGTTGAAAGTTCGAGCATCAAGGACTGAAAAGAGGAATGAAAGGAGTTTCCCGAATGGAGAGGCATGGCTTGCTTATCAACTACCAGTTCTGCAGCGGCTGCCACAGTTGCGAGGTCGCCTGCAAGAACGTGCTGAAATTACCGCGCGGCAAATGGGGGATCAAACTGCTGGAAAACGGCCCCTGGGAAGTCACCCCCGGCAAGTTCGAATGGGATTACGTCCCCACCCCGACCCAGTTGTGCGACCTCTGCGCCGACCGGGTTGCCGCGGGCAAAAAACCGTCCTGTGTTCATCACTGCCTGAGCCAGTGCATGGAATACGCCCCCCTCGATCAGCTGGCGAACAGAGCCGCTGAACTGGGGCACAAAACAGCGATTTTCATACCATAGCAGTTTTTTCGCGGCAGCGTTCTCCACGGCCTGAACCCGTCATTTTCAGGCTGTGGGGACCTTCTGCATCAACGTGACGTGGGACCTATTGTCAACCCTCATGAAGGAGAACTATGTATGTCTGAGCAACATTACAATCGCTGGGCAATCCTGATCGCGGCCATCATCACCAACATCTGCTGCGGCACCCTCTATGCCTGGAGCGTCTTTGCCAATCCGTTGGGGCAACTCTTCGGCTGGGCGGCACCTGCCCTGGCGCTGGCCTTTACCATTAACCACGGTCTCAGCCCGGTGGCATCCACCGCCGGCGGCTTTATCCAGGACAAGCTGGGCGCCCGCAACGGCATGATCATCGGCGGCCTGATGTTCACCATCGGCTTGGTCCTGACCGGCATGGTCACCAAGGTCGGCATGCTTTACCTCACCTACAGCGTGCTGGCCGGAACCGGCGGCGCGTTCATCTACTGCGCCAACCTGGGGAACACCGTCAAGTTCTTCCCCGACAAGCGCGGACTGGCCTCGGGCCTCTGCGCCGCCGGTTACGGCTGTGGTGCGATGATCGTCGCACCGATCGCCAGCGCCCTGATCATCAAGTACGGCGTCCTCGCTACCTTCCAGATTCTCGGTGCGGTCTTCTTCGTCATCATCGCCGCCTGTTGCTTCGTTGTCAAAAAAGCTCCGGCCGGCTACAAACCGGCAGGGTGGACTCCGCCGGCAGTTACCGTCAACAAGACAGGCGACAACAACGTCATCTGGCACAAGATGATTCGCGATGCCGCCTGGTGGATGGTTCTGATGATGATGTTCTGCGGCACCATGTCCGGTCTGATGATTCTTGCCCACGCTTCGCCGATCGGCCAGTTGATGTACAACCTCACGCCGATGAAAGCCGCGTTCTTCGTCAGCATCATCAGCCTCGCCAACGTCCTCGGCCGGATCGGCTTCGGCGGTCTGTCCGACCGCATCGGTCGTTCCAACACCATCATGGTGATGTATGTCGTCTCGGCGGTCTCTCTGCTCAACCTCACCTTCACCGCTAACGTCGCGGGCTTTGTCGCCTCCGGTATCGGTGTCGGCGCGGTCTTCGGCGGGTTCATGGGGACCATGCCCGGCATCATCAGCGAACGCTACGGCCTCAAGAACTTCGGCGTCAATTACGGCATCACCTTCATCGGCCTGAGCATGGCCGCCCTGACCGGCCCGCTCTCCGCCGCCAAGGTCCGCGTCGCGACCGGTTCCTACGACACCGCATTCCTCATCGCCCTCGGCGTTAACATCGCCGGACTGGTATTTGCGGCCCTGTTCCGCCTGCTTGACAAACGTTCCAATGCCGAATTCCCGGCTACGGCAAAGCCGGTTAACTCATAAACGTACAAACGGTCTGAATTGTCATCCTTTGTTCGGCCGGGCTCTGCCCGGCCTTTTTTTCACAACTGTCCGGCAAACCGGTTTTGTTGCGCTTTCGCAGGAGGGCTGATAAATTGCAGCGAAACGTGAATCCCTTATGACTCCTTGCGCTCTGTACCTGCGGAGAGACTCACCATGTCGATGGCATCATCAATCAAAATGTTCCGGGTGCTCGAATACCTCTGCCAGGAAGGCCCCGCCAAAGCGGCCACTCTAAGCAAGGCGCTGGACCTGAACAAAAGCTCCATCCATCGTTTTCTGAACACCCTGATCGAGATGAAATATGTCATCCAGGAGGCCGATACCGGGCACTACACCGCCAGCCTGAAGATCTACCAGATGGGTGCTCAGGTCAAAAACCGCTACGGACTGTCACGTATCGCCGCCCCGATCCTGCGCCGCCTGCAGGTCGAAGTGAACGATGCCGTCAACCTCGGGGTCCTGCAGAACAACGAAATGCTGACGCTCGAACGCTTCACTCCCGACGACATGAGCGTCAAGATCGAGGTCAAAGCCAAACTCCCCGCCTACTGCACCGCTTTAGGAAAGATTCTCCTGGCCCATCTCGATGAAGAGAGCTTCGAGAGATACCTGGCCGAAACGGATTTCCAGGCCTACACCAGCAGGACGATTACCAACCCCAAAAAATTGAGAGAAACGATCGAACAGGTGCGCAGCGAAGGGATCGCCATCGATGACCGCGAACTCGATGAAAACGTGCGCTCCATCGCCATGCCGGTGCGCAATGAAAACGGGATCGTGGTCGCCGGAATGTCAGTAACCGCCTCCCCGACACGCCTGTCGGGCGAACGGCTGGAGAATGCGAAGAAAAAGCTGCTGGCCGCGTCAAAAGAGTTATGTTGTGCTTTGGGGAATGTGAGTAGCTGTTAGGAAAGCTGGTGGAGAGCCATAAAGCATAAGCGGGGCTGGCGCTATCGACGAACCGACTAGATATAATTACTTCTCAGATTTCTTCTCAATTACGACACCGCATCCTTTACAGATGTCTGTCGTGTTATCCTCCGGCAGATGAGAGTAAGGGCATTTCTTACTGTTTTCCATCCTAAGCTGCTCAGCCAAATCTTGCTCGTCAAAACACGTAGAACCAAAAGGCAATTCGCATTTCGCACACTTTTTGAACAAAGGCCATTCATAGGTAAGCTGACCAAAATAGTGCGCATAATTTTTCCCGCAGCGTGGGCATTTCCAGATAAAAATATATGCGTACAGGGGAAGCATAATTACCGCCCCCACAATGTACGCAAGATTTCTTGAGAGCTCTGAAGAAACTGCTGTGAAATATAAAATGAAAAAACCGAAGAACAAAAGGCAGGCGATCAACAACCGATAAGAAAATTTCAAACGCTTCCACCTTTTTTCAAGCTGCTCTACATTCTTCATAATGCCATTCAGATTCCTCGCTGCTCAGCACACATCAGCATATTTTGCTCGACAAGCTTTTCAATCCAGCAGGAGTTTGAACAGAAACAACCATGTACGCTGTTTCATTCCCCGGCAACGGATGAACCGTAACCAGATCCTGCGCGGCAATCGATTCCAAAGCTGACTGCAGCCACTCCGCACGAGGATGATAGATCTCAAGTTTCTCGAAACGACATCCCAGGTCCGCCATTGACTCAGCGGGATGTCGGTCCGTGTGCCATTCGATCGCGTAAGGCAGCGTCCCACCAGCGAGCAAACGCCCATCTTCCGGCAAACCAAAATGCCAGTGCAAATCCCCACGACTGATCGGCTCTGCCGTTCCTGCCGAAAAGGCCGCATTTCGAATGAGTTGGTCGATATCATTGCTATTCACAACCCAGGTGAGCAAAACAGGTTGTACCGCAAGCTGCGCCCGAATCAGGGCATCATCCAGACCAAACCAGCGCGGCCGCCGAGGAGGTTCGGCATCCGGATTTATGGCGATAACTTCAAGGAAGATTCCATCACCAAGCCGCATCAGGTGATTGTGAGTCCCCATCTGCGGATGAACACCGCCAAAGGGCATCCCGACACCCAACTGTTCTTTCACATAAGCAACACCCTGTTCAAGGGTCTCAGCGGCAATGACCAAATGGTCGATATGTGTTTGAAGGTGGGTCATATTTAGGCTCTGAACGTTGTAACAGGCTACCTGGGTCGGCCCTCTACCTAACAGGTTGAAATTCATATTTGATCAAAAATGGAGTTAGCATAATCGGCATACTTCTCGATGATTGATTCTTTGTTTGACTTCCAGTTTTTTGGAAGTGGATAGTAGGCCTCTTTTATCTCTATAATTACTATTCTTTTTTTATCGATTTTTTTAATTATCGTAGTCTCAATTGTCTGATCTCTGAAATAGTCCGTCACTTTTAATGTGACAAACCCTTTTCTTTTTCTTATAAGATTATCATAATCATTTTTTATGTACTTTTCTTCATTCAGCTTTTCGAACAACAAGTCATCGGATAAAATTTTGTATTTGAATATTTTAACACTAAGTTTAATATTATTCGTTTCAAGACTCTTTATTGTCAGCTTAATTTTACCGTCATTTTCATACCTATCTGCCGACCTGACAGAAACAATTTCAAAAGGAAAATTGATTTTCAATACAGGGTCATCTAAATCTTCATAGCAATTATTATTCAGGTTCTCAATACCTGTACTGATATCAACAGGAGGGGCACATGCCGTAAGCAAGACAAAAGCTAATAGTGAAAATATGTTTATCCTCATCCAATCCCCTCCTAACGGTGAATACCAAAGAGAATTTAACATTGTGGTAAGAATGTGATTCTTTATAGCCAGTTCGATTAAGACATTAAAGAACGTTTCAATATCATTGGCATTCCTTAAATGCTGAAAGACTGCCGCTATTAAGGCTCACCTGAACAACATTCTTCCAGTTCTCCAATTCGCCTAATGGTGCATACATGAGTACCACCCATACGATTTCGTCAGTAGCGCTGTTCTCCCAAAATTCTATGTACCGCGCAGGAATTTCTTGAGTTGGTACGTCAGTCAAAGTTTTCGGATCCGTCGCGTACCACTCACCCTGCACAGGCTGAGATGGGCTAGTGAACGGTTTAAAACCATTACGCTTGAGTTCACTGTTGATAAAAGCATCAAGTCTCCAGCCGGGAAAAAGCTCTCAACCAGGTAGGTACAGGAGTTGAACCCCGTGGCTGGTTGGTCAGTGTGATAAGTCACCTTCTCTGCCTCTGGATATACGGGGAGGCTAGAGTAAGAGGCTGCCTCGTAGAAGGTGGCATACACAATTGCAAGCGCTACTAAAACCAGTATGAAAGCACTGATATTTTTCACATTCTTAATGTTTGAATTCAAAGGCGCTCCGCTTTTGCATCGGATCTGGAATGACTTGTCAATGGGGGCGTGTACACATTCCACAAACAAAACAAGCCACCCGTTATTTAATTCGGATGGCTTGTCGTTATGTATCATCGATCCCCCTCTGAATCTCAGATGACTGCGTTAATGTGTGTTGCGCAAATCTAACGTGCTGAGCATCACTTGTCAAAAGGAAAGGATTGTAGCTTGAGATCCCCATCGGCACAAAAAACCAGTCACAGAGACACGGATACGGTCCTATTTTAAATTCAGCAACTGGATATCAGGCAGGTTACGGAACACCTGTTCAATATCATCGTAGCGTTCGAGAACATCTGTCACGACGGGTAAAGGCTCTGACCAGATTTCCGGCAGATCGCACGCATGTGTTTCCTGAATTGGAAACGCCAATGCCTCAAGCGGCGGGGAGAATTGTGCATTGACGTTAGCCTTGTTCCCTCTGGCGTCGATTCTGTACCAGCCATACTCCGCGAGATAAACGGCATTAAGGCCGTGCAGACAGTAAGGTGCACCGGAATCATTGACGGGCAGACGCTGATAACACAGTCCTGTTGGAATACCGTTCTTACGGAGCAAGGCAGCCAGCAGGTGACTTTTAGCATAGCAGTAACCCGTCCCGTGTAACAAAACATCCGCAGCTCGGCAGGTGACCGGGTTGAGTTTGTAATCCCAACTGTGCTTGATCTTGTCACGAACAAATTCGAAGCATCGCCGGACGATGTCATTCTCACCCATTGCCCCTTGCGCGAGTTGCTCTGCCAGTTCTGCGACAGCAGGATCATCGAAGTTGATGACCCTGCTGGGTTCCAGATATTTTTTCACGAGTATCCCACCGTATTTTTCAATTCCCGAACAGCTTCTTGAGCGCCCCATCGAGCAGCTGCTTGGTCGGCTCCTGGGAATCCGAGCTTGAGCCACCGACCCGTTCCAAGATCTTCTCGGCAACCTTTTCCTTGGCTTTGTCCGCCAGACGCTGTTTCAGCAGCGTGCTGTCGAGACCGATGGACGGACTTTTGAGCGTTCCCTTGATCTTCAGCGGGAGGATCCCCCAACCCTGCGCATCGGTAAGGGTTTGGGTGACCAGATCGCTGCGTCCCAGTTTGGCGACCAGTTCGGGTGCAAGGCGGGTTTCCAGCGCCAGATTGAGGTCACCGTTGATCCCGACCGTCCCCTTGGGGAACATCTTGATAGTCGAACCATCAAGGGCGCTGTCGACCTGAAGCTGGCCGTCGCGCATGACGTAATCCCCGGCGAAGGTGTCATAGGCGATGGTCTTCAATTCAGGGTAACCAAGGAAACCGGCCAGCGCGGCCAGCAGCCCGCCGCCGTCGATCTTCCCTTCTTGCAGTTGGTAATTGCCGTCAAGCTGCAGCGCCTTCAACAATGCATCCGGCAGCGTTCCGCGTCCGGAAAAGCTGTTCTTCCACTCGAAACGCCCACTGGCCGCCTGATCCGTAGTCGGTAGCAGGCCGTTCATCAATGCCGCGAAATCAGGCTGACTCAGGGAGGTACTCCCCTGATAGGCTAATCCGGGAACGTTCAAATCGACGAGCGACTCGGCCTGCAGCACCCCAGAGCCGGGGGTCTCGGTCTTGATATTACTGATCTTCAGCTTGTTCTGTTTCAGGCTCACGTCGGCCGTCAGGTTCTTCAACGTCACTTTTTTGTACAGCACGCGGTCGATGGCGACCCGACCGGTCAGGTCGAGCGGAACATCGATCGGCCCGATCTCTTCGGCGGGCTCACTGCCGGCTACTGGCTCTTCTCCGGCTTCACGCGGTGCGGCGGAAGCATCCCCCGCTGTCGCGGTCAGACGGTTGAGGTCGATCTCCGTCGCTGTCAGAGTAAAGTTTCCCTGGGGGCGCTTGCCGAGCAGATCGCTCGCGGTGAGCTTGAGGTTGACCTCGTTGCCGCCATAATTCAGCACCAGGTTGTCAGCAACCAGTTTCTGGTCGGCGTAATCGATCTGACCGCTGATCCCGCCGCGGATATTCTGGGCGCTGACCTGGACATCACCGAGTTCGATCCGTGCACTACGCAGCAGCTGTGCCCCGCTGCTTGGCTTTCCGGCGATTTCGAGACGACCGTTGATCATCCCGGCCAGACTGTAGTTCAGATATTCGTGGATCAGCGGTTCGGGAACGTTCTGCATCACCGTACGCAGGTCGAGTTGATTGAGGCTGAGGACTACCTTCAGCAGCGGCTCGTCCCCGCCCAGGTTAACATTCCCCTGCAAACCGGTCTTGATGCCGTTAAAGGCGACATCGAGTTTGCTGATCTCGACTGTCTCCCCGTTGAGGTCATAAGTGAGTGCGTAATCGGTTTCGAACTTGGCTTGGCTGAAGCGTATATCCGGATAGTCGATGGCAGTCAGGTCAAGCTGCTCCAGGCCGATCCGTCCGCTCGTAGACACCTGGTCCGGCTTAAACTCGACGGCGATATTCGTCGACAGCTGTCCCGCGCCCAACTTGAACGGCAGCATGTCGCGATAGTAGGGCGCCAGCTGTACCAGGTCGAGCCCAGCGAGATGAACCAGGCAGTCGCCGACTCCGTCGGCGATACTGTAATGCCCCGAGACATCGAGCTTGGAGCCGTTCAGGGCCAGCGCCAACTCAAAGGGGAAGCTGTCTTCAAGGGTGATCTCCGTAGCCTTGAGATTGAAATTATCGAGCTGATAGCGGTAAGGGCTGCGGGCATCGCGATAGCGGTCGATGAACTGCAATGCCCCGTCGCTGATGCTCACCTCCTTGACCAACAGATTGAACGGCAGCTCGGGTGCGCCCCCCTGCACTTTCGCTGCGTTCTCGGCCTGGCTGGCTGCGCCCGGGGATTCGCCGATTAGATCGGAGAAATTGAAACGGCCGTCAGCTTCACGCGCGACCTCGATCCGCGGCCGTTTCAGCGCAACCTGATTGATCTCAATCTTCCCCTGCAGCAGCGCCCAGAGACGATAGCTCAGACGAACCTCGCCGACCTCGACGAATCCGGCGCCGCTGTCGCGCTCGCTGACCTTGAGATCGGCAATTGAGACACCGGAGAGCAGACCGATTTCGACCGCGCCGAAATCGACATCTCGCTGCAGTTTTTCTTCGAGCACCGGCAGCAGACTCGACCGCACCAGATCGGGTGTAAGCTGGGTCTGAACCAGGATAATCAGGGCGACAACGGCTACAATCAGCAGCCCGGCGACAAGAGCAAGAACCTTTACAGTTTTAGACATGACACCCTCGATAATGAAGCGTTGAGACATGGCTGAAAACCGGGAAAGAGAACAATCCCAGTCATCTATAAAGGTACACCAAAACAGGCAGACATGACAGTAGCTTATACAAGCTCGGTTGATTTTATTCTCACAACGGGGAGATGTTACATGCGAGGGTGATCGCGATCACCGATATGGGTCTTTTTGCTAAGGAGGTTAGGGTTTTAATATTAGAAAAATTTACTTTCACTGGAATCATCGTTACGCTTTACCAATTAACCGCGGAGGAGGTTTCCCATGGAGAACAAGAAAAACCCGTTAAAACTCGATATCGGTTGGTGTGAATGGGTATCTTTTCCGGCACTGAAAATCCCCGCCATTGAAGCTCGTGTCGTCACCGACACGCCTCATTCCGTTCTCAGCATCTTCAACTACTCGACATTCAAAGAGGGGGAAAACCTGATGATCAGCTTCGGCACCCACCCGGTGCAGGAGAGTCAGGACATCGAGGTGTATTCAGTTTTGCCGGTCAAGACCAGGCGCATGGTCAATTTTGTCGATGGCAGTAAGGACTGGTGTTATGTCATCGAGACAGAGATGCGCATCGGCTCGATGAAGAAAAACATCGACCTCACTCTCGTCGACCGGGAAGAGAACCGCTTCCGCCTGCAGCTGGCAGCAAAAACGATCAAAAACCTGGTCCGCGTCAACCCGCAGAAACAATACCTGACCGGCCAGATCCTCAGTGATACGCCCTGATCGGCCTCCCTGCCTCTCCCCGGAAGCATTCGAAACGGACAGTCGGTATCAGCGATATTCAAACCAACCGTCCACAAGGGGGAAATAGAGTGCACAACGAATCGGCAGCCCTTCTGCTGCCGCACTGAACAGCTTGGCATACATGCCAAGCTGTTTTTCGTAGTGCTCCCCTTCCCGTTTCAGAAAAGCGCCGTGGCTTTCCCCGGCGTGCGGCGTGCTGCTCTTGTAGTCGACGATCCAGCGCACCCCATCGCTGACAAAAGTACGGTCGATGACGGCATGCACCAGCTGTCCGTCGAGGATTCCGCTGAGCGGCAGTTCGCAGGCGTGCTCGCTGTGAGGTTTGAGCAGCCAGCAACCGCGCGCGCTCGCAAGACAACCTTCAACAGCCTGCACCACCCGGGAGCAAGCCGGCTCCAGTTCCGCACCACGTACCCCGGCAGCCATCAGCTGACGGGCGATGTCGCGCTCGTGTTCCCCACGTTCCCGGTCGCGCCAGATACCTTGCCCATGCCGCGCCAGCTTCTCCAGGTAGAGATGAACCAGCGAACCCACATGCCGGCGAACGGGATTCTCCCAACCGCTGAACACCGTCCCTGCCTCCAGATCCTGCTTTGTCTCCGAAGGAACCTGGCCGGCAAACGACACCGGCAGAACGACCGGGGCAAACTGCGGCAATCTCCAGGCTACTGGCAGACGGCAGAGCCGGGGTGGTGTCCACAATTGTTCCCGGGGCTTCTCTTCAAAGACGAGACCAGTAAACTCATTGGCAACCACGGGCCAGAGTTTTTCCAACAGGGACCCTTTCTGCGCGTAATAGGCACCGCGACTGTTCAATTTCGCGCCGCCGAGGAGGTGAAGACGATTTTTCGCCCGGGTCGCCGCAACATAAAGCAGCCGTGCGGTCTCCTGCTCCTCTTTCTCATTTTCCAGCCGCGCGACCAAGCGGTAGAGCGGATCGCGCTCTTCCCCCTTTTCGCTCACCGGTGCCATGATCAGGCCGAATTCGGGGTGATCGAGCCAGCGCAGCAGGGGCTGGCTCTGCCCCCTGGTCTTCCTCCCCAAGCCGGGGAGAATCACCGTATCGAACTCCAGCCCCTTGGCTTTGTGAATCGTCATGATCCGCACGGGGTTGGCCGTGCCCGTTTCCGGCTCGGCGAACAGGCGCGCCAGCCCCCGATCAAGGCGTTCGAAGGAGTTCAGGTCGCCCCCTTCGTCCAACTGTTCCAGCAGGTCGAAGACACGTTGAGCATCGGCAACTTCGCTTGCCGCATAACAGGCAGGTCCGCCGAGAGCCAGCCAGCAACTCTCGACCAGGGCTCGCAGAGGAGCGCGGCCGCGCCGTTCTCCGGCCTGTTGCAACACCGGCCAGATCCGCTCCAGGCGCTGTTGCCCGTCAGCCGACAAACGTTCCCGGACCTGCGCCCGTGATAGAATCTGCGGCACGGTCAAATTATCATGCCCCGTGGTGAGCTGAACCAGATCGTTGAGGGTCAGGCCGCCCCAGGGTGCGCGCAGCACGGCCAGCCACGACAGTCGGTCGGCACGATGCAGCAGGGATCGTGTCAGGTGGACAAGATCACGAGCGACCGGGCGGTCGCTGAGGAGATCAATATCCTTGGCCTGATAAGGGATTTGATGCTGTCGAAGCAACGGCAGCAGATGCGCCAGATGTCCCCGGCTGCGCACCAATACAGCAATATTCTGCTCCGGTTCCGATGCCAGAGCCGTAGTGACAATACTGACGATCTGCTCCGCCTCGGCCCGTCCGTCATCCCCGTTGAAAGGATGAAAGGTACAGGCCGGTCCTGCCAGACAGGGGCGAACCGCGGATGCCTCAGCCAGCGGCACCGCACCGGTCACTTCATCGGGGCACATGGGGAAGATCTTCGCGAAGCTTTCGTTAACCCAGTTGACGATCCCTTCCTGGGAACGAAAGTTCCGCTTCAGCACCAGGGGCGTCAAACGGTGCCCGTCGCCAAACATCCCGCCATAGGCGTGCAAAAAGAGACCGACCTCCGCCTCGCGGAAGCGGTAGATCGACTGCATCGGATCACCGACGAGGAACAGTGTGCGCCCGTCCCCCGGTGTCCAGCCGGCCATCAGCAGGTTAAGCAGACGGTACTGCAAGCGTGAGGTGTCCTGAAATTCATCAACGAGGATATGACGTAAATCCTGGTCGATATTGAGTAGCAGCAGGCTCGGGTTGTCTCCTGCACCAAGGGCGTGTAGAGCCTTGAGAGCGATCTCATTGAAATCGACCTGGCCGCGGTTGACGAAAACCAGCCAAAGTTCGGCGACCAGCTGGGGGAGAAGTTCAAGCAGCGCTTTGAGTACCTGCCACTGACCTGCCGTATAGCCCGCGTGCGGCAACTCCCTGATCGTCTCCAACCGGCGAACAAAAGAGATTGAAGCCCCCAGGGTCTCAAGCAGAGCGAGCATCCGCTTTTTAGCCGGGCCATGGTCTTTCCCTGTCGGGAAGCCGTTCTTTACGGTGACACTCTTGCGCAGTCCCCCAGTCGCCGTCAGCAGGAAATCGGCGATAATCCGCCAGTCACCGAGAGCTCTGAAGTCGGCTCCAGGCAGTATCGCGCCCTCTGCCAGCCGGGTCAGATCAGGGTCATTGAGATTGGCGGCGGCATACCCCAGGCAGAAGAACAGCTCTTCTGCCAAAGCCCATGGGAAAGCAGCTGACAGATCCGCCAGTTCGGCACAACAGTAAGCCTCAATAGCCTGTTGCAATTCCTGATGAGACTGCTCGGCCGAACGCAATACCAGACCGAGCCACTGGTCCCGCCGCCGAAGCATGTCGATCAGCATCTCTTCGACAATGGCAACGCTGTTGTCCAGATGGCGCAGAAGAGTCTGCAGAGGGAGCGAATCCCGACGCTCAAGTCGGGCAAGCAGCTGCTCGGCAGCCGCGCGGTAGAGAGTGTCGGGATCGTCACTGACCTCTGGCATTCCGCCGAAGCGGGAAATCCAGGGCATCCGACGTACCAGCGTGGCGTTGAAGCTATCGATGGTCTGGATCGCCAACTGGGAAGGGTTGTCGAGCAGGCTTGTTCCGTGGCGTTCCAGCACACCACGGGCCAACTCCCAGGTTGTCCGTTCATGTTCTTTGTCAGGACAGGGGCAGGTTGCGGCAGTATCCAGCGCCTTGAGCAAACGCTCGCGCATCTCCGCAGCAGCCTTGTTGGTGAAAGTGATCGCCAGCACCTGCTGCGGCCGGTCAACCTCGGCGAGCAGGGCGAGCAGGCGTTGGGTCAATAGTTCGGTCTTACCCGAGCCGGCCGGCGCCTGAACGATAAAGGAGCGACTGACATCGAGAGCCTTGCGTCGTTCTGCGGAATCACTCATCGTCCCCCTCCAGTTCAGTCAGCGCAGCAATCCGGCAGAGCCCTGCCAGGTCGCAATAGCGGCAGCTACGCCCCGGATCGTACGGCTTCACACTCGCCTCGCCACGGGAGAAATCGCCGGCGAGGGTCTCGACCTGCTCGCGCCAGAAAGCGATCACCCCACCCCAGTCGGTGATCCCGAGATCTTCTGTCTGGCTGAAGCTACTGAACTCCTTGACCTTATTGAGCATGTCCGCGGTTTTCGTCAGTCCGACAAAGCCATTCTTCCCCTTACGGACACGGGCGAAGGCCACACCGTCCGCGCGGTGCTCCGGATCGCAGACGGCATAGACCGGGAGCTGCGGTTCGATCAGCGGTACGGTGAAAAAATCGTCCGCCTTGAGTTGCGCACCGGTCTTATAATCGATCACCAGCCGTTCGCCACTGGCGAGTTCGTCGATCCGGTCGACCTTGATCCGCACCCGTAGCGCTCCGAGTTCCGCCGTCAACTTCTGCTCCGTAGCCAGCACCCGGAAATCGTCCCGCTGAGCCTCGACATCCAGCAACCAGTCATGCAGCAGTGCGACAATCCGTTCAGACTCCAATTTCAGCAGCGCCTCGCCGGGGCGCATTCGCGTGCTGAAGTGACTGTTCAGCGCCACATCGACCTGGGCAGAGATGAAGGCGTCGATCCCGTCTCCGAGGGCCAGCAGATTTTCACGCGTCTCAAGCTGTTGCCAGATCTTTTCGAGCGCCAAGTGGACAAGTTCGCCCCGTTCAGCCGGTTCGAGGCCGGGCCCCGGTTCTTCCAGGGCGCGCCCCTGCAGGCGGTGGTGAATAAAGGCACGAAAGGGGCAGTGAGCCTGGTCCTGCAGCAGCCCGATCCCGCCGCTGACGATATCTTCGCTGATTCGCGGTCCGCGGCGATCGTCAAGCTGTTCAAGCTCTCCTGCGGCCGTCTTTATACCGGTTAAGGGATCAGCCGGCTCGGCAAAATGTGGCAGCGGAGTGCCCTGCCAGGCGACCAACGGACTCGGCCGCAACGGGGTATCCCCTTCCTGACACGGATAGCTGAAAACGACTTCGGCGGCGGCTCCACGCAAACGGGCAAGAATTCGGGTGGCGTAGTCCAGTTCCAGCGTACTGCTGGAACGCGGCAACTCGTGCGCCACCTGCAGTGGATAGGGGATAAAGGGGTTCGGCTGCACCCGCGCCGGCAGCACGGTGTCGTTCAGCCCCATAATCCAGAGCTGATCGAAACTCAGGCCGGCGGATTCGAGCAAGCCGACGACACGGACCGCTCCGGACGGCGCTTCGAGCTGGAACTCCCGTTCCCGCGACATCCGTCGCAGCAAGGCGAGCGCCCGCTCGCGGGAAACCGGCGGCAGAACAGCATCGAGTTCCGTAAGCGCTTCAAGGGCATTGACCTGCCAAGACTTAAGCGCCTGGTATTCACTGCTGGTGAGAACGCGGTCGCCAGGCCAATCCAAACCCTGCAACTGCTCGGCGAAGCGCTGCGCCCACTCTCCCGGCGTCCACCGCTCAGCATTCTGCGCCTGCTGAAAAATTTCGAATTTATCCGCCAGGCGTTCCAGCTCAGTTTCTCCGACAAGTTGACCAGCGATCCCGCTGAGAGAAAAGCTGCGCTGCCGCCAGCCGCGCAGCCGCGCTTCGAAACGCGCCCTGGCATCTCTTTCTACACGCGCGCCGCCCAGGTAGGGCGTACGCAGCAGGAACGAAAGGCGTTCACTGGTCAACCGGGAGCCGACAGCAAGAAATTCCAGTGCGGCATGCACAATCCCCTGCTCCGCCAGCGGCCCGCCGAGAGAGAGACTGAAACCGGTTTCTTCCGCATCGGGTTTGAGCAGCGCTTCAGGATCGATCTGAGCCCGGAAGACACGTTCGATACGCTGGCGCTGCTGCTGCAGATCGGGCACGACGATACCGATGGAGCGCACACCATCCTGCAGCAGCTTACGTGTCCAGCGAGCCACCGCGTCCAGCTCATGCCCCCGGTCATGAGCGGTAAAATAATAAAATTGGCCGGGCGCAGAGTTATCGAGATCAATTTCTTCGGCCTGGCCGCCACGCTCGGCAATCAGCTCCTGAAGTCGAACAAGGCCGGGTGGCAGACGGTCAAACCCGGCCAACAACAGAGTCTGCGGTGGCGTCAGAACCCCATCGGCAAGTGCCGCACAAATACGAAATGGCAGGTCGCTCTTATCGAGCCACCCCTGCTGTTGGCAGCGCTCGGTGACTCTGGAGCGCCAGTTCATGAAGATGCGCTGATCCTCGGTCAGATAGGCCGAGGTGGGATCGATGGCGTATTCCTTGATCAGATGGTGAGCCTCGACCGCCTTGTCGGCTGTCTGCGCCAATTGCAGCAGTTCGAATTCTGATCCCGCTATTGCTGCCTCGATCTGCTGCTCCCACAGGCATTGTTCCTGATGCTGACCGAGCAGCCGCCATTCTTCGCCCAGATCTGCGAGACAACGGTTCAGCCAACCTTCATAACTGTAAATCTGCGGGGTCGGCCAGACGTTTTTCCCTTGGGCGAGCATCCACTGGTCGTAGCTTTCCCGCAGGTGGCGGAACAGGCGCTTGTTGACCGTCAGCAACAGTGCGCCCTGTGTTATGGCCGGGAAGATTCTGGTATTCAGAGCCTGATGCCGCATTGTCTCTCCTGGCAAAATCGGCGTAATAAAAATTGATCCGGATATTGAAAAACATTTTTCGAGGCAATGGATACAACGTGAATGTTTTTCAACAGCTTGTCATAGTAACAGAATCAGCATAGACGAAAAGCGGTAACATTCAGCGCGGAAGAATTCCCGACACTTGGCAATGTAAATGCGCCAGAGACAGCATCCTGAACGCCGGCGGCATGATATAATTGAAAGCATGAAAAAGAACAGGTTACTGGAGACTTTCACGGTACTGGGAAGCGCGCTCACGCTGCTGATGCTGCTGAGCGGATGCGCCGGTACGGGAACCTGGGTCTGGGAGCATGAGCAGCAACTGGATGCAGTCGCGTTAGCGCAGGCCCGATCAGAGTGCGAGCAACTGGCCCGCCGGGAAGCGGACCGTCTCGATTTCTTCTATCCCCCCTACAGCGATTATCCCTTCTATCGTCAGGGGTTCCATCCCCCCTATTATCAGCCTTGGATCGGCTGGAGCCAGCACAGCAGGTTCTTTCGCTATCAGGACAATTTCGACCGTTTCTTCCGTATCTGCATGACCGCCAAAGGCTGGCACCTCGTCAAGCGCCAACAGGAAAAGCAAACGGCCGATCCCCGTTAAGAGATCGGCCGCTCAAGGTCATCCGAAAACCTGTTCCTCGCTGCTATTTCAGCCCCAGAGCCCGTTTATAAACTTCGGCTGAATAACCACGAATGACCTGACCGTTGATGATCGCAAAGGGTACGCCGCGCCCCCCGAGAGATCTCAAACGCACTGCCGCAGCCCGGTCTTTGTCAATATCGTATTCAGTAAATTCAATGTTGTTCGCGCGTAGCAACGCCAGCGCCTGTTTGCAGTAGCCTCACCACCTGGCGGTGAAGATTTCCACCTGTGGCGCTTCGGCATTACTCTTTTTTGCAACTGGTTTGGTTTCGGCAACCGGTGCCGCTGTGCGCTTGGGCGCCGGCACCCCGGTGACGACCGAATGTTTGCCCTCTTCCAACTTTTGCACGTTCTCAACATTTTCAGGCGGCGAATCACTGTAGTGAAGTTGGCCGTTATCATCGACCCAACGGTAGATATCGGCAGCGGCCTGGCCGGCGAAAACCAGGGTTATCAGGAGCAAAAACAAAATGGTCAATCTGTGGATCATCGAGTCCTCCAGGAGCATGTTCGATTTACTGACGTGTCTTTAGCACAACTTTATCGATCAACAATACAATGATGCATTTCCTTTTGCCAACAGCTATCGGGATGTTATTCTCACAGAAACGGGATAAAGGCAAATCACCCGCCAAGGAGCCCAAATGAAAAAGCCAATTTTCTCAGCAATAATCTTAGCCACTGTCGTCGGGTTGCCCCTTGCGAATCCGGTCGCGGCAACAGACATATCAGCGACGCCCCCTGCCGCAACAGCCCCTCAGTTGCAGACTGATGAAAGCCGAACAGATTCACTCGCAACGGCTGATGACAAGAAGTCCGTTATTATGCCCGTCGAAGAGCCTCGCGAACCTGAAAAGACCTCAAACAGGAGCGATTCTCCGCGCGTTACGATCAGTGGTGAATTACGGATCATGACCATCTACTCCCATCGGCATGGCCTGTGATTTATCTCTGGATCTTTATTTATTCAGGAGTCCTGATCTGGTCCGGCATCGCGCCGAAAGATTACTACACCTGGGCTCTCGAGGTCGCTCCGGCCGTTGCCGGAGCCCTCGCTCTGGCCCTGACCTATCGTAGCTTCCGCTTCACCCCTCTGCTCTACGTCCTGATCCTGTTGCACTGCATCATTCTGATGGTCGGCGGCCATTATACCTATGCCGAGGTTCCGCTTTTCGATACGTTGAAGGAGTTGACCGGCGGCATCCGCAACAACTACGACAAGGTTGGCCATTTTGCCCAGGGATTTGTCCCTGCACTGATCGCGCGCGAGATCAGCATCCGCAAAGAGATCTTCAACGGCAGTAGTTGGCGTAACTTTTTCATCGTTGCGTTCTGTCTCGGCTTCAGTGCATTTTACGAGTTGATCGAATGGTGGGTTGCGCTTGCTTCCGGTGAAAGCGCCGAAGCGTTTCTCGGCACCCAGGGGTATGCCTGGGACACCCAGTCCGACATGGGGCTGGCCCTTGCCGGAGCGCTTGTCGCCCTGCTCCTGTTCAGCGGTTACCATGATCGCCAGTTGCGAGAAATCGATCTGTGATCAGCTTCAAATAAAGACTCAAAGACCCGACCCAGAACAGAAAAAAGTCTGCGAAGCGGCAAGAAAAAAGCGTTGACTCACCCGGGCAAATCCGCTATAGGTAAGCGTTCTGAATCTGGACCAAAGCATCAAGCTAGGAGGAATATAACATGCAGTGTCAAACAGTTCTCGCAGGTACCGAGTGTACTTTCTGGAAGAAAACCGGTTGCATCGCTGACGGCGGCAGCTGTCAGGTTGTCGTGGAAGAATGCCAGGGTTGTGATCGTGTTGTCGAAGGCAGCATCGGTCAGGTCTGCAAATCTTTCCCGAATCCGGCAGCCAAGTGGGCCAGCGGCCTCTGCAACTTCGCAACCCACAAGAAAGTCGATCTCAAAACCGCCGACGTTCGAGTCAACCCCCTCAAAGCCGCCAAACGGGCTGCAGCGGGCAAGAAGAAGTAATTTATTCGAACAAGCTCAATACAAAAAGGCCATCTGCAAGCAGATGGCCTTTTTGTTTATTTTTGATCGGCAGCAACACTCACCACAGCTCACGACTGAATCCCTGCAGCGCTCGGGCAACCGATCAGGGCGATCATATCCCCTTCTCTGAAAATCAGGTCAGCTGACGGGTTGACGGTAAATTCCCCATTCCGCAGCACACCGACCACCGAAGCCCCGGTCAACTGGCGCACATCGAGTTGTCGCAGGCTGCGCCCGACCAGCAGACTTTCCGCCCCCAATTCCTCCCAGCTCAACTCAAGCAGATCTCGGGCATTCTTCAACAGGCGAATATGTTTCAGTTCGGCCTGATCTTCGTAAATATGGTGGTAATGATCGCGACGCGCGGTATCGGTGAATTTCTGAATCTGGGTCACCGGGTAGTGCAGGTTCAGCAGCGCCTGGCGGGCGATCTCAAGACCAGCTTCGAACTCCGGAAGAATGACCATATGGACACCATCTTCATAGAGAGCTTCCATCTGCTCACGACCGACTGAGCGAACCACGATACGCAGGTCGGGGTGATGCTCGTGAACGTAACGGACGATGGCCTCAGTCGATGCAATATGCGGAATGGTCACCAGCAGCTGTCGGGCATTTTGCAGGGTCGCGGCCTCCAGAACGATCTGATGACTCGCATCCCCGTAGATCGCCGGGTAGCCTTTTCTTTTACACTCCTCGACCGCTCGATGTTCCAGTTCGATGATAACGAATGGAACGTTCAGCTTGAGCAGAATGTCGGCCACATGCCGCCCGACCTGGCCGCCGCCAGCGATCACAACATGATCGTGCAACCCGTCGCGAGGGATATTGACCGTTTCCAGCGTTTCGCTCTGACGATAGCGTTTCTTCAGACCATACAGAGGGGCGGTCAGTCCCGAAGCCAGCGGCGTCAGCAACATGCTCAGGATGGTCGCGGAGAGAATATAGGAATGCTGTTCGCCGTTGAGAAAACCGCCAGCGAAACCGACCTGGCCGAGGACGAAGGAAAATTCGCCGATCTGGAACATCCCGAGGCCGACAGCAAGGGGGATGATATTACCGTAGCCGAAAGCACGCACGATCGCGGCCATGATCACCCCTTTACCGAGACCGACCAGGGTCACAAGAACAAAGACACCGCGCCAATGTTCAACAAGGAATGTCGGATTGAGCAGCATGCCGACGGAGGTGAAGAAGAGCAGCCCGAAGAGGTCACGCAATGGGATGATGTCGCTCAGGGCCTGGTGGCCGTAATCCGATTCACTGAGGACCATCCCGGCGATAAATGCGCCGAAAGCAAAGGAGAGTCCGGAGATATAGGTCAGGTAGCCAATCCCCAGACCGATGGCGGTAATCGTCAAAAGGAACAGCTCACGACAGTTATAACGCGCCACCTGCGCCAGCAGCCGCGGCAGTAACTTGGTGCCGAGAACAAACATCAACAGCAGGAATACCGCCGACTTGATAACGGCCAGGCCGAGGATCGGCAGTCCGGCGGCGGGATTGGTCAACTGCGGCAGGAGAATCAGCAGCGGAACAACAGCCAGATCCTGAACGATCAGAATACCGACCATAACCCGGCTCGAAAGGGTCCCCATCATCCCCCGCGCCATCAGGGTTTTAAGGATGACCATGGTGCTCGACAGCGAAGCAAGCCCGCCCAGCCAGAGCGCCGGGCCGGTATCCCAGCCGAGCCAACGCCCCAGACCATAGCCGTAGCCGATGGTCAGCAGGATCTGCAGGGACCCTCCGATCAGAGCAACATTTCTGACGGGTTTCAGTTCACGCAGGGAGAATTCGAGCCCCAACGCAAAGAGCAGCAGTGCAACCCCGATCTCCGCCAGTTTTTCCACCTCGTGGGCGTCGGAAACGGTAATGCCGCCGGTGAAGGGGCCGATGGCCACCCCCGCCAGGATATAGCCGAGAATCAGCGGTTGACGTAATTTCTGCGCGACCAGTCCGCCTAACAGGGCGGCGACGACAATGATGACGATATCTGCTGCAATGCCCATAAATTGAATGTCCCGGCGTCGATCTTGACATGCGAAAAGCGGGGCAACGTCAAGTAGCCCCGCTATGAATCCTCAAATCTGCAACAAAACGGAGCGCTCACCTTGGAAGGACCATGCACACGAAGGACAACTCGCATCGCTACGTGAATCCGTTCCGCTTCTGATCATCAGCTGACGAGCTATTTACTATTTCAGCCCTTCAACAACTGCGGCGACTTCGTCGCGAATCTGTTTTGCCGCCGGACTTCTCTCCAGGCGCAGGAACTGTTGATAATTTTCCAGTGCGTCCTGGCTGCGATCCAGATCAAGACAGATATTCCCCAGCGTCAGATACCCGGATGGCGCACCGGGATCAAGTTTGAGCCCCTTGAGGCAACAGCTTTCTGCCTGGTCGAGATGACCGGCGTCGTAATGGAGATCAGCGAGACTGAGCCAGGGCTGCGGATCTTCCGGCTCCAACTCCGCCGCACGCTCGAAGCAGGCGACCGCCTCGGCCGCTTTCCCCTGAGCGATGTGAATATCCCCCAAGGCGTTCAGGGCAAAAGCAGAATCCTCTGCCAATGAGAGTGCTTGACGACAGGTGTTCTCAGCCTGATCCAGATCGTCGAGATTGATGTAAACCATCGCCTTGCTGACCAGAGCGTCGATTTCCTCCGGGTCGAGATCGATAATCCGTTGGTAATTTTCCAGTGCCTCTTCGTTGCGCCCTTCCTCAAAGTTCAGATCGCCCAGAGCAAACAGCAACTCGGTTTCATCCGGCGCGACATGCAATCCGGCCACCAGACTCTTACGTGCCTTGGCGTAGGCGCCGCTTTCGATCTGCGCTTCGGCGAGGAGCAGCCAGCCTTCTGCCGTTTCCTGCCCCTTAAGCGCCTGCTCGAACAGTTGGATGGCCGCCTTGGCATCCCCCTCTTCCAGGGCACGGGTTCCTTTTTCCAGCAATTCTTCGTTTGTCATGGGGCTCTCCGTTAGAGGGATGGTCGACGGATGACTTCAATCTTGTAGCCGTCCGGATCGGTAACGAAATAGAATTTTGTCTGCCCTGCCGTCAACCCTTTGAGCGGTGTGACGGTCAACCCCATAACCGTGTGCCGCGCATGAGAAGCTTCGAGATCGGTCACGGCTACGGCCAGATGGGAATAACCGTCGCCGAGGACGTAGGGCTCGGTGTGATCGTAGTTATAGGTCAACTCCAGCTCGAACGGCAGTCCGGCAGAAGTCAGGTAACTGAGGGTGAAGCCTCCTTCGGGATAGTCCTTTTTCCGCGAGATTTCAAAACCGAAGGCTTGCTGGTAAAAAGCTTCAGATGCGGCAAGATCGCGTACGCGATAACAAAGGTGAATCATCGGATATTCCATAAACTAACTCCATTGCGGAAAAATCGTAAAGGGATCGGCGGGTCATTACCGGCAAAAAAGCGACAAAAAACGCCACCTGACCTGCCTCCAATTGACATCAATACGCCCCCCCACTTATAGTCGCTGCCATGAGAGCCATATTCCTGTCAGATGCCCACCTGCGCCAGCCGCAGGACAGAAATTATCAGCTTTTACTCGAATTTCTCAACCGCCAAAAAGAGCTGGATACGCTTTTCCTGCTCGGCGATATTTTCGAGTTCTGGCTCGGCTATGAGCACCTGGTGTTCAGCGCCTATGTTCCATTGTTGGAACAGTTGCGCCATCTACGGGATCAGGGCACCGAACTTTATTTCGTCGAAGGAAATCATGACTTCAACATGGGCCCCTGGTTCAGCGAAACCCTCGCCTGTACAATTGTCACGGAAGAGCGCCTGATCGATTGGGATGGTCAGAAAATCCTCATCTGTCACGGTGATCTCATCAAGCCCGATCCGAATTACCGCCGCCTGCGCGCCTTCTGGCGCAGCGGTTTCATCAGGGGATTATCCCGCATCGTCCATCCCGATCTGGCATGGAAATTCGCGCTCTGGCTCAGCAATAAAAGCTCAAAGCTCGACCCCAACCGCAAACATCAGGACCCGTCACCCTTCCTGAGTACCTACGTTGCCAACAATATGACCGCACCGGCAGATCTGCTCATCTGCGGCCATTTCCACTATCCCGTTGTTGCGGAACATCGTGGCGTCAAAACCGTCGCCCTGGGGGACTGGATTCACCAGTTTTCCTATGCCGAAATGACGGACGGCAGAATCGCATTGAAAACCTTCGTCCCCTGACTCACCCCTTATCCTGCTCTGTTACACCGTTTTTCGCGCGACTGAGTTCAACCAGATCCTGAAGACTTGTCGCATGACTGTCGATCAGCCCCTCAAGTTCCCGATAATTTTCCAGGGCCACCCGGGTCTGTGACTGCGGCTGCAGGAAGAGAACATCTTCCCCGTCATCACGCAATTGCCTGAGGATGTGCGCCAGGGTCAACTTATCGGCAGAGCGGCCGAGTTGATAGCGACAGACTCCCGCCGTGGTGCAGTGTTCACTGACCAGGCCGATCCGCAGCAGCGCATCGATGATATTCCGACACAGACGTGGCGGGATATAGAGCAGACGCGCCAGCTGCTCATGACTGAGCGGTGCTTCTCCACAATCGAAACGATCGGCCAGGGTGACCAGCAGGGCCAGGGCGACCTGTTCGAAATTCCTGCGACTGACATCGGAGCCACCAAGGTCACGACCGCTGGTTCTCAGGGTCTGTTTGGCGTAGCAGACCCCGAGCCCGAAGAGAACGATCACCCATGAGACATAGACCCAGACCATAAAAATCGGCAGTGCCGCCATGGTACCGTAGATCGCATTATAACGGGCAACACCAACCTGAAAATGCACGTAAGCGACCTGCGCCAGCTGCCACAGGGTCCCGCCAATGATCCCACCGATGAATGCGGCGCGCACACTCACCCGGATATTCGACATGAAGATGTAGAGGCCGGTAAAAGCGAGCCACATAAAGAGAAACGGAGTGAGTTTGAAGAGCAATACGATCAGGCTGCCGACAAATTGCATTTCCAGCAGCTTCTGGACCAGTTGATTACTGGTCAGGGACGAGGTCATGGAAATGGCGCCGATCATCAGGACCGGGCCGACCAGGATAACGGAGAGATAGTCGGCAAAACGGCGCATAACAGGGCGCACTTCATGTACACCCCAGATATGGTTGAATGCTTTCTCAATGTTCGTCAGCAGGGAAACCACGGCAACAATGAGAAAAACAAGACCGAAAGCGCCAAGTTGACCAACCTGGGTGTTGTTGATATAGCCAAGGACCGCTTCGGCAATGCGCCCGTCCCCGACATTCAGTTTTTCGACGATGAGGGGCTGCAGCAGGTTCTGGACGCCGAAGGATTTCAACAGGGCGAACGTCAGAGCCAGCAACGGCACCAGCGACAACATGCTGTAGTAGGTCAGGGCCGCAGCACGCAGAAACGACTGGTCGACGATAAAATCACGGAAAACGAGGACAACCGTCTGCACCTGGCGCAGCAAAAAACGTTGCCAGAAGTTCAGCTCCGCCGGGTTCTGCTCCCAGAGCAGTTGCTTGATGCGTCTTCCCAGTGGGTTGTGAGCGGGGGAATCGGCAGCCATAGGTCCTCCTGCTGATCGGCACAGGTTCCTGTTCCGCCAAAACGGCAGCCGGCCTGACCTGGTTTTTCCGGCACTCCAACCTGCGATTACCGGAGTTGCTCCAAGTCTACCATTTCCACAGGCAATCCGAGGCTATTTATTTCATCAGCATAGACCCGACTGTCGCCAACGAGAACGATCTGCAGCTTGTCGGGGTGAAGATATTTACGCGCGGCCTGCTGAACATCCTCAACCGTGACTGCGGCAACCTTGTCACGGTAGGTACTCATGTAATCGGGCGGGTAACCATAAAAATCATGATCCATCACCCGGTTGACCACCGAGTGACTATTTTCAAAGGCAAAAACAAAGGAATTGATCAGGCTTTTCTTGGCCAGCTCCAGTTCAGCGGGAGACACGGGCTCAGCGATAATCTGCTGCATCATTTCCCGCATCAGGCGCACGACCTCAACCGTGGAACCCGATTTTGTCTCGCTACCGGCGATAAAGGAGCCGGGCAACTGACGACCGACGCGAAAGTAGGAGTAGACCGAATAGGCCAACCCCCTGTTGGAACGGATCTCGCGCATCAAACGTGAATTCAGCCCACCGCTACCAAGGATAAAATCGGCAAGTCGCAGAGCGAACAGGTCAGGGTTGTCCTTGTCGATCCCCCGGTGCCCCATCAGGATCGTCGTCTGAGGAATATCTTTAAACGCAAGCAGAATCTTTCCGTCCTGTTGATCCGGCAGGGCCGGATAGTCGCGAACCAGGGGCTCTGCCCCTCCCCATCCGGAAAATTCCTTATCGAGTAAAGTCATCAAATCGGCTTCGGTGATGTCGCCCGAAATAGCGAGGTAAAAATTTGCTGGCTGAAAGTAGTGTTGATGCAAATCGAACAGATCTTCCCGACTGATGCTCTTAACTTGTTCGACTGTCGGCGTGGTCCCGAATGGATGCCCCGGATTGACTGCTTCAGCCAGCAGCCGCACGGCGATCGATCCGGGATCATCGTTCATCCGCAAGAGCCCCTCCACCATCTGTTTTCGAGCAAGCTCGAAACGATCCTCGGCAAACCGGGGACTACGGACCAGTTCCGTCATGATATCCAGACCGCGCTCAAGATCATTCCTGTGCAGTGAAAGCCCGAGTTCATAGGCATAAGTCGACGCAGATACCGAGAGGTTGATCGCCTTGGCCTCTAGCTCGTTTTCGAGATTTTCCGGCGAAAGGCTCTTCGTCCCCCCGGTTTCCATGGTCGTTGCGAACAGTTCCGACAATCCGGTCTTTTCCAGGGGATCATTGATGTCACCCCCTTCAACCATCAGGGACAAACTGACCAGCGGCAGCTCGTGATCTTCGTAGAGATAGACACGCATACCGTTATCAAGCTGCACCTTTTGCACCTCGGGAAAACGGAACTCAAGCGGAGGGAAGACCAGTTCATCGGGCCGCGGCCCTGTCGTTTCCGAAAGAACCACGGGCAGGGTGCAACCACCAAGCAGCAGCGGCAGGCACAGAAGGAACGTCACAAGTCGCATCATCCCTCCCCTCCCCGGCTCAGAATCGCGACCGTGCGGTTGTCGGCGGTCAGATAGCGTTCCGCGATCTTCATGATGTCCTGTGCGTTGACCATATTCAATTTTTCCTCATAATCGAGCAGATAGCGCCAGTCACCAAGAACCTCAAAGGAGGAGAGGGTTCGCGCCAGGCCACTGTTGCTTTTCAACCGGCGCATCTGCCCCATGGTGATCTGCTTACGCGCTTTGGCGATTTCGGCTTCGCTGAAAGGCTCATCCTGCAAACGCTCAAGTTCACGATAAAGTGCCGCCTCAACTTCGGCGGTTGAATGTCCAGAACGCGGCTCCAGCCGGATAATCATCAGGTTGTCATAACGCGCACCGGGCGCACTGAAGATATCGACCGAGCTGGCAACTTCCTGCTCAACAACCAGCTCACGGTACAGGCGTGACGTTCGGCCATCGGCAAGGACCTGCATGAGGATATCGAATGCATAGTCTTCGGCCTGGGGCATTGTCGGCTTATGAAAGGCGATCATCATGCTGTTTTCGCAATCGAAATCGATCACGACACGCCGTTCACCCCGCTGCTGCGGCTCGCGATCGGAAACCGGGGGAACAGGCACGCCCGGATTGAGTTTGCCGAAGTAGCGCTCAACCAGTTCGATTGCCGCTACGCTCTCGAATTCACCGACCAGAGTAATGACCATGTTGACCGGTGTATAATATCGGGAAAAGAAACCGCGGATCTTCTCCGGGCTGAGATTGGCGATATCTGACTCCCAGCCAATCACCGGATCGCGGTAAGGATGAACTTTGTAAGCCGTTGCCAGCAGGGTTTCGTAAAGCATCCCCTGGGGATTCGATTCATAGGAACGCCGACGCTCCTCGGCAACAACATCGCGCTCGGTATAGAACTCTCGGAAAACGGCATTCTGCAGCCGATCCGACTCGATCGCCGCCCAGAGTTCCAGCTTGTTGGCCGGCAGATTGATCAGGTAAGTGGTCTGATCTTTACCGGTGAATGCGTTGTAGCCGATTCCGCCATTCTCTGCGTAGATCCGGGAAAACTCATCGGTCACGACAAATTGCCGGTGCTCTTTCTGCAGACGGGTCAGTTCCGCCCGGAGACGTTCCAGCTCATGAGGATCGCTGGCAACCTGATTTTTCAATCGATCAATCTGCGCACCAAGGGCATTGATCTGCTCCAGCATCGGCTCTTCAGCAGCATAATTCCTGGTTCCAAGCGTTTTCGTCCCCTTGAAGAGCATGTGCTCAAGAAGATGAGCGGCACCCCGCTCTTCGCTGGTCTCATTGACGGAGCCGACACGAAAACTGATATAGGCGGCAACCGTCGGCGAGGTATGGCGTTCGATCAGCAGCAGGGTCGCGCCATTCTCCAGGCGGTGTTCCCTGACGTTATCACCAAGAGTCGATGCCGCAAGCAATCCCGGGATGCTGACAATAAACACTATGAGCAAGACTAAACGACGATACATATTTTCCCTCAAAGACTTATCATACAGTTATCTATTCACTTTTTCCGTATCATCATAGCCCATCCGCGACTGCCGAATCCAGCCGCCGAGGAAAAATATTTCCCCTCTTCATCCAGTTCTTACAGACAGGATGCTATGCTATATTGGCTTATGTGGCCATGCGGTCCCATCCGGTTTAGGCCGGGCTTTCAAACATGAATTTTCAGGTCAAGGACAGGGGATAATGATGAAACGTATTGCCGTATTAACGAGTGGTGGAGACTGCTCGGGCATGAATGCCACCCTGCGGGCAGTCGTCCGCACCGGAATGGCTTCAGGGCTGGAAGTTATCGGAATCAAGAAAGGGTTCCAGGGGTTGATCGACCGGCTCTATGAAACCATGACAACCAGGTCGGTCAGCAACATGCTTCAGCGCGGCGGCACCGTTTTGCAGAGCGCGCGCTGCAAGGAGATGCGTACCGAAGCAGGCCTGCGGCTGGCATGCGACAATCTGCGCGGCCTGGGCATCGACGGCTTGATCGTCATCGGCGGTGACGGATCGCTCAACGGCGCCAACGCCATCCACAATCAGGGGATTCCGGTCGTTGGTGTCCCGGCATCGATCGACAACGATATCCCCTTCACGGATGTCTCCCTTGGGGTCGATACGGCTCTCAACAACATCATTCATGTCGTCGACAACCTGAAGGACACGGCATCATCCCACGACCGTGCTTTCGTCGTCGAAATCATGGGGCGTAACTGTGGCTACCTGGCAACAGTAGCGACCATCGCCGCCGGTGCGGAATTCTGTATTATTCCGGAAGAGCCTTACGATCTCGATGAGCTTTGCGAAAGCCTGCGCCGGCGTTATCGCGAAGGACGGACAAATTCCATCCTGATGGTTGCCGAAGGCGCCGGCAAAGCTGAAGATATTGCTGCTAAAATCAAGGATCGGATCGGCTTTGAAACGCGTGTCATCGTTCTAGGGCACTATCAGCGCGGCGGCTCACCAAGCGTCTACGACCGGGTTCTCGGGGCGCGTTTCGGCCAGGCCGCGGTCAATTGCCTGCTCAACAACGAGACCGGCATCATGGTCGGTATCCAGTGTTCCCAGATCACCAAAACCGATCTGCAAACAGTCACTTCGGCCGGGATCAGGCCGATCAACCCGATCTATCACGACCTGGCTAATCAGCTGTCGTTATAAATTCAGGAACAAGGGAAAAGGTTAAGAAATGAAACCAGAACATGAACCTTTTCCCTTTTCCTTTAACACTTCAGCCTTCCTGACATGTCGCTGATTGCCGACCTTCATATTCATTCCCATTATTCCCGGGCGACAAGCAGACAGCTCGTCCCCGAATACCTCGATTACTGGGCACGATTAAAAGGGGTAAATGTTCTCGGCAGCGGCGACATCAGCCATCCAGGCTGGCTGGCCGAACTTCAAAACAAGCTGGAACCGGTCACCGATGGCCTCTACAGGCTCAAACCTCAATTCAGATGGCCCGATACAGATTTCCCAGCACCTGGAGATGAACCCCGGTTCCTCCTCAGCGGCGAGATCAGCACCATCTACAAAAAAGCAGGACAGGTCCGCAAGGTCCACAGTCTGGTCTGCCTGCCTCACTTCTCTGCAGCGGAAAAATTGCAAGCCCGGCTTAGCAGAATCGGCAACTTAGCAGCCGACGGTCGACCAATTCTCGCCCTCGACGCCAAGGACCTGCTGGAGACCTGTTTGGGAATCAGTGAAGAGATCATGTTCATCCCAGCACACATCTGGACCCCCTGGTTTTCCGTTCTCGGAGCGAAATCGGGGTTCACCTCGCTGGATGAATGTTTTGAGGATCTTACCCCTTATCTGGCGGCCGTGGAAATGGGGCTGTCCAGCAATCCGCCATTGAACCACGCCTGCTCGTTCCTCGACGATTTCACCCTGCTTGCCAATTCTGACGCCCATTCACCGGAAAAGATCGGTCGCAACGCAAACATTCTGCAGGCAAGTCCGAATTACAGAGACATTCGCAAAGCAATCATCAGTAACGACAACTCGGCAGTCGCCACCATCTCGTTCTTCCCACAGGTCGGGAAATATTTTCATGCCGGCCACCGGACATGCGCTATCAGCATGAATCCCAAACAGTACCTCAGCTGCAAGGGGATCTGCCCTGCTTGTAACAAACCACTGACTCCCGGTGTCGCCGGCAGGATTGCAAGCCTCTCAGATCGCGTTGCGGATGAGCAACCGAAATCAGGCACCAACTGGCATACCGTGATTCCGCTCAAAGAGATCCTTGCCGAAATTCTCGCCGTCGGACCGATGAGTAAAAAGGTAGATCGAGCTTACCATGCTTGCCTGGCAAGATGGGGCACAGAGCTGAGCATTCTGCTCGAGCTCCCACTTGATGAAATCGAGGATGAGTATCTTCGTGAAGCAATGAAGCGCATGCGTTGCGGGGAACTACATGTGAACGCAGGGTTTGACGGTCAGTACGGAAGCGTCAGGCTGTTTACGACTGAGGAGATGGCAAAGAGGCAAACAATACGATTGTTCAGCGACTGAGACACCTATCAGTGTCCATCAACCCTGCCGCAAAGAAACCGGGTAATTCTACCCTGGCAACAGCCCATATTAATGGCCAGGAAAAGAACCCCGCCGCGAATCGGGACACTTGACAGATGCCGCAGTTGAGGGATCTGGGAAAAAGCGACCAGGGCAAAAACACCACTGATCAGGACAATCAGCTCCGGGGTTTCAACAAAAAATTCACCGACGCAGCGAAACAGAATTTTCATAATCACGAGGGCCGCAATCAGACTGAAGATCAGCATCTCCCCCTTGGCAAGATAAGGGTGAACCATATCCGACCGATCCACCAGCAGTGCGACAACCAGTCCCGCAAGGTAAAACAACGACAAGACAAAGGTTCTCCCGATGTAGTGTCTGCGACTGTGCCTGAACAGCCAATAAAGCCCGATCCCTGCAACTAGAGCCAGCAAAGCCCAAAGATTGCGACGGATATCTCCGAAATCGCCAACGATAGCCATCAGCAGATACACGACGAGCAGGATCTGTAATACCGGGGTAACCCTATCGACCCGATCTGCCAGCCAGCGATAGATCCTCGATTCGCGCAGTCCGGCCGAAGAATCCCGGGACATAAAGGGATAATGCTCCCGGTTCATAATCAGGTAGCGTAACAAGATATAAGAGACCGCCGAAACAGCAAGGTAAGCACAAAGGAGCTGATATTCCGGCCAATCAGGGACACTGAGAGCAAACAGAGCCCAGAAAAGCGATACACCGTAAATCAGGATAACGGTAAAGCGATGCTTGAAGCCGAGATTGAGGAACTTATGATGGACATGGGTCATGTCCGGAGAGAAAGGACGTTTCCCCTTAACGATCCGACGCATCATAACCCAAAGCGCATCGGCAATCGGTACGCCGAGGATCACGACCGGAATCATGGGGCTGATATCACTGGTTGCCGGCTGGGTCAGATAAATTGCCATAAAACCGAGAACAAACCCCAGGCTCAGACTTCCCGCATCCCCCATAAAAATGCGCGCCGGATAAAAATTATATTTCAGAAAACCGAGTAAAGAGCCCAGCATCCCGGCACAAAGGAGCAAAAGGTCCTGATAGCCAGCATAGACCGACAGCACCATAAAAGATGCCAGGGCGATGACGGAAATCCCACCAGACAGCCCATCGAGCCCGTCGATCAGATTGATAGCATTGATCACGCCAACGACGCAAAAGACAGTAAAGGGGATCCCCAGCCAAAGCGGCAAGACAACATCCCCAAATCCGAAGAGATTTCCAAGATCGACAAGATACAGGCGGCTGATCAGGATCGTTATCAGAACCGCTGCAATTTCACCGGAAAATTTTCTCCGGGGTGTCAGCCCATACAAATCGTCAATCAGTCCAACAAAGAATACAATCAGGCCCCCGACGAGAATACCGCGAACCTCGGGAGATAGTTTCGCAAAGATCAGGCTGGAGAACAGAAACGAAACATAAATGGCGACCCCACCCAGGCGCGGAATCGCCTTCTTATGAACCTTCCGTTCATCAGGAGCATCGAGGGCACCAGCTTTCATCGCCCAGCGACGCAATACCGGAACCAGCCCGAGAGAACAGATAAGCGCCGTCGTAAATATTAAAAGTGCTGACAATAGACCGCTCATAACGCCATGAAACCGGAGACTCTTTCCATTTAGGGTGTGTTGCGCCTTAAGTTGTCATTATATATGCAAAAACAGACATCGGTTCAACACGATTAACCATTTTACGACTGCAACAGTCAGTTTTTCTGTTCCGGCTCCTCGCCATAGGTCTCGTAAGCATAATACTGATAATAATAATCGCCCTTTTCGATTTCCAGGGCATTGATTACCATACCCAGCACCGGAGCATTGACATCAGTGAGCATTTTAAGCGCTCGCCGGGCCAGATCGAGTGTCGTCATGCGCGCACGAACAACAAGGATGGTCGCATCGAATATCCGACTGAGAATTCGCCCGTCAGCTACCGACATCAAAGGTGGTGAATCGCAGATGACAACATCGAATTCAGCACTCAGTTTATCAAGCAGCTGGCGCATACGGATCGAAGACAGCAATTCCGACGGGTTCGGCGGAATTGGCCCGGCCGTGATAACTTTCATATTCTCATGCAGACCATGTCGCAGGATGTTTCCCTGGCCACCGGCCAGGTAATTCGACAATCCGGTCTGGTTGCTGAGCCCGAGGACCTTGTGGATACGCGGCTTGCGCATGTCGGCATCAATCAACAGAACTTTCTTGTCGCTCTGAGCCAGAGCGCAGGCAAGATTGACCGCAGTTGTCGTCTTGCCGGCTTTTGCCACCGCACTGGTAATCAGGACCTTCTCCGGAGCTCCGGTTTCCGACGAGAGCAGCAATGACGTTCGCAACCCTTTGTAGCTCTCTGCAAAGGGGCTGCGTGGGGCATCGCGCATCACCATCTCAACCGAACTACCCTTCTCTTTCCACAGGGCGATCATTCCGAGCACCGGCAAGCCGAGCGAGCCTTCCACATCCTCCGGGTACTTGATGGTATTGTCGAGATAGTCTAGAAGGAACGCCAGGCCGACTCCGGCCAGCAGACCAAAAATCAGGCCGATAAGAATGTTCTTTGTCTTGTTGGGGCTGACCGGACGTTGCGGAACCGAGGCTTCCTCGACAATCCAGAGGTTGACCGGCTGGGTTTCCTGAGTAATGCTTTTTTCTTTAATCTTGGCCATCAGGGTGTCGTAAAGCAGACGGCTGGTTTCAACCTCACGTTTCATAATGCTGTACTGCATGAAGCGCTGGTTCACCCCCTGGGCCTGTGATTTAGTGCTCTCAAGTTGAGCGCGAAGATTGGCTTCATTTGCCTTGGCCAGTTCAAATTCGTTACGAATCGACTGAATGATCCGGTCGATTTCCTGCTGTAGCTTACGCTTGAGAATATCCAGATCAGCGACGGCTTTCTTCATCGCCGGGTGCTTGGCCCCATATTTTCCGGAAAGTTGGAGAATCTCCTGCTCCCCTTTCAGAATCTGGGCGCGAATCGCCTGCAGGACCGGATCGGCATTAATTGCCGGAATGGTTTGGGCTCTTTCATAGTCACCGGCAACTTCCTGAACCTTCTGATAGAGAGATTCTTTCTCCTTGCGCAAAGATTCTGCAAGAACCAGTTGGCTGCTGATCTGAGAGAGTTGTTGAGGAGTGATCGCCAGGCGATCTTCGAGGGTGACGATATCGTTATCCACCATGTACTGCTGGAGTTTCTTTTCCGCAGCTTCAAGCTTTTCCCGTTCTTCCTCGGCCTTTTTGGTCATCCAATCAAGGGACAGCCTGGTTGCCTCCAGCTTCATTTCGAGAGTCTCCTCGATGTAAGCCTTGGCAGTAGCGTTAACGATGCGGGCAGCGAACTCCGGCTTCGCCGACAGGTAACTGATCGTGACGATACGGCTGTCCTTAAACGGCCGGACACTGATATCGGCACTGATACGATCGGCCATCTGGATCACGCGATCAGCAGCAACCTCCTGGCCAACGGGTTGTCCCCCCTTCAGGAGCTCGCGCAGAAACGTTTTAACGTCGGAGACCCCGGTAGAAACCAGCGACAATATTGAATCATTTTTTTCAGCAGTCTGCTTACTCTCACCGAGCAGATCAAGCCGTTCCTCGTCATGGACGTTCTGGAGCGCGCGCGCGTCCTGGAGAGCCAGGGCCACG
>PKUG01000179.1 GCA_002869665.1 Desulfuromonas sp. | reverse complement strand
CTTGAAAATTCTGAGCTTCGTGGCAGGGCTGCCATTCTCGGCACGCTTGCACGATACGATGCCCGAGGCTTCCTGACCGCGATGCTGCAGGGCATATAGCCCGAGATAACTCAGATTAGCGGCCTCGGGGTGGCCGAAGATACCGAAAACACCACATTCTTCGTGCAGCTTGTCAAACATAGCAATCCTTCGCGAGGACAAGAGAAACGATAAAAGGATAAAAGCAGGGCTTTTATCCTTTGTTTTGTTAAAGCAGATCGGTTCTGATGAAATCGACCGCGTTGCGATAAAGTGCCAAGCCGGCACCCTCTTCCGGTAGTTCTTCACGGGTCCAGCGCGGGTGTTGGGTCCGATGAACAAAGGCCTCCGGGTGTGGCATCAAGCCGAACAAGCGACCGCTGGCGTCACAAATGCCAGCAATACAATTCTGACTGCCGTTCGGGTTAGCAGGATAGACCATAGTCGGCTGGAGTTCACTGTCGGCATACTTGAGAACCGTCAGATGCGCGGACTCAAGTTGGTCCAAGGTCGCCACACTCTCGGCAACGAATTTGCCTTCACCGTGACGTACCGGCAGATACAGACCGTCGAGGCCACGGGTATAGATACAGGGTGACTGCGGATCGGCCTTGAGCAAACACCAGCGATCTTCAAAGCGTCCGCCATCATTGAAAGTCAAAGTGCACGACTGGCGACCGTCACCATCGAGGTCGGGGAGCAGCCCCATCTTGACCATCAACTGAAAGCCGTTACAGACCCCCATGACCAGTTTTCCTTCGGCGACAAAGGCCTTCAGCTGATCGGCCAGAGAAGCACCGCCAGCGGCGACTCTGGCGTAGAGCAGACGATTCGCCCCGGCCTTGGCGCTGCCGAGATCGTCACCGTCGAGAAAACCTCCGGCCAGGTTGAGAAAATGATAGTCAGCCAGTTTGACCCGGCCGGCAATCAGCTCGGAGATATGGGCGATGGTCGCCTCCGCGCCGGCCAGTTTGCAGGCATGGGCCACTTCTCGTTCACAATTGGTGCCGTTGCCGGCGATAACCAGGGCTTTGACAGCTTTTGAAGTCATTCTTACATCTCCCGCAGAGTCGCCTGCCAGGCTTCTTTCAGATCAGCATTGCCGAGCTGGACAATCGGTGCTCCGGCGCTCCCCTTGACGACCAGTTCCGGCGTTTCGGTGACCGCACCGATCAGGCTGCAGAACTGCCCGGCGAACAGCTGTTCAAAAGCCTCCCGGTGCAACGGCTTGACCGTCACCAGCAGGCGGCTTTGTGATTCGGAGAAGAGCAGTTTATCATCACGCAATGTTGTCGCGGTTGCAACTGCGGCAAGATCGATGTCCATACCGTAACCACCAGCAAAGGCTGATTCTGCCAGAGCGACACCGAGGCCGCCGTCGGAGAGATCGTGACAGGAGGCGATGAGCCCCTCTTGCTGAGCATCGTTAACAGTGCGATAGCGCTTTAACGCCGATTCCGCATCGACTTGCGGGACGCTGGCTCCCAACGCGCTGTGCTGGGCATAATATTCGGAGCCACCCAGCTCGTCTCGGGTCTCGCCGAGCAGGTAAACCAGATCGCCGGGACGCTTGACATCCATCGAAACGGCTTTACGAATATCGTCCATCCGGCCGATCACGGAGAAGAGAACAGTTGGCGGAATTGAGATTTTCCGGTCGCCGATCTGATAGTCATTCTTCATCGAGTCCTTACCGGAGATCAAAGGCACACCGAAAGCGACGCAATAATCGTAGAGTGCCTGATTGGCACGCACGAGTTGAGCCGCCTTATAGCGCCCATCCGGAGTCTTCTCACTCTCAACCGGGTCACACCAGCAGAAGTTGTCAAGTCCGGCGACATGGGTGATATCGCCACCGACGGCAACATAGTTACGTAACCCTTCATCAATGGCGCAGGCCATCATGTGATAGGTATCGATATCGCTGTATGCCGGGCAGATACCATGGGCAACGACAACGCCGGCCCAGGAATCGAACAGCGGGCGGTAGACAGCAGCGTCTGAAGGTCCGTCGTTGACGACGCCAACGAGCGGTTTGATGATTGTTCCGGCCTGGACCTCGTGGTCGTATCGGCGAACGACAGATTCCTTGGAACAGATATTGAGGCGACCGAGCAATGACTTGAGTTCGCTGCCGAGATCTTCAGGCATGGGAAACTCAGGCTCACTGACGGCAGGCTTGTCCCATTTTGCCGGTATGACCAGTTGCGGAACCCCCTTGTGCAGGAATTCCATGCTCAGACAGGAGACTGTTTTACCTTGGTAGAAGCAGTGAAAATAACCGGAGTCGGTGAAGGTTCCCAGATCACTGGCTTCGACATCCATCTCGGCGGCAAGTTCTATGAACTCACTCAACTTCTCCGGCGGAACCGCCAGGGTCATCCGCTCCTGGGCCTCGGAGATCAGGATCTCCCAGGGGCTGAGACCGGGATACTTGAGCGGCGCACGGTCGAGGTGCATTTCGAAACCGCCGGTATCTTCGGCCATCTCGCCGACCGAGGATGAAAGGCCACCGGCACCGTTGTCCGTGATCGAATTATAGAGGCCGCGATCCCGGGCGATCAGCAGGAAGTCGAACATCTTCTTCTGAGTAATCGGGTCGCCGATCTGCACCGCGGTTACCGGGGAGCCTTCATGCAACTCTTCGGAAGAGAAAGTGGCCCCATGAATACCATCCTTGCCGATCCGCCCACCGGTCATGACGATGTGATCGCCGACCTGAACCTTCTTCTCATGCCCGGGCTTGCCATGCAGTTCCCGTGGCATCAACGATGCCGTACCACAGTAGACCAGCGGCTTGCCGGCAAAACGTTCATCAAAAACAAGTGAACCGTTGACGGTCGGGATACCGCTCTTGTTGCCGCCATGTTCAACCCCTTCGACAACCCCTTCGAAAATGCGTCGCGGGTGGAGCAGTCGCGGCGGCAACTCATCAGTCATGAAGGGGGACGCAAAACAGAAGACGTCGGTATTGAAAATCAGCCGCGCCCCCATCCCGGTTCCCATACCGTCACGATTGACACCGACAATGCCGGTCAGGGCGCCGCCGTAAGGATCAAGGGCGCTGGGAGAGTTATGAGTCTCAACCTTGAAAACGACACTCCAGTCATCGGTAAAGGTAATAACCCCGGCGTTGTCCTTGAAGACAGAAAGACAGAAATCGTTCGCTCCGAGGTTTTCCCTGACCTTGTCCGTGGCACCGACGATGTAGGTTTTGAACAACGAATCGATGCTCTGCGTGTTCCCCTGCTCGTCTTCATATTCAATCCGGGCGGAGAAGATCTTGTGTTTGCAGTGCTCACTCCAGGTCTGGGCCAGCGCCTCAAGCTCGACGTCGGTTGGTGCAGCGTCAAGGCCGAGTGCACGACGCTGTTCGAGGACCTGGGGATCGCGCATGTGCTCCTGGATGCGCTTCATCTCCTCAAGGTTAAGCGCCAGCATGCCGTCGCGACTGATCTGCAGCAGGTCGGCATCGGAGATCTCCATGCTGATTGTCCGCACACTGGCTTCCCTGGCGACGTCGCCTGAGACCTTGGGAACCGTCACCGGAACACCGACGGTCGGGTCAAGCTCATCTGCCGAGAGAATATCCCAGCGCTGAATCAGTCCATTGGCGAGAAAATCACGGGCGATCTTTTCGGCCAACGGCTTATCCTGCAAGCCGTTGAACAGGTACTGAGTTGAGGTGTAGACCCCTTCCCCGGCAGCAAATGGACGTCCGGTCTGATACTGGATCGCTTCTTTGGCGGTACGTCCGGGATTGTCGGTGACGCCGGGACGGAAGCCGATTTCAATCAGCATGTCGAAGTTGCTCGCCAGCGCCCGGTTAATGGCATAATTCTGAATGACCGGATCGGAAAATGGTCCGGCAGCCGCCATTTCGATTTCGCTATCGCTGAGGTTCGCGTCGACAGTGTAGACGTCTAGCGTGCGGACTGACTCCAGCTCAATGCCGAGATTTTCCCTGAGTTCGCGCTGAACCCGTTCTCCACGTGCGTCTTTCACGCCGTCTTTCAGTCCGACTACTATTCTCCAGGCCATTTGTGACTCCGATTCTTGATCGCTGGTGATTGTGAATCAGTTGCTGACTATAACAGAGCTTGAGCTGAAACAAAAACTCGCTTTGTGCTGACGCCCGACAATCAGTTGTGGATTGTGGCCGCATTGCTCAAGGGTTTTACTGAAACTGGCCCGCACCAGGTCAGGACAATTGTTCTCCTCGCTCAGGTGAGCCAGGAATAACGCTTCCAGGCCGGGCCAGACAATCTCTTCCAGCAGGCGTAAAGAATCGCGGTTGGAGAGATGTCCGTGACGGCTGCTGATGCGCTGCTTGAGCGGCCACGGGTATGGACCATCCTGAAGCATCTGCTCGTCATGATTGGCTTCCAACACCAGAACCCGGCAACTCTGCAGCTGATCGGCGACCAGCCGTGTCGGCAGGCCGAGATCGGTCGCAAAACCGATTTTTCCTTCATCAGATTCGATGGTGAACCCGACAGGGTTGACCGCATCATGAGTTGTCGTAAAAGGCGAAATGGCGAGATCGCGAAAAGAGAATCGGTCGCCGGGGTCGAAATAGTGCAATTTCTCTATTTTACCCAGGTTTGGAAGCATTGCATGTGTCTGGCGATCGATATAGACCGGAAGTCCGTAGCGCCGTGCCAAAGGGCCGACGCCGCCGACATGATCGTGATGTTCATGGGTGACCAGGATAGCATCCAGCTCTTCACCGGAAATTTCAAGCGTCGCCAGCCGCCGTTCGATCTCGCGACCGGACAGGCCGGCATCGATCAAAATCCTGGAATCAGCACATTCAATGAACGCACTATTTCCGCGGCTTCCACTGGCCAGCAAACAAACGCGCACCCGATCTTCCTTTCATCCCCCTGAAAGCGTTGCCCTTATACCTAATATTGCCCCTAGCTGCAAGTAAAAATCCAGCCCCTGGCCTTCCGCTAAAAGCCCGCTCCCGATACCGACAATCTTCTCATAATACGGCAATTTTTTCGCCTAAATGGGCTTGCAAAGCAGTCGGTTTTATGTACTCTAAGACGACTTGCCCCCCTCCCCCGATCATGACATTGTTGCGGGACCCGATCCCGATGATATTTTTTACTCAGGGAGTAACCGATGCTGAACAAAAAATCGCTGCAGGATATTCAGGTTAAAGGGAAAAAGGTCTTCTGCCGAGTCGACTTCAATGTCCCACTCGACGACAAGGGAACCATCACCGACGACACCCGGATTCAGGCTTCACTGCCAACGGTACGGTATCTCATTGAGCAAGGCGCCAAAGTGATCCTCGCCTCACACCTGGGACGGCCAAAAGGTAAAGTCAACCCGGCCTACAGCTTGAAACCGGTCGCCGCCCACTTGGGCCAACTGCTCGGCCAGGACGTGATCATGGCTCCCGACTGTGTCGGTGCCGAGGTCAGTGCCCTCGCAGAAAAACTGACTGAAGGCGATGTCCTGTTGCTCGAAAACGTCCGCTTTCACATTGGTGAAACGGACAACGATCCGTTATTCGCAGCGCAACTCGCCGAACTGGCCGATATTTATGTCAACGATGCATTCGGCACGGCCCACCGCGCCCATGCCTCGACCGAAGGGGTCGCCCGCTTGCTGCAACCGGCTGCAGCTGGTTTCCTGATGGAAAAGGAACTCCGCTATCTCGGCGGCGCGCTGGCAGCCCCGGCCCGCCCCTTTGTCGCCATTCTCGGCGGGGCCAAGGTCAGCGACAAAATTACCGTCATCGAAAATCTGCTGAGCAAGGTTGATACGATTCTCATCGGCGGCGGTATGGCTTATACTTTTCTGAAAGCCCAGGGTTTCGAGATCGGTCAATCCCTGGTTGAAGAGGATCGCCTGGCACTGGCGGCCGAGTTGCTCGAAAAAGCCAAGGCCCGGGGGGTCGATTTCCTGCTGCCGGAAGATCATCTGGTTGCAGAAAAATTCGCTGCTGACAGCCCGGCCAGCGTGGCAGTTAATGCCGACTTCCCAGCCACTGGCATGGGGCTGGATATCGGGCCGGAGACGATCAAAACTTATCAGGAAAAGATCACGGCAGCGGCTACGGTCGTCTGGAACGGTCCAATGGGTGTGTTCGAGTTCGATACCTTTGCCAAGGGAACCTTCGCAATTGCCGAGGCCCTGGCTGAAAGCGGCTGTCTCTCGATTATCGGCGGCGGTGATTCGGTTGCCGCAGTGAACAAATCGAACCTCCAGGACAAGATGACCCACATTTCTACCGGTGGCGGTGCCTCGCTGGAATTTCTCGAAGGCAAAGCACTGCCCGGAGTTGTCGCCCTGAGTGACAAATAAGGAGTAAGACATGCGCAAACCCCTGCTTGCCGGCAACTGGAAAATGAATAAGACCATTGCGGAAGCGAGCGAACTGGCTGGTCTATTGCTCGAAGGATGTTCAGATGTTGAGGACCGTGAGGTTCTTGTGGCGCCTGCGTTTACTGCTTTGGCCGCAGTCACCGATGTCCTTCAGGACAGCAGCATCTTTCTTGCCGGACAGAATTGCTATCCGCATGAGTCAGGTGCGTTCACTGGTGAGGTTTCAGCCGAGTTCCTGAAGGACGCCGGCTGTTCAGCTGTCATTCTCGGGCACTCGGAACGCCGGCAATTACTCGGCGAGAGCGACGCCTTCATCAGTCAGAAAGTCCATAAAGCGCTGAAGGCGGGGCTGAAAATCATTCTCTGCATCGGCGAAACTCTGCAGGAACGCGAGAAAGACCTGATGCTGGATGTTCTTACCCGCCAGGTGAGAGACGGACTTGTCGGCATCGGGGCGGATGAGATGGCCAACGTCGTTATCGCCTATGAGCCGGTCTGGGCCATCGGAACCGGGAAAACCGCCAGCAATGAACAAGCCCAGGAGGCTCACTCCTTTATCCGCGGTTTGCTTCAGGGACTCTTTTCCCGTGAAGTGGCTGCAGCCACCCGGATTCTTTACGGTGGCAG
>PKUG01000020.1 GCA_002869665.1 Desulfuromonas sp. | reverse complement strand
AGACGACGAACAGGATGGCGTTGCGCGGGGTCTTGGTCATCGGTGAGTTCGCAAGTTAACGATCCGTTCTCTCCATGGAGGAGAGGGGTGGAATTGAAGGATTTTGATTGTCTGTAGGGGCACGGCGCGCCGTGCCCCTACGGAGAAAGAATCTTATTTAATATCGGAATCGCCATCGCTATCGAGATCGGCTTTTCGGGTAAAATCTGTTCGATACCGATACCGATTAATATTTCGCTGTTATTTCTTTTTCTTCTGTGCCGCCTTGAGCAGGTCGGCGAAGGTGCCGAGGCCGCCGGAGGGGGCGTCGTCGCTGTAGCTGCTCTCCTCGACCTCGGGCTCCGTACCCTTCATGGCCAGGGAGATGCGGCGCTCGTCCTGATCGATCTTTTCGATCACGACCTGCAACTGCTGGCCGGTTTTGAGGACATCCTGCGGGTGGCGGATGCGCTGCCCGGCTTCGCCGATTTTGGAGATGTGCAGCAGCCCGTCGATCCCTTCTTCCAGGGTGACGAAGGCGCCGAACTGGGCGAGGCGACTGACCTTGCCGGGGTACTCACTGCCGACTTTGTAGAGGGTGCCGACCTTGCTCCAGGGATCGGCAAGGGTGTCGCGCAGACTGAAGGAGAACTTGTTGTTGTCCCAGTCGATGCGCTTGATCGCCACCTCGAGTTCCTGGCCGACACTGAGAATGTCGTTAATGTTTTCGACCCGGCCGTAGCTGATCTCGGAAACCGGCAGCAGCCCTTCCAGACCGCCGATGTCGAGGAACGCGCCGAAGTCGCGGATGTTGGTGACCGTCCCTTTGACCACCATCCCCTCTTTCAGAGTGTCGCGCAGGCTGGCGCGTTGTTGCTCGCGCTGTTCTTCGAGCAGGACGCGGTGGGAGACGACGATGTTGCGGCCGCGTTCGCCGAACTGGGTGATCTTGAAGGAGAGGTCTGTGCCGATCAGTTCGGCCGGTTCCCCGCGGCGCAGGCCGCTTTGCGAATAGGGGCAAAAGGCGCGGACGTTGCCTGCGAGCTTGACCTCGAAGCCCCCCTTGATCTCTTTCTCGATCCGCCCCTCGACCGGAATGCCGCTATGAAAGGCGTTTTCCAGTTGCTCGGTGCCGCTGCCGCTGCCGCCGATCTTGGTAGTGAAGCGCAGCTCGCCGCCACTGCGGGAGAGAAAATAGGTCGCGATCTTGTCGCCGGCGGCAAAGGCCGGTTCGCCATCGGCATTCAGCAGCTCGGCCGTTGCCACGATCCCTTCCCCCTTCTGGCCGACATCGAGAAAACTCCACTCGTCGCCGAGCTGGAGAATGGTCGCTTCGACCTTCTCCCCCGGTTCCAGCTGGCGGCCCAGGCTGCCCAGGCTGGCCTCGAACATCGCGGCAAAATCTTCTTCCTCTTCCATCTTCTCGTCGTCAAAGCGGTCGTCGGTCATGGGTCTCCCCTGTTGCTGTCAATCGGTCTGTGGTCGTGTAAGCGACCGTTCGGGTTGTCGGGTGAATAAAAGCCAGCGCAGAGCTTAGCCTGAAAAGCAGGCTGAGTAAATAACTGTCGGATTGTGATTTTTCGCCGGACTGATATTTTTTAAGGAGCATGGGCCGGTCGGCGGCCCGGGCGAAAGGCGGAATCGATGAAACCGACAAGCTGGCTGGAAAGCCTCAACTGTGCCATTGAAGGGATCCTCTGGGCAGCGAAGAGTGAGCGCCATGTGCGCTACCACCTGTTTGCCGCGCTGGCTGTGGTCTTCCTGGCGCTCTTTTTCAAGGTTTCGGCGCTGGAATTCTTCCTGCTGGTGCTCGCCGCGCTGCTGGTCCTCTTTGCCGAACTGATCAATACGGCGATCGAAGCCCTCGTCGATCTGGTCACCGAGGATTATCACGAGCTGGCCAAACGGGCCAAGGATGTCGCCGCCGGGGCGGTGCTGGTGACCAGCATCGGTGCCGTGGTCCTCGGCTACCTGGTCCTGTCGGGGCATATCTTCCCCCTCTTCGACAGCGAACCGACCCTCGGTCGCGAGCCCCAGGGGACGGTCCCGGTCGGCGCCCTGCTGATTGTCGTCATCCTCATTGTTCTGCTCAAGGCCTATTTCAATCGCGGCACGCCGCTGCACGGCGGGATGCCGAGCGGCCACGCGGCGGTCGCCTTCTCCATCGCCGTTTCAACCTTTATCCTCGGCGGCAGTTTTCTGCTCGGCGTGCTGGTTCTGCTGCTCGCCGTACTCGTCAGCCAGAGCCGCCTGCTGATGAAGATTCACACCCCGCGCGAAGTGTTCCTCGGCGCGCTGCTCGGCAGCGTTGTCACTCTGCTCGCCTTTCTAATTTTTTCCTGATTGTGACAGTAATTCCCGCGCGCCGGCGATCAGCTGGCGGGTGAACTCCTGTAACGGCCGGGCGCTGAGGTTCCAGCAGTGCCAGTAGAGTTCGGTCCGGACTTCGGCTCCCGGCAGTAGTTCAACCAGGCGTCCGGTGCTGAGCAACTCCTGCTCCTGCCAGTCGGCGACCATGCCGCAGGCGTGACCGCGGACGATGAGGTCGAGAAAGGGGGCGGGTGCCGGGACGTAATGGGTCGGGAAACTCTCCGGGACCGCGCCCAGGTGGCGGGAGAAGAAGAGTTGATGCAGGCCGTCCTTGCGGTTGAAGCGGACGATCGGCGCCAGCGCGGCGTCCTCCGGATTCAGTCCGGTGGGAAACCAGCGGTCGCGGTACTCCGGCGTGGCGAGCAGGTGGTAGCCCATGCCGCCGAGGGGTTCGACGCGGCACCCCTGCATCGCCCGCGCTTCGGTGCTGACGCAGCCGACCACCTCCCCTTCGCGCAGGTAGCGGTGGGTTTGCTCCTGGTCGTCGACACGCAGATCGACAAGCAGGTTCATGCGCGCGAAGACCGGGGCGATGGCAGCGATGAACCAGGATTCCAGGCTGTCGGCGTTGACTCCGACCGCCAGGGTCGAGAAGGCTTCGCCGGGAGCGTCGGTCAGCTCGCTGGCCAGGCCGTCTTCCAGCAGGTGGACCTGCTGGTAGTGCTTGATCAGCGCCCTGCCGGCCTTGGTCGGTTGCGGCGGCGAGGTCCGCGAGAGGAGCACCTGGCCGCAGCTCTCTTCCAGTTGACGCACCCGTTGGGAGACCGCCGACTGAGTCAGAAACAGCGCCCGGGCGGCGCGTTCAAAACCGCCCTCCGCGACGACCCTGGCCAGGGCTTCAATGAGTTTATAATCCAGCATGGAAAAACATTAGCACTATTAATGCATCAGAAAAACAATTAATTTTACTTTTGATGGCTGGGGTCACTATGCTGCTTTGCACCGGGAAAAAACCGGGAACAATGGGTTCACGACAGAGCCACGGAGTGCACTGAGAGAGGCTCTGGAAGATTTCATTCCAGAATGGATATATCGGTTTTTTCGGAATCGCTATCGCTATCGGATCGGTATCGAGATGTTTATCAGGAAAACCCGACCCCGATCCCGATCCCGATAGTTGTTTTAGATTTCAGGTGTTGAGCAAATTATCCACCGGAGCAATAGCAAGTGAGGCAGAAAACGATGACGGTATTTTTGCAGGGTTTTGGTGTCGGAGCGGGGTTGATCGTGGCGATCGGGGCGCAGAACGCCTTTGTTCTGGCCCAGGGGGCGCGGCGGAATTACCCATTCCAGACCGCCTTCGTTTGCAGTTTGAGCGATGCCTTGCTGATCCTGCTCGGGGTGGCCGGGCTGGGCGGCCTGCTGACCCTCAATCCGCAGCTCGCCAACGGCATGACCTGGTTCGCCGTCGCCTTCCTGCTCTACTACGGCTGGCGCGCTTTCCGCGCGAGTCTCTCCGGCCACAGCCTGGAGGCCACGGCCGCCGCCGTCCCGAGCCGGCGCCAACTGCTGCTGACGACGCTGGCGTTCACCTTTCTCAACCCCCACGTCTACCTCGACACCATCGTCCTGATTGGCGGCCTTAGCGGCCGGCTGCCGGAGACTGAACGCCTCATCTTCGGAATCGGCGCGGCCTGCGCTTCCTGTCTCTGGTTCTTCGGCCTCAGTTACGGCGCCGGGTTGCTCGCGCCCCTGTTCCGCAAGCCGCTCGCCTGGCGTTGTCTCGACGGCCTGGTCTGTCTGACCATGTGGGGGATCGCCTGGTCGCTGCTCCGCCCTGTGTTCGCCTGATTCTTTACTCCTGTGCCGGCAGGCGCTACACTCAGCGCCGGTTCCACCCCTTTTCCGGCAAGGAGCGCGTATGACGCAGGACAGCCACCACCCCTTCGATCAGTTGACCCCCGATTTCGTCATGGATGCGGTGGAGTCCCTCGGCTTCCGCTGCGATTGCCGCGTGCTGGCGCTCAACAGCTATGAGAATCGTGTTTATCAGGTCGGCATCGAAGAGGGAGCACCGCTGATCGCCAAGTTCTACCGTCCGGAGCGCTGGAGCCGCGCGCAGATTCTCGAAGAACACGAATTCACCCTGGAACTGGCGGAACATGAGTTGCCGGTCGTCGCGCCCTGGCGTAATGATGCGGGGGAGACCCTGCATTGCTACCGTGACTTCTGGTTCAGCCTCAGCCCGCGCCGTGGCGGTCATTCCCCGGAACTTGACAATCTGGAGCATCTTGAAGTCATCGGCCGCCTGCTTGGCCGGATTCATTTGATCGGCGCCAGCCGCCCCTTTGCCGAGCGCCCCGCCCTCGATAGTCAAAGTTACGGCCATGAGTGTGTGCGCTTTATCGAAGAACAGTTTATCCCCGCTGAATATCGCGAGTCCTATACAACCCTGACCCGCGACCTGCTGGAGCGGATCGACGCCCTGTTCGCCCGTTGTTCCCAGGTCAGGAGCATCCGCACCCACGGCGACTGTCATTGCGGCAACATGCTCTGGCGCGACGGAGCTCCGAACTTTGTTGATTTCGATGATGCACGCATGGCTCCGGCAATTCAGGATCTGTGGATGCTGCTCTCCGGTTCGGAAGACCAGCAGCGCCACCAGCTCGACCGCATCCTCACCGGCTACGAGCAGTTCCGCGATTTCGACCTGACCGAACTGCAATTGATCGAACCGCTGCGCACCCTGCGCATGCTCCACTACAGCGCCTGGCTCGCCCGCCGCTGGGACGACCCCGCCTTCCCCCGCACCTTCCCCTGGTTCAACAGCATCCAATACTGGGGCGAACACATTTTAGAGCTGCGCGAACAACTCGCCGCGCTGCAGGAACCGCCGAGGCTCTACTGATTGATGAATTCTGTCTGACTTGTTCAGAGGGCGTGACTTGGAATGGAGGGAGGAGAATGATGGCTTGCGGTGAATATTTCTCTTATTCACCGCATATCATGCAATAAATAATCTTGTTCCTGGGAGTCCGGGAACGCCGTACTTAATTGAATTATAGAGATGGGAGAGTTAATTGAGGTGTCCCCCGAACTCCTGTATTCATATGCCGATTGATGCGGTCTTTTGTCCAAGAAGATAATGTTATTAGTCGCCATACGATCATGATTTCTATTTGAAGAGCCTTACCTCCATCGGCGCATAATCCCATCGCCTCCAAAACATTTTTCCTTTCAGCGACCTAGTGCGCCAAGCCCGCGGGATCCATTCAGGGTCCCCTTTGGAGTTAACTCCTCCCCAAATAAGCATCACCGGGGCATCGAGAAAGTTGTTTTGGTAGCGTACAATATTTCGGAGTGCCTCTCGGTCTGTCCAACTTAGGTAGGCCGACTGGGTTGGATGAGTGTGCCAATCTCCTAAATAGGAAATCTCACCGTTACTATTGTCATAGATCTGACCGATCTCATCTCTATGAAAAGAATAATCCGGTTTATATGTTGTCATTTTATGTACGGCCATTGGACCTGGTCCGATGATATCGGTGACTACCGTCTCTTTATCGTTTTTTGAAAAATAGCCTGCTAAAAGCCCCCCTGTCTCGAGAGGGGCTTTCTGCTCTGCCTCTAAAATCATTTGCTCGACCACTTTGTGGGCCAACCATAAGATTTCCATGTCAGCAGTTATCGCACGAGGGGTGTTTGGGTAAGGTATAGTGCTTCCACTTAGGAAATATCAGGCGGTTGTTTTCACGAAGCGTTAGGACGCCCACGTCATACTCGATTTCGGGATATGCACCGGGCTGACTCGTGCACAAGGTCGATATCGCCATCCTGACTCCCGCAAGTGAAACCTCTTCAACATCCATACTGGCTGCAGTGAAAGTAATATCTCCACAGCCGTTAGGTTGCAGGTCTTCCCCTGCAGGGTCGTAGGGCGGTTTATCTATGTGACCATCTGCTTGTGCATGAAGAAAACACACGTAGCAACCTTCCGTTTCTGGGGTGATTCGTACGACATCTCCACCCCATCCTCCTGGCCTGGAGGAAACACAGACATAGGGGATATCTTTTTCTTTGGCCAACCAAGCCAGGAGCTGATTGATTCCTTCTTCAGCAGTTGCATCATACACAAGGTCAGCCCCTTTTAGGAGAGCCTCCAGAGACTCACGCTGATCGTAGCCGCTAGTTAAATGGCCAATATTCATTCGACCGTCACTATTAGGGGGGTAATGATTCTTTCCAATGCGAGTAAATGGGTAATTTTGTTGAATGAAATTACCCAGGGTGTCTACCTTCCCCCAGCCAGCCACAGAATATCCAAGTGGCCAGCGACAAGTAGTCCCTGGGCTGATAAAGTCTCCATCCATCAGGCGTATTTCTCCAATGCCGGCTTTGGCAAATTGCAAAGCACTTGGGGCTCCTACACACCCGAGGCCGACAATTGCTACAACTTTATTTTTAAGGGAGTCTAATTCAGGAATTCTCTCTCTGAAATCCGATTCTCCCGCAGGTTCCGACCCGAAAAGCCAGACATGGTGGCGGAAGGTACGTGTTGTTCGTGGTTTACCTTGGCCCCTTTTCTTGCGCTTCTTCTTGAGTGTTGTAGGTTCAGGGTAGTATGCAATATAGAGCCACCCGTCGCGCACTCCCCCCTGAGGGGATTCCTCTTTAAAAACTAGACCATATAATCCTTTCTTGCCTTTTTGGATGTTGCTGTCGATGCAAGATAGGGCTTTGGGGCAAGCTTGGGACAGGTATT
>PKUG01000111.1 GCA_002869665.1 Desulfuromonas sp. | reverse complement strand
ATTCTCATGCCACGTTTTGCTTCTTCTGTTGATCTGTTTATTTTCTTCGAATTTTGCAAAATTTTCTTTTTAATTGCCAACAGCAATTCACGCAAATCTGGATTACAAAGCGGCTTGACCGCCTCGCCAACCAGTTTGACGGCAGACTGTTTGATTTCCTCCGGTGTCGGATCACTTGTATCCGCCTGCCTGCCTTGCTCCGCTCGGCGCAGGTAAACCTCACTGATGTGGTTATCCGGATTGAGTGCGTCGACCAGATCACCCGTTAATTCCTGAAGGCTCTTGCCGTCGAGCAGCTTTTCAACCTGCTGATGCTCCTCGTCGGTGAGCTTCTTTTCCATCCGCGCCAAACGAGCGGCGACAGACGATATCACATCCGGCTCGGCATTACCGAAGGCAACGGCCTGTAAAAGTTTTTCGAAGCCGACATTCTTCTTACGCTCCATGGGGCGCGAATCGGTCTGATCCATCTCGCAGACCCCGACAGCATCGACAATGACGAAATGATCCTTGGTAACGGCATCGGGCGTGACCGCCTGCAGGTCGTTGTCGTTGATGATCCGCACCCCGCGCCCTTTCATCTGCTAGAAATAGGCGCGAGACTTGACGCTGCGCATGAAGAACACACACTCACACGCCTTGATGTCAGTACCGGTGGCGATCATATCGACAGTCACGGCAATACGCGGGAAATAGCTGTTGCGGAACGAGGCGATCAGATCTTCCGGCTTGGCCCCGGTGGTGCGATAGGTGATCTTCTGGGCAAAGTCGTTCCCCTTGCCGAATACCTCGCGGACAATCTTGACGATGTCCTCGGCGTGGGAATCATCCTTGGCAAAGATCAGCGTCTTCGGCACTTCGGTGCGGCCGGGGAAAATTTCAGTAAACAGCTTGTCACGATAGGTCTGAACAACAGTGCGGATCTGGTCGACTGCCACTACATCCCGGTCGAGCTGCTTGGCGTCGTAGTTGAAATCATCATCCAACTGCTCCCAGCGCACCTCGCGGGTTTCCCGGTCGCGCTTGTCGACGTAATAACCGGCCTCGACCTCCCCGCCCTGTTCGGTAATGGCGGTCTTGATGCGATAGACATCGTAATTGACGTTGACCCCATCGGCGACGGCGTGTTCGTGGCCATACTCCATCACCAGGTTCTGATTGAAGAAGCCGAAGGTCTGCTTGCTGGGAGTCGCGGTAAGACCGATGAGGTAGGCATCGAAATATTCCAGCACCTGCCGCCACAGGTTGTAGATGGAGCGGTGACATTCGTCAGTGACGATGACATCGAAGGTGCCGATGGGAAAATCGGGGTTGTACTCAATCGGGTCCGGCTCCTTGAACAGAGTACCGAACTCGACCGATTCCTCTTCCAGATCCTCAGGCAGGTCGCGCCCTTTGAGCATCGAATAGAGGCGCTGGATGGTGCAGATAGACACCCGTGCGGTGGTGTCGAGGACGTTCGAGGTGAGATGCTGGACGATGTATTCTTCGCTGAATTTGAAGTTGTTGTAGGGCGAAACGTACTGCTGAAATTCCTTGAGGGTCTGCCGCCCCAGGTTGCCCCGGTCAACCAGGAACAAAACTCGCCGCGCCCCGGCAAACTTGATCAGCCGATAGATGAAGTTGATGGCAGTAAAGGTCTTGCCGCTGCCGGTCGCCATCTGGATCAGCGAGCGGGGATGATTATCACGCAGTGAGGATTCGAGGTTCGTGATCGCTTTGATCTGTGCCGGCCAGAGGCCTTCTTCGATCAATGTCGGCATCTGTTGCAATCTGGCTAGAAATGTCTGAGGCAGGCCGTAAGATTGTTGCGACTCTGCGGCAAGAGGCGCCCCCTCTCCCCACCCCTCTCCCGCCTGGGGTGAGGGAGTAACGGCATCTTCCAACCATGTAGCAAACAGTTCGGGGCTATGGAAGGCAAAGACGTTACGCGAACGCGGGGCCGGATCGAGGCCATTGGTGAAGCGGGTCTCGATGCCGGTGGATTGGTAGGAAAACGGCATCGGGTTATGCCAGCGCGGCAGGCCGTCCGGCAGACCATAGATGTATTTATCGGATTGAACTTCAACCCCGGTCAGGGTCGCACCGACCTTCTTGGCTTCAATGACACCGGCGGCCTTACCGTCAACATAGAGCAGATAATCAGCGAAACCGAAACCGGTAGCGAGTGGAAATTCCCGAATCGCCACTCCGCATGCAGCATGGATGTTGGCCGCATTTGCGTCCTGGATCGTCCATCCTGCTGCAGTGAGCAGTTCGTCGATCTTAACGCGTGCTTCCGCTTCAGGTGCCGGTGTCACGAATTCCCCCGCGATAATCGGGACAGGCGCATTGAGAAGCCGATCCCAAAACAAAAAACGTCCGCTCGGTTCAGGCCGACACGGACGATCATTATCTGTTAGCTTCTCCCCACCTTATGAAACATCACAACCCTCCACTAAATGAACCTAAAAACCTCAGTAATATAAAACAACTTCGAGCAGATGTAAAAAACAAAAACCCCGCTCATGGCGGGGTTATATCGAGCGCTATAGGACCAACACTTAATATTAATGCAACTTATCCCTCAGGGTCTGCATAATGTCCCTGCGCACTTTCAGTGCGTCGCGAAAATCGTGGTCATCGGTATGGGCGATCTCATCTTTCAGCCGATTCAGACTTGCTTCAAGAGTTTCGGCCAGCACCCGTTCTTCGGTTCCATTCAGATCGAGTCTCATCGTGACCTCCTTTTTCGGGCTAAAAGCTTACTATATATGAATATTTTAGCTCAAAACAGCCTCGGCACAAGCAACTCACGCAAAGACCTAAGGCGCAAAGATTATGAATTACAGAGTCATTCTTTGTAGCTTTGCGACTTGAGTGAACTAAGTAAGTGAGCTTGAGAACGCAAAAGGCCGACCCGGATATCCGAGTCGGCCTTTATTTATGGTCGGGATGATAGGATTTGAACCTACGGCCCCTTGACCCCCAGTCAAGTGCGCTACCAGACTGCGCCACATCCCGTTATTTACAGCGGGCGAATTATCAGTTATTCATCCCGGCTTGTCAAGGGCAAATGGCATGATCACTTCTTCAGATTCAGCCCCTGACATCTTTAGACCTTACTTGACCCTGAGCGCAATGTATTGGGTCATCTGGCCACTTCGGACCAGAAGCAGATGCATCCGCTTATCGGCTTTAAGCAGCTTCTTCGCTTCGGCTACCGAGGTGACGCGCTGGCGATCAATTTCGAGGATCAGCGCTCCTTTGGTCAACCCGGAGCGGGCAGCCTGGGAGTCGCTTTCGATAGCGGCAATCAGCACCCCTTCTTCATCCTCGTAACCGTAACGCTCGGCCAGTTCCGGGGTCAATTCCTGGAGTTTGAGGCCGAGGGTCGAAATTTCAGCGCCCCCCTGCCCGTCCTGGGCCAGATCGAGCTTGTCAATCTCGGGCCGAATGGTCATGCGCTCACCATCACGCAGAACAGTCAAGCGGACTTTCGTGCCCGGCGCAGTGAGCGAGATCCGGTTGCGGAGTGTAGCGACATTCTCAATTTTGTCACCGTTCAGTTCGAGAACGATATCTCCCTGCTTAAGACCGGCTTTTTCGGCCGGGGAATCTTCAATGACCTCGGTGACCAGGACACCTGCCGTCTCCTTGAGATCAAAAGATTCTGCCAGGTCTGCTGTCATATCCTGGATGACGACGCCGAGGCGGCCACGTTGAACTTCGCCGTTTTCGACCAACTGATCCTTAATCTGCTTGGCCATGTTAACCGGGATGGCAAAGCCGATCCCCATGTAACCACCACTGCGGCTGAAAATGGCGCTGTTGATACCAACCACTTCGCCATCGAGATTCACCAGTGGCCCACCCGAGTTTCCGGGATTGATCGCAGCGTCGGTCTGGATGAAATCCTCGTAGTCGTTAAGACCGATACCGCTACGCCCCTTGGCGCTGACAATCCCGGCCGTCAGGGTGTGGGAAAGCCCGAAGGGGTTACCGAAGGCCAAGACCCAGTCCCCCATTTCCAGCGAATCAGAATCGCCCAGTTTCAAGAACGGTAACCCTTTTTCGTCGACCTTGATAATCGCCAGGTCACTCCCCGGATCCGTACCGATGATTTCCGCCTCGTATTCACGGCCGTCCAACAGCTGCACCTGGACCTCATCGGCATCGCCGACAACATGGTTATTGGTCATGATATAGCCGTCCGCAGTGATGATGAAACCGGATCCCTGCCCGACCTGACGCCGCTGCCCACTCTTCGGCTGAGAATGGGGTGATTGGCGCGGCACACCGAAGAAGCGGCGAAAGAAATCGTCATCGAATGGTGAATTGAAATCACTCGACTGACCACTGTCGACGTTTTTTTCTACCTTGATAAAAACGACGGCCGGCGAAACCTTTTGGGCGACGCTACGGAAGGCCTGACCGCTCTGTTTGAGGCTTTCCAGCCCTTTATCCTGTGCGTACGCAGGAAAGCTCAGGGCAACGAAAAGAAGCAGCAGAAAGGGCAGCTTGCGAGCAAAAATGCGGAGAGTCTGTGTTTGGTGATGCATATATTCCTCCATGAATCTTTTCTTTGAGAGTCTCCTTCGCCGGGGCGAAGAGAAAACCTTATTAATAAATCGGACTGCGTTTCAGGATTGACGCGGCAACTGAATCCTGAGCAGTAATCCCGGGTGGTTATCGTTCAACGTCAAGGTTCCATGATGAAGCTTGACGATCGCCGCCACCAGGCTTAATCCGAGGCCGTTGCCGGGTGACGAGCGATTGCTTTCAAGACGGAAAAAGCGCTCGACGACCTTCTCCCGCAGAGCCTGCGGAATCCCCGGGCCATTATCTCTGACGATAACCTCCAGGGCATCTTGACGATCTTCCAGTGCCAGTTCGATATGGCCGGCGTCGGGCGTATATTTGATAGCGTTATCGAGGATATTGGAAAAAGCCTGGAACAACAGATCGCGGTCCCCGCTTAACGCCCTGGTCGGCATTTTTCCCCAGACCAGGGATTGCCCCTTTTCCTGGGCCAACGGTTCGTAGAGTTCGATCAGGTCATCGAGCAAAGCAGTGACATCGAGCGGCGCAAAATTGGCTCGTCGGCTGCCTGCTTCGATTTCACTGATCCTCAGCAATGCCTTGAATGCCGTCAGTAAACCATCGGCTTCAGCGATCGTCTGATCGATCAATTCTTCCTGCTCGCCGTCAGGCAAACCGCCAATTCTCAACATATCGAGGCGACGCCGCAAACGGCTGAGCGGTGTGCGCAGGTCGTGGGCGATATTGTCGGTGACCTGCTTAATCCCCTGCATCAGCAGCTCGATCTGATCAAGCATACGGTTGAGGGTCTGGATCAGCTTGTCGATATCGTCGTCCCCTCCCGTGGTCCGAATCCGCTGGCTCAGGTCGCCATCGATAATGCGATGACAGGTATTGTTGATCGCTTCAATACGGTGCATCATCGCCTTGCTCATCATCACCCCGCCCCCCATAGCCAGCAGCAGGGTGATCAGCAGCCCCCAGATCATGGCATCACGAATCAGCTGCTGCATCTTTTCCAGCTGATGTGTGTCCTGCCCGACAAGCAGGTAATAACGGTTCTGAAGCAGGAACACCCGTGCCCGCGCCTGGTAGCGCTCCCCATCGCGGGAACGATCCGGCGGCAGCCGGAACATGAGCCATCCGGTCTCACTCACCTCGCCCTGGGGCCATTTATCGAGATTGCCGAGCAGCGGCTTGAAGTTCTTGTCGGTGAGCAGGTAAATATCCTGGGAGGTCGCTTCGCGTGAAAGCCGGTCGCGGATCACATCGTATAGCCCTGTGAGGCCGGACTGGCGGTAATGTTCGACCAGGCCATCGGTTTCAGCTTCAATAGTAGCCTCAGTCTGGCGCACCATGTAGCCCGCCGTCGCCCAGTAGATGTAGCCGAACAGCACCACGACCGACAGGGCAAACAGCAGTGTGTAGAGCAGGGAGAGGCGGAATATCGAATTCCGAAACAGTTTACTGTTCGCCACGAAGGACATAACCGGCGCCTCGAACGGTGTGTAGCAGGGGGCGATCGAACTGTTTGTCTATTTTGCCGCGCAGGCGGCTGATGTGGACGTCGATGACGTTGGTCTGCGGATCGAAGTTATAATCCCAGACATTCTCAAGCAGCATGGTCCGAGTGACAACCTGACCACTGTGACGCATCAGGTATTCAAGCAGACGAAATTCGCGCGGTTGCAGATCGATAGCCATGCCATCACGGCGCACGGCCCTGGAAAGCAGATCCATCTCCAGATCATCGACTTTCAGCAGTGTGTTCTGTTCGTCCTTGCTCCCGGCACGACGAATCAGAGCTTCAATCCGCGCCAGAAGTTCCGAAAAGGCAAAAGGCTTGGTCAGGTAGTCGTCCCCACCGGCACGCAAGCCGCTAACCCTGGCATCGACCTCACCCAAAGCACTGAGAATCAGCACAGGTGTATTGTTATCCGCAGCCCGCAACGAACGGATGACGGCAAGGCCATCCATCCCCGGTAGCATGCGATCGACAACCAGCACATCGTAAACCTGGTCAAGGGCGAGGAACAGGCCGTCCCGGCCGTTGGCCGCATGATCGACCACGTAGCCGGATTCCCCCAACCCCTTGACCAGGTAAGCCGCGGTGTCGTTATCGTCTTCAATCAAGAGTACACGCATAGATTCGCCTCTTCACCTGAATTCGTAGTTCGGTATCAGCTTATCTCAAGTGAAAAGAGTTTGCTGAGGAATCTGCCATTGGTAACGATTTCGGTCTCGACCAGATAACGTCCGTATGACAGATTCTGGGTTGGCACCAGATATCCGCTGCGGTACGGCCAGGCCCGGACCATGATCTGTGATCCATTTGCGGTGTCTATCAGGTTAGCGACAACCTGGGCATCACTGACAACCCTCCCCTGCGGATCGGTCACCATGATCAGTGCCGGCTCGGCAATGGCAACCTCTTCTTCTGCATGGAAAAGGTTGCAGGCGTTCATGAGCATCGCGAATTGATAGTCTTCATCATTCGCCGTTTCCGTCCGGACACTGTTATCCTTGTCGGTAGCTGAATCGATTTCAACAGCGACAGCATCAACCGGTAATGTCAGGTTGGTCGCAAAAATGCTGGAACAATCTATTCTAAACAGGTTTTTCAT
>PKUG01000198.1 GCA_002869665.1 Desulfuromonas sp. | reverse complement strand
TGACACCGGTGCCAGAAATGACGATGATCGGCGTGTCAGGGGATTCGCTGTGAATACGGTCGAGGACTTCCAGACCGTCGACTTCCGGCATACGCAGATCGCAGAGGACGAGATCCGGTTTTTCGCGCAGGAAAATCTCGATCCCTTCCCTCCCGTTGGCCGCTTCGAGGATCTGGTAATCGTAATCTTCCAGGAAGAGACAGAAGCTGTCGCGGATACTTTCTTCGTCGTCGATTGTTAGGATAACCGGATTGTCCCAGTTTGCCATCGTTCTCTCTCCCGCGTTCCGTCCCGGCACGATTGAGTCGCCATTATGCCGCCAGTCAGGCTTGTGGTCAAATTCAATTTGCCCTCCTGGGTCGCTTCCGGAATGGTCGCGAATCAGAGATCGCCGGTCAGCTCCTGGAGGACGAAGAGCTTGGGATTGATCCCTTTGACCGTCTCGATGAGCTGTTGGAAGCGGGGAAAATCGACCTCTTCTTCCATTTCGCTCCCCTGGAAGAATTCATACCCCTTCGGTAATTCGCTGAACTGCCCTTGGTAGAGCAGGGAGACATCGACGAGATCGTTGACCCGGCCTTTCTCCTCCCAGGCTTCACGATAGTTGAACTGCCGGGCAATGACCTGCAGGCCGAGGCCGTTATCGAACAGCGCCCGGACTTCAAAGGAGAAATCGCGCGGGGACCCATAATGCTCATTGCGTCCGGAGCGGCTTCTGACCCGTGCTCCCGCTGCTTCCAGTTCGTCTCTGACAATATCTTCCGACAATTCCTTCTGAAATTCGCTCATCTGTTTACCTCAATGGAAATGGTTCTGCCACAAGGGCTTTTTTCAGGGTGAAGGCGTCAGGGTTTCCAGCCGCAATTCCAGCCCCCAGTTGACCGGTTTTTTACCCTCCGGCGACAGGACCCAGAGCGTTGGTATGTCCGATTGCTCGGGTGCCGGTCCATAACCGTCAGTCAGGTAAATGATCGCCGCCGGTCGTGGTTGCATCTTGCAGGCGTAATCGAAAACCGGTCGCAGGTCGGTAAAGCCGCCGCCGCGATAAACCTCGGTCACCTGCGGTGACCCGCTGAACTTGTCGACCCGCTGAATCCGGCTACCGGCATAGAGGATCGTGACCCGGCTTTTGCGGCTGCGGGCTATCTTCAGCAACTCCTGGGCAAAGGCCTCACGCAGGGGCTGGGTATCGGTTGAGTCGCTGACATCAATCCCGATGACCAGGTTCAGGTACTGTTGCTTGCGGATGCCCGGCGTGGCGTGGCCGAAGCGCCGATGGCCGCGTTTCCAGGTGCCGGTTCTGCCGACCCGGCCGGTACTGCCGATGAACTGGCTGAGGATCTGCTGCCAGGGGATGGTTTCCGGACGGAGGAATTTCTGTACCAGCTCTTCCAGGTCGCCGGGCGTTTCCCCCTGGCTGCGCTTCCAGGCGGTCTGGACCATCTGGCGGACGACCTGTTCGGACAGGTTCAACGGGGTCCGGTCGGCCTCGTTCCAGTATTGATGGTCATCAATGGTTTCGGCGCGGTCGCTGGATTCACCGGCGGCGTCGCCGGGAGTCGCTTTCTCGCCGTGATTGTCGGCGGTGCGCTCACCATCCCCGGCACCGGTCTGGCTTCCCAGTTCCGGCATCAGCAGCAGCTTGGAGTAATACTCCTCTGTCGCCAGTCCGGCGGGCAGGCGAAAGCGGTGCGGCTGGCTCGCTTCGGCAGGGAGGTTTTCGATCCCCGTGTTGATGGCGAGATCACAGGCCAGGTCCCAGAGCCGCTGATGGCGTTCTTTGCGGCGGCTGGGGTGAAGATGGATGATGTGCTTGATCAGGTGTTCAAGCAGGGCTTCCTGCTCCGGCGGTGAAAAGATGGCGTAGTGCTCCGGATCGACCATCAGGGTCGGCACGGCGTCACAGATGGTCACGGCAACGGCTTTCATGCCGCTGTATGGCCGACGTCGGAACTGGAGCAGGAATTGACCGTAAAAGGGGCGGTTCTTGAGCAGCCTGACGACGGTGTCCTCAAGCGGGCGCAACGATTCAGGCGACATTCTGACTGATCCGGCGGATCGCCTCCAGGATGACCTCGTCGTACTTGTCCTGGCAGAGGATATCGGCAATAGCCGGGATTCGCAGCAAGGATTTGACCAGTCCGAAACGCATGTCGCGCGGGAGGACGGCAATGTAGGCGACCAGATTGTCCTGCTGGGTTGTATTGATCCGTGGGTTGTTCTGCAGGGTCGTGACCAGATCACTCATGGTTGCGGCCTGGATATCGTCACGTTGCTGTTCGGCTTTTTCGGCGATCTCATTCCAGCGGTTGAGAATATCATCGGCGACCAGCGGCCGTTGATGGCGTTCGGCGCACCATTGGAGGAAGCTGACGGCCGCTTCGCGGCCGATGACCCCGCTGTAGACTTCCATCTCCAGTTCCTTGGGGAAACGGCAGCTCTTTTTCAGTTTGCTGACCATCTCCCAGGCGCGCTCCGACGGCTCGATCTGCATGTCGAAGGAGGAGATGTTGGTTGAGAGCAGCTGCTGGTTGGCGGCAATGAACTGGCGGACCTGGAGATCGAAATCGGCCTTGTGGGCATGCTGCGACCAGCACTGGGCATCGGTCTCGACCTGAAGTACGACCATGCGGTCGAGCAGGGCGCGGTCGAGGGGCGCGACCTGGTAACTGCCATCCGGAGGATTGATGGCGACGACGACGCGATGCTGGGGGGCGAGCTTGTGGGTGTGCAGGGCACGCTGCTGCCCTTCCGACGGTGGCTCGACGAACTGGAAAATCGCCTGGAGTGTGTCCTCCTGCTGGGCCCGGTTGAGCTCGTCGCAGTGAACGACGGCTGGAGCGGCATCATCTTTCGGCCACCAGCCCGGCCGCGACCAGTGCATGGTCTCGCCGTCGCGGTAGGGGATGCCGACCAGGTCGCCGACCTCCATCTGCCCGAGTCGCAGGGGAACATAGCCGTGACTGATCTCGCGACAGACCTGAATGATGCCCGCTGTCTTGCCGACACCGCGGTGGCCGACGACGCAGGGGGTGAGGTCGGTCTTGGTGAGGATCTCCTTGAGGACGGTTTTCATCTGCTCAATATTCATTGCGCCATATTCTCCGGAAATAAGACTCGAATTGTCAGCTATTGATATCATAGCGGGTCATCTGGTGCAAGGCTTCAGTATTGCATTATAATTTAACTGGAAGCCAGCTGTTCACGGGATTTTGACTGCCCTCATACAAAGGTTCTTTTTTGCTGCCGGACAGCTGTGTGCACATCTTGTTCAAGGATGAGAGGTCCCATGCCCATTTTTTTTCGTTTGAAAATTTTCCCAGCTATTCTAGCTCTTTCAGCCCTGATGACGGGCTTTTCGTTGCCTGTCGCAGCCGAAGATTTCAACTTGGCGGGACTGGTTCGCCGCGTCGAACAGCAGTATACCGGTCAGTCGTCAATCTCCCGGGTTGAGATGGACGTGGTGACCGGGCATTGGGAGCGCCATCTGACCATGGAATCCTGGTCTCTCGGACGCGAACGCTTCCTTATTCGTATTTTATCACCGGCCAAGGAAAAGGGGGTGGCGACCCTCAAGGTTGAGCGCGAGGTCTGGAATTTTCTGCCCAAGGTTGATCGCGTGATCCGCATCCCCCCCTCGATGATGGGCGGAGCCTGGATGGGAAGCCACATCACCAATGATGATTTGGTCAAAGCCAATCATATTGACGAGGATTACCACTTTACCTTGCTGGCCGAAACCGCCGAGCAGTGGACCATCGAAGGAATTCCGCGGCCTGATGCGCCGGTGATCTGGGGGAAAATCATTTACCAGGTGCGCAAGGAGCCACTGGTGCCGATTCAGATCGAATATTACGATGAGGAAGGTGTCCTGGTCCGGCGGATCCTGTTCGATGACGTTCAGACCATCGGCGAGCGCACCGTGCCGTTACGGATGACGGTGTTGCCGCTGGAAAAACCGGACGAGAAGACTGTTATGCATTACCGCGACCTGCAGTTCGATGTCGAACTGAGCGAGGATTTTTTCTCCCTCGCCGAATTGAAGCGCCGGCGCTGATGGTCATGTGGGTCATGTTCAAGACATATCAAAATCGTTCCCTGTGAGATCCGATGCTCTATCAACTGGCTCTGCGAAATATCTGGCGTAACCGACGGCGAACCCTGCTGACCCTGTCGGCGATGGTCGTCTCATCGGCGTTGCTGATCCTCTCCCTGGGCATCTTTTCCGGGATGCTGTACGACATGCTCGCCTCGGCCACGGAGCAGTATTACGGCCACATGGTGATCAGTGCCAAGGGCTACCAGGATGATCGCGACATGTTCCTCAATTTCAGCCTGACGACGCCCCTGGAGCAGCAGCTCGAGCGCAAGGAGATCCTCGGCTATTCACCACGCCTGCGCGGATTCGGCCTGCTCTCCCACGATCAGGAGAGCGCGCCGGGTGAGATCCTCGGCGTCAAGCCGGCACTGGAACGTGGTGTGACCGGTCTTGCTGACGCCCTGACGGCGGGCAGCTACCTGGAAACAGGTGATCGTAACGGTGTCGTTCTCGGCTCGGGGCTGGCGCGTCGGTTGAAGGTTGTGCCCGGTGACGAGCTTGTTTTCGTCACCCAGGCCGCGGACGGCTCGGTCGGGAATGACCTGCTTGAAGTCCGCGGCATCTTCACCACCGGCGACGTCGGCCACGATAACGCCCTGGCCCTGGTACCGTTGCCCTGGCTGCAGAACGTCATCGCTCTGCCGGAGCGGATCCACGAAATTGCCGTGCGCACCGATCAACCGCTCAATGTCGCTGCTCTGGCCAGGGAATTCCGTGCCCGGCTGCCGTCCGGGCTGGAAATTCTCGACTGGGGGGAGATGCTACCGGAGATGCGCGAAGTGGTCGCCAGTTACGACGTTTCGCGTCTGATCATCGTCATCATCCTCTACATCGCCACCGCGCTGGGGATTCTCAACACCTTTTTCATGTCGGTGATGGAGCGCACGCGGGAGTTCGGGGTGCTGATGGCGATCGGCATGAAGCCGGGGCAGGTACGCCGGATGGTGCTGCTGGAAACTTTTTTCATGGGCAGTCTGGCGCTGGTCTGCGGGGTGCTGCTCGGCCTGGGCTTAAGTCTCTACATGGCCGAGGTCGGGATCGATCTGTCCGGAACACTGACGCCGATCACCTATGCCGGCGGGACGATTCTGCCGCGTCTGCATGCGGTGATCGAGCCGGGTAACGTCTATATCCCGGCGTCCTGTCTGCTGGTGATCAGCCTGCTGGCGGGGTTTCTACCGGCGAATCGAGCGGCGCGGATGCAGCCGGTGGTGGCCATCCGCGAAGATTAGGGGGAGCGCGTGCCGGAAGCACTACAGCTACGGCGTTGCGGCACAGATTTCCATCCTCAACGTAGCTCCGCTACGCTTGCAGTGAACATCAGTGCCACGCCTTGTATCTGCAGCACTTCCGACACGCGTTGACGCACGGTTGTTGCTGGGTAAAACATGCACAAACTGACTGGATAACGATATGGATCTGTTGAACCTGGCCTGGAAAAATCTCTGGCGCAATCGGCGGCGCACACTGATCACGCTGAGTGCTCTTTGCTTCAGCCTGATGCTGATCCAGGGGTCGCACAACCTCTCGCACGGAGTCTATTCCTCGATGATCGACAGCGGGGTGCGGGCCGGTTCCGGGCATCTGGTCGTCTATCAGCAGGATTACCTGGCCACGCGCGACGAGAAACTGAGTTTCGCGCCGCGGGATTTGTCGGCGGAGATCGGCCGGATTGCCGGGGTGCAGAGTGTTTTGCCGCGAATTTACCTGCCGGGGTTGGCCCAGTCGAGTCGCGAGAGTCGCGGGATTCTGTTGACCGGGGTCGATCCGGTGGTGGAGAAAGCGGTCAACCCGTTTCTTAAAAGACTCCCCGCTGATGAATGGCTTTCCTCTGACGATGGGCGCGAGGCGATTCTCGGCAGCCTGCTGCTGAAAGAGCTGAAACTGAAGCTGGGGAACAAGTTCGTCGTCACCATGCAGCATCGTTCGGGTGAGCTGGTCAGCGAGATGTTTCGCGTGCACGGTGTGGTTCAAACCGGGATCAAGGGGATCGACAAGACCCTGCTGATGGTTGGTCGCGAGCGCGCAGCGGCTCTGGTCGGGATGGATGGCGAAATCCATGAGTTGGCGCTCATGCTCACCGATCAGACCGCGGACAACAGCGTGCGGCCACAATTAAATGCCCTGCTGCAGGGGCGCAGCGACATTCGCGGCTACAGCTGGGAAGAGGCGATGCCGAACCTCTACAATGCTATCCGCCTCGATTACGCGAGTTCAAACTTTATCTTCATCATCATGCTGCTGATCGTCACCATCGGGGTCATTAACACCCTGCTGATGTCGGTCATGGAACGCTTTCGCGAATTCGGTGTGATCCTCGCTGTCGGCGCCAGCGCCATGCGTTTGCGTCTGCTGATCATCATAGAGGCGCTGCTGCTGGGGTTGGTGTCGATGGTGTTCGGTACTTTGCTCGGCAGCCTGCTGACCTGGTACCTGGTGGCGAAGGGGATCGACATGCGCAACTTCGTCAGCGAGTCGCTTGAATTCGGCGGCGTTGTCTTCGATCCGATCATGCGCGCTGCCTGGGATCCTTTATGGATGGTGAAGATTTCCTTCTACCTGCTGCTGCTGGCGCTGCTGGCCGCAATTTATCCATCGATCAAGGCTGGAAAGATAAGCCCGGCGGCGGCAATGCGACACTATTAAAAGAGTTCACTACAGAGTCACGGAGGCACAGAGAACAGCTTAAAATCATTTTTTGGCTATTATGCTTCCTTCTTTAATAAAGGAGGATTGAGAGAGATTTGATTTTCCCAGTGGCTCTGTGTCTCAAGTGAACAAAGCGAACGGGTGGTGGATTCTCAAAGAAACGGATGCTGCCAAACATTGGAGTTAACCAGATATGGCGTTGATCGAACTGAAAACGGTGAGCAAGATCTACACCCTGGGGAGCCAGGAGGTGATCGCGGTCAAGGATTTCTCCCTGCAACTGGAGAAAGGGGAGTTCTGCGTTCTTGCGGGGCCATCGGGGAGCGGTAAAACGACTCTGCTCAACCTGATCGGTTGCCTTGATCAGCCCTCTGCCGGGGAGGTCTGGCTCGAAGGGCGGAACGTGGCGACAGTGCCGGCGAAGGAACTGGCGGCGATTCGCCTGAACAAGATCGGATTCATCTTTCAATCCTACAATCTGATCCCGGTGCTGACCGCCGCCGAGAACGCCGAGTTCACCCTGATGCTGCAGGGGATGGATAAAAAGGTGCGGCGGGAGAAGGTGCGGCGCTGGTTTGTCGATCTGGGACTTGAGGGGCTCGAAGAGCGTAAGCCGTCGGATCTCTCCGGTGGCCAGCAGCAGCGCGTGGCGATCGCCCGGGCCATGGCCTCCGATCCGGCAGTCATTCTGGCCGACGAGCCGACGGCGAACCTCGATTCGCAGACCAGCGAAGAATTGCTGGCGGTAATGCAGCGCCTTAACGAGGAGCGCGGCGCAACATTTGTTTTCAGCTCCCACGATCCGCTGGTCATTGCTCACGGCAAGCGGGTTGTGCGTCTGGTGGACGGTCATCTGGAGTCGGATCAATGCGTGTCCTGATCGGCAGTCTGCTCGCGCTCTGGCTGGCTGCAGCCGTTCCGGCTGCCGCTGCCGATCTGCTGGATGGGGTCGACATCAGCGGTTCACTGAAGTCACTGTCGGTCTACTCGGCCGACGCGTCCCCCTTTACAGCCGAAACGGTTTTTTCGCTGAATGGCCTGCGTCTTGATCTGAATCCGCGGCTGAGCGATGTGGTCAGCGCGGAAGTCTCTTTTGCCCAGCAGTTGCTCTGGACCAGCCGTCCCGAGTTGGTCTCTCTCTCGGGGAATCAGGTCAACCGAGTGGCTGATCTGGAGACGGTTTGGCGCCAAGGGGAACATTTCAGTGGTTTGACTCAGATCGACAGGCTCAATATCCGCGGCGAGACGGAGAATCTCTTCTGGGCGCTCGGGCGCCAGGCGATCGGATTCGGGCGGATTACGCTTTTTTCCCCGCTCGATGTGATCGCGCCCTTTCCGCCGGATGCGCTCGATGTCGATATCCGCCCCGGTGTGGATGCGTTGCGGGTTAACTATTATTTCGGTAAGGCCGGCCAGGTCGGAGGAGCGGTGGTCTTCGGCGACGACAAGGAGCACAACAGCTACCTGCTGACCGCGGGTGAGAATGTCTACAATATCGATCTGTTGCTGCTGGTCGGGAGTTTGCGCGGGCGTAATATGGTCGGCTTTGGTATTGCCGGAGAACTTGGCAAGCTCGGGGTGAAGCTGGAAGGGAGCTGGTATCGCGGAACAGAGGTCGGTCGCCTCGGCGGTGATCCGTGCTCCCGTTTTGCTATCGCCGCCGTCGAGGGGTGGTATCGGTTCGACAACGGCCTGGTGCTGCTCGCTGAATATCTGTACAACGGCTACGGTGCCGAAGAGCCTGCGGATTATCTGACGGTCGCCACATCGGCACCGCTCGATGAGGGGCTCGGTTTTCTCCTCGGCCGTCACTATCTGCTGCTCGGCCCATCATATCAACTTCATCCGTTGGTGACGCTCAATGGACTGGTTATTTACAACATCGAGGACTGTTCCGCGCTGGTGCGCCCACAGTTGGCGATTTCCCTGGGGGACAACACGCAGCTCGATCTGTTCTGGGGGGTGACAACCGGGCGCGGTGCGACGCGCGATTCACTGACGCAGTTGCCGGTGATGCAGAGTGAGTTCGGTTCCGCAGGCGACAGCGGTGGCGTTCTGCTGCGCTGGTATTTTTAGCGTCCGGCGAGACCGCAGGATTCAGGTCGCGGGTAAAAAAAATCCCCGCAAACTGAAGTCTGCGGGGATTCCCGGAGATGTTGACATTGCCGCTCTTTATTAAAACCTGGAGAACCCGCGCTGGCGTTTGCGGGAGATTTTGCCGATGATCCAGCCGCCGAAGAAGACCCCGGCCCCGGCGAGGAACCACTGAATCATGTTTGAGCGGTGGAAATTACTGTTCTCTTCACGCAGCACCGTGAGTTCGCTGGTGAGTTGATTATTCTCTTCGATCAGCTGTTCGTTTTCCGTCGAGAGATTGACGATATTCCCGGACGCCTGAACCAGTTGCTCGTATTTTTCCGTGGCGTCACTGGCGTTGGTCCGTGCTTCTTCCAACTGGGCAGTTAGTTCAGTAATCCGGGCCTGGTTTTGCTTCTCGGTGCCCTCGTTGCTCTGGGTCGCCTGTTCAAGCTGCTGCAGTTGCGTCTTGAGCGAATCGACCTCGGTCTGAAGTTGCTCAATCTGCTTGGCCTTCGGCAATTGCTTGGTCACGTACTGTTTGAGAACGTATCCTTCGGTACCCTTGGGAGTGCGCACCTTGAGGTAAGTCTTATCTTCTTCGAGAACTTCAATTGCCGTCGCCGAAGGGATCGATTCCAGGGTCTTGTAACTTTTCCCTTTCTGGTCCCTGACGGTGACGACGAGTTTCTCGGTGATGTAACGGGTTTCGGCTCCGGCCGTTGAACTCAGTAGCAACAGCAGGAAGAAGGCGGTGAGGGTGTGGAAGGGGTGTCTCATTGCGGGCTCCTGAAGTCTTGATCATTTTTAATCATGGCGATACTACCGTTCCGGTGGTGGAAATTCAACCTGAATCAGGATGTTATGGAGGAATAGATGCGAATACTGAAACAGATGACAATACTGCTGGCGGTTCTTCTGCTCTGTGCCTGTGCCGGAGGGTTGACCCGGCTGCCTGAGGGGGAGAGGAAGGTCGAAGTTACGAGTGCGTTGCCGGGGATGACACAGCTGGAGATCCTGACCTACGGAGCCGGCTGGCTGGAAAAGAATTTCACCGCGACAACTGATCCGATCGCTCTCGATGATCGTGAGGAAGGGCGGATCATTGCCGTCGGGCAGATTGATTACCCCTGCCGTTGGGCCGACTGTATTGCCAAGGGGGACTGGATCGTTTCGTTCGACATGTATCTGGATGCCGTCGATCAGCAGCTGGTGACGACCTTCCGGAATATCCGTTTCACCTCGGGGAGTGTCAAAGGGAGTGCCGGGATCGATTCACCGCTCTGGTCACAGCGCGATCTGGACGCTGTACGACCGAAGCTGCTGGAGTTGAATGCCGAATTGATCGCCGATCTCCTGACGGCTGCGCCCGGGGAATAGTTCGTCGCCCGCTATTTCGCGATGACCATGTGCAGGCTGAGGGCAATCCCGTAATCGGTGCGGTAACCATCAGCGTCCGGCCAGTCGAGATAGGGCTCGATTTCGTAGTAGAGATAGGGGCGCCAGAAGTTCTGGCGCAGCCGGATGCTGGCCGAGTAATTCTCGACATCGTTTTCATCGCTGGCACCATTCATGTAGAAACCGGTAACGATGGCACTTTTCTTCGAGAAGCGGTAGGTGTAAGAGAGTCCGCTACGCCAGTCGAGGCGTTCGGTTTCACTGGCGACCTGGCCGCGGAGGCTGAACCGGACCAGCCCCGGATGATCGAACAGGTAGTCGACTTCGCTCAGCAGGCGGCTGCCGAGGCCGTACTCGCTGTCGATGAACACCTCCGGGGTCAGACGCAGCTCACTTGCTTTGCTCAGGTTGAATAAACGGTGATAGCGTCCCCGCAGGTAGACATCGGACCAGGAGCGCAATCCCAGCTGGGCATCGACTTCGCCCGAGGCGATATTCTCCTTTATCCAGCGCAGGGCAGCATTGAATTCATCATCGCTACGGGCAGCGCTTTCCGGCCGGCTGGCTTCGAGCGGGAGGAGATTGTAATCGTCTTCCTCTTCGTTGGAGAGAATCAGGTAAAAACGTTCCTTGAGTTGCGGCAGGCGGGCCTTGGCCCTGATCCTGATGAAATTATCGTTGACCCCATGGTGGCTGGTCTTCCAGCCCAGGGAAATCCTGGTCGAGATGCTGGCGGGCACCTCGGTGTCGCGCTGGTCACCGAAAAAACTGTCGAACCAGATGGCCGCCTGCTGGGTTCGGTCGCTCAACAGTTCGTGAGAGCGATCGAGCCAGTTGGCGTCACCGGCTGCTGTTGATGTTTCCTCCCCCCGGACCGGCAGGCCGACAGCGGCCAGCAGAAAGAGCAGTACCAAAACCCTCAGCAGCATAAGCGCCTCCGTCGCGAGAGTTGTCGACAGACTTCGTATTAAAGTTTAGCGCATAAATAGCGGCTGCCTAGTCCCGCGCAGCTGCCCGGTCGGGATTGACATCGTTTCAGCCTCTGGCATAATTGGCTGTCAGTCCCGAAATTCATAACACCTTGATTCATTACAGGAGTCTTTCATGCATGAGAAAAGTGTTGTTCTTTTAAATCAGGCAGTTGGTGAAGAGGTGACCGCTCTTCATCAATACATGTACTTTCATTTTCATTGCGACGACCAGGGGTTCGACCTGCTGGCAGATCTGTTTAAACGGACGGCAATCGAAGAGATGATGCACGTTGAGCGACTCGCAGAACGGATTCTTTTCCTCGGCGGCGAGGTCGAACTGAAAGCGTCCGGAGAGGTCGTCAAGGAGCGCGATGTCAACGTGATGCTGAAGATGGCCAAGGGGATGGAAGAACAAAGCGCCCTGGACTACAACCGCTGGGCCAACGAATGCAGCGCCAATGCCGACTCGGTGTCCAAAAAGCTGTTCGAGGATCTGGTCGTTGACGAAGAGCGCCACTACGATCAGTACGACAATGAAATCGACAACCTTGATCGCTTTGGTATGGATTATCTCGCCCTGCAGTCGATCGAGCGGGGCAAGGCACGCCGCGCTTTGGGTGGTCCGGGTGCCGAATAAGGAGTGACAGGTCAGACGTTCGACGACGTAGACTTATAGGTAAAAAGAAAGGGGACAGGCTAAAGCCTGTCCCCTTTCTGCTTGTTAAGTTACGGGAAAGGTGAATCCTCAGAGGGGGGAGGGACGGATTCACAAGCTTTCCCGCATCATTTAAATATATGAATATCTTATTTTTGTCAACGGCTTTTTACAGCTGTCAAAAGGTGATGACCTGATAGCCGTCCTTGACGAATTTCGAGATGTAGTCTCCGACATAGACCACCCTGGCGCCTTTTTCTTCAAGATCACCGGTGATTCCCATGTCATCGGCCACGAATTTACAATACGCCGTGTTGTTGTCCTGCAGCAGGGCGAAGGTCTCCGGATGCTTGAGCATCAGGCGCTCACTTTCGCCAAAAACAACAAACTGGACATCATCGACCCAACCGTGTTTTCTCGCGTTGGTTCCGTAGAGGATTCCCGGTTTCAGCTTTTCCATGTCGCCGGATGCCAGCCAGATCAGAATCTTTGCCATGTCAGCCTCCATGTGTGCTGCCGCAGCGCGTTCCGATGCGGCAGCGGTTTATCGTTCGAATGATTTTATTCTGACGTATCAGCTCGCCACAGGCAAGGGCAGCCGATAAAATCGCCCATCTGCCGGTCAAAGCGGATGGCTTGACAGCGTATTGCTCTTCGCCTAAGTTGGCTCAATATCTGTGTCGCGAGACTATGTTGAAATGAACGATACAACTACCAGAGGAGATCAATGACGATGCAATTTCTGGAGATGCCTGACAAAGATGGTTTTTTCGGAGAATACGGCGGGCAGATCATTCCGCCGGAACTGAAAGCGATCATGGACGAGATCAACGATTCCTACGAGCAGGTCCGTCAGACCGCTGTTTTTCAGGACGAGTTGAAAAATCTTTATGCCGATTATGTCGGTCGGCCGAGCCCGATCTATTTTGCCAAACGCCTGAGCGAGCAGCAGGGCGGGGCGCGCATCTTTCTCAAGCGCGAAGATTTGAACCATACCGGAGCGCACAAGATTAATCATTGCCTCGGCGAGGCCCTGCTGGCCAAACACATGGGGAAAACCAAGGTGCTGGCAGAAACCGGCGCCGGGCAGCACGGTGTCGCCCTGGCGACGGCCTGTGCCCTGGTCGGGATTGACTGTGAGATTCACATGGGCGAGATCGATATCGCCAAAGAACACCCCAACGTCACCAAAATGAAGATCCTTGGCTGCAAGCTGGTTCCGGTCGGTCGCGGAACCCGGACGCTCAAGGATGCCGTCGACAGCGCCTTCGAAGAATATCTGAAGGATCCGGTCAATTTCTTCTATGCCATCGGCTCCGTTGTCGGTCCACACCCCTTTCCCAAAATGGTCCGCGATTTTCAGAGCATCGTCGGCCGCGAAGCGCGTGAGCAGTTCCTGGCCCGGGAAGGGAAACTGCCCGATTACCTCGCCGCCTGCGTCGGTGGCGGTTCGAACGCAATGGGGCTGTTTACGGCGTTTCTGGAGGACGAAGCGGTCAGGATCATCGGCGTCGAACCGGCGGGGTTGGGGCTGAACACCCCTGATCATGCGGCCACCCTGACCCTCGGGAGCAAGGGGGCGATCCACGGGTTCAAATGTTACAATCTGCAGGACGGCGAAGGAAATCCGCTGCCGGTTTACTCCATCGCCTCCGGTCTGGACTATCCCGGAGTCGGGCCTCAGCACTGCTACCTGAAGGATATCGCGCGGGTGGAGTACGTGGCTATCGACGATCAGGAGTGCCTGGACGCCTTCATGACCCTCTCACGGCTGGAAGGGATCATCCCGGCACTTGAAAGTGCCCACGCCGTCGCTTATACCATGAAGCTGGCGAAAACCCTGACGCCGGAGCAGACGATCCTGGTCAACCTGTCGGGGCGCGGCGACAAAGACGCCGATTTCGTTGCCGAGAAACTGGGGTTGTAATGATTGCTGAGTCCGCGCATCACAGGATGCGCGGACTCGCGAGCAGATGAGAAGCTTTCTGACGAATACGGACGATCCTTCACAGTGGGGAGAATTTATGAAAGCGGCTTTTGTTATTTTCGATCAGATGACGGCACTCGACTTTATCGGGTATTACGATCCCCTGACCCGACTCAAATCGATGGGGTTCATGCCTGACTTTGAGTGGCGGATTTGCTCATTCTGCGATGATGTTTTCGATACCCAGGGGCTGCGTTTCCTCCCCGATCATTTCAAGGAGCCGCTGGACGATTTCGACCTGCTGGTCGTCACCGGTGGCTACGGAACCCGCTCTCTTCAGCATAACCCCGACTTTCTCGCCTGGCTGCGCACCGCTGAATCTGTTCCGCTGAAGGCGTCCGTCTGTTCCGGTGCGTTGCTGCTCGGTGCCGCCGGTTTTCTCAGTGGCAAGGCCGCAACAACCCAACCCAAGGCCTTGAATGAACTGGCGCGCTATGATGTCGATGTTGTGGATCGGCGGATCGTCGATGCCGGTGATGTCGTCACCGCTCAGGGGGTCAGCAGTTCTATCGATCTGGGGCTCTACCTGGTCGAGCGCTTGACGGGAAGGACGGTGCGCAGGGAAATCGCCAGGCAGATGGACTATCCTTATTATCCGTTCGAGCTCTGAATCGTTGCTCTCCGGCCATATTCGGCGGGCTTAAGCGGTCATGCTCCTGTGGTGATCGGCTGGGCCCGCTCCCTTCCGTTTAACGTAAACTCCTCCGTGACGAGACTAGCGTGTCTTGATGACAAGCAGAGTGATGTCATCCGTCTGTGGTGCCGCACCTCTGAAATCCACCAGCGTAGCGATAATTTTGTCGCTCAGTGACGCAGCGCTGAGATCGGCATTCTGTTGTAACAGGGTGCTGACCTTGTCGGTACCGAACATGTCACCGGTACTGTTTTCCGTCTCCCACACGCCGTCCGTGGCGATGAGCAGCAGATCGCCTGAAGAGAAGCGGATGGTTTGCGGATCTTCATATGCGCAGTCGTCCATGATTCCGAGAGGGATGCCGGAGCTCTCGTAGAGTTTGACCTCCCCCCGTTCCAGATGAAATATCGGAGCATGCCCGGCCGAGAGCCAGCTGAGTTCAGCCCGGTTCGGTTTGAGGATCCCGTAGAACATCGTCATGAAGTGCGTCTCTGTGATGTCCCGGCAGAGGTGCTGGTTGAGATCATGCAACAGGCGTGTCGGATCCTTGGCAAATCGGTCCGCCAGGGTGCGCAAGATGCCGCGCGCCGCGGCCATAACCAGGGCCGGTCCGATGCCGTGGCCGGAAACATCGCCGACCGCCAGGGCCAGATGCCGTTCGTCGCTGCCGCCGAGGGGAATGAAATCATAATAATCACCACCGGTCTCATCGCAATAGAGACTGCGTCCCGCGAGATCGAAACCTGAGCATTCCGGAGCGGAGCGGGGGAGCAGCTGCTGCTGGATCTCCTTTGCCAGGGCCAGGGAGTGTATCATCGCGTCACGTTCCTTGAGCCGCGGCCCCAGGCCATTGAAAATCTCTCCCAAGCCGCCAAGTTCATCCTTGCTTCTGATGGTGACTTTGGCATCGAAATCCCCCTGGGCCATCTGTACTGCGGCGGCGGAGAGTTCCAGCACCGGCCGGGTGACTGTGCGCGATCGGACAAGCGCGAGTATGACCACGGCGATGACGACAAAAAAGGTCAGTCCGGCGGCGGTTTTGATCCCCAGGGCGATCTGTTGTTTGACGTAATTTTCGGCGCTGACCACCTGGGCGAGAATATTTTCGTAGGGGACAATGACCAGAGGGAAGGGCTCGTCCAGGGTTCTCGCGCCGTAGGCCCAGAGTTCTTCGCGCCCCTGGTACATAATTTTGCGCACCCCGGAGCGACCATTGACAAGATCGTCACGGATGGCTTTCAGCTCAGGGGTGGAAATGTCGAGGAAGCTCTGTTCGACCGGGTTTTTCCAGGCGGTGGAGCGTGTCTTCTGCTCGTTACGTAACAGAACCTCAAATTCCTGCCCCGGGCCCGGGGGGTGATCATGGAAGACCATCACCATGCTCTGCGCCTGATCGGCCAGTTCCGGCGTAATGTCCCAGTCGGAAAAGAGTTCAAGGTAATCGATGTCGAGTGCGGTGACCCCGAGCAGGGCGCCGTCCGCGCTGAACAGGGGTTGGGCCAGGGTGAGGATCAGGCCGCCGGTGCTCAGGTCGGTGACCAGTTCCTGGATCATGCGCCCCTCGTTGACTGCGCGCTGATACCAGTGTCTCTGCCTGGGATCGTAGTCGGCGGGATAACCCCCTTTTCCGGGAAAGCTGGAGTGGATGCCGGAGGCCAGCGCAGTGTACTGCCAGAGGAAGAAATCGGGGCGGATATTGCGCAACTCGCGATAGACATCCCCCATGTCGCTGATACGTGCGAGGTCTGTTTCCAGTGTTGATTTCTGTACTCCGGCAACAAGGAAAACCACCTGCTGACTGAAGGAGACCGGGATCGGTCTCAGCCCGCCGTTCGCCGTGATCCGTTTCAACTTGTGACTGGCCGTCACATCATCGGGGCGCTTGGCTGGCGAATCATAGTCAGCTGAAAAATAGATTTTTTTCGGGGCAGAAGGCGGTAGGGCGGCAAAGCGGTCGGTTACCGCCTGAGCCTGCCCCTGGAGGACGAATGCGGCGGTGGCCTTGTCCCGTTCCAGGATCCGGTCGTAATCATCGACCAGAGCATGGAGCAGGTTAACGGCGTTGTCGTTGAGCAGGGTGCGGGTGTCGTTCGCGAGCTTGGTGCCGACGTGGAGGAGCGAAGCGCGCTGGATGAGGAAACTCAGCGCCAGAGGGGCGAGAGCAGTGACCAGCAGCAATATCAACAGCCGTGTCCGAAACTTCATTCAGACCTCACCGGTTGGTTGATGATGACGAGGAAACGGGACCCGGCGCTTCACGTGCCGGTTGAATAGGCGCCGTGAAAATCTTTTCCTCTGATCCCGGCACGTGTGCCGGGTGCTATCTGAAAAGTCTACGCCGGTTTGGATGGCTTGTAAACGTTGAGTCCTGTTTAACTTTCAAGCCACTGCTCGATGTCGGTCTGGGTCGTGCGCCACTGGTCGCTGAGGCGCAGTTCGAGAAAATCGCGCAGCAGGCTGTCGAACATCTGCTCCCCTTCTTCCACCGCACCGAGCTTGGTGAAGAACGCCGCTTCGAGCTCCGCCTGGCGGTCGTCTTCCGGGTCGTTTTCCGTACGGATCATCGGCGTGCGGTAGCCGCCGAACTGAAAGCTGTCCCCTTTGAGCGTCAACTTCCAGCTGTTCTCTTCATCCTGCTGCAGGTGCAGTGTGGCTTCTTCGATCTGTTTCCCCTGACACAGGGCCGAGCGGACTTCGAGGTAGTGGTCCTGGGGGCCGGCAACAACGATCTTCTGGCGCCCCTCCTGTCCGCCACCGAGGAGGACGAGGCGGTCATCGAGGAAAGCGGTGAAGGGTTGCCTTTCGAGCAGCGGTCCCGGAGTGGTGACCTGATAGCGCGAATCAGAATTGAGGGTGCGATAGAGCAGCCACTGGAGGAAGTCGAAGCCGAGCCAGCGGTTGGCCTCGAGCTGTTCAAGGATGCTGTCGGTCAGCGCCCGGTCGGCTTGTTTGAGCCGTTCCTGAAGCGGCTCGGGGGTGACACCGACGGCACGGGCCATGGGGTGACGCAGTTGCAGGCGCAAACCGGGGAACGTCTGGTGAAACAGCCCCTGGAAGGTGTCGATCATGTTGCGCCCCAGGGAGCAGAACCTGAGCAACTGGCGCTCGGTATCCCAGACGACATCGTAAAAAGAAGGGGCCGGCAGGGTACGCACCAGCAACTGGCTGCGCGCGCGATCGCGAATCTGTTCTTTTTCCGCCTTGGGCACGAATTTGAGGCCGGGATTCTCAGCCAGAAACTTGTCACACAGTTGTGAGATTTCCCGCTTGAGCAGGGCGGCCGGTACCCTGCGTTTGTCCTGGCGCAGGGTGAAACAGAAGTTCTGGTCGCGCCAGCACTGGGTCGGTGAAATAAAGCTGCTGGAGTCGTAGTCCGTTGCTTCCACCCAGCCGACGGAGAGCTCATCTGGCGAACGTTCGATGGAGCGGAACCCTTCAGCTGCGAGCTTCTGCGGCAGGTCGGTAAACTTCGCTTGCTGGTCCAGAGTCCCGGTGACCTGGAAATAACAAATACTTGATGATGGGGACAAAAAGCCCATGCGTGACTCCTGGAGCGAGGCTGGCGGATGGAATTGATGCGGCGACGGCCGCAAGAGCTGAACGACTATTTCTTGTCTTTGATGTACTTGTCGATGCGCTGTTGATCTTCCTGAAGGATGTTGATGAAGCGCATGCCGGCGACAATAGAGCTCTCATCCTTGCCGGCAGACCATATGATCTCGGCGATGACGCAGACCGGCTGTTTTCCATCACCAAGATCGATCAGAACCAGACAGAGTTCCCCGGTCACCGCCGGAGGTTTGATGGTCAGACGAATCCCCTCGGGGCTGAGGTTGATCTTGGCCGGCTTGAAGCCATCGAGCATGGGTGCGGCTTCGGGAGAACTGAGGAGCTTGACGTTTTTCTCCCAGATTTCCCGCATCGCCTGAAGGGTGTTGGACGCGCGGCTGAAGCGGATGCCGAGCTGGCAGTCAATGCGCGGACTCTGACGGCGCTGAAACATCTGCAGATCGGGGCGCAGTTTGATGGCGAAGCGTCGGCCGCTGATTTTTTGACTGAAGGTACCGTGAGCGCGCAGACCCATGCCGAGCGCGTTGGTGGTTATCTCAAAAATCATTTCCTCGTTGAAGGGGTATTTATCGAGGGCGTTCTCTCCGTAGGGGAGGGAGACGACGAGGATGCCGTTGTTGGAAGAGACGACATAAGCGGTCATCAGTTCGGTGCGGCCATTCTGGTCGGCAGGATTGGTTACCTGGAGAACGACCTGCTGGTCAGAGCGAAAGTAGCGTTGAAAGTTCATATGAGAGCGTCCGTAAAGCTGAGAAAAAATACCGCAACATCTTATAATTTTTTTACATTGAGGACAAACTTATACTTGCATTTTCCGAAAAAATCCTTTGTTCTCCACTCGTTGTTGAATTTTTCCGTGTTCGTGACCCAGTCGGGGTCCGCTTTGGGAGGAACACTTGGTCAAGCGAACAGAGCAGTTTTTCGTTGTCACCCCGCCGGGGTTCGAATCCATCTGTGCCGCTGAACTTATCGCGGTCGGGCTCGAACCGCAGGGGCGCGTTCGCGGTGGAGTCAAATTTGCCGGCGGATTGCGCGAACTTTACCTGGCCAACCTCCACCTGCGTTGCGCCAGCCGGGTCCTGGTGCGTTTCGGTGAGGTTGCAGCCCGCGATTTTCCGACCCTCTTCCAGCGCCTGGCTCGTTTGCCGTGGGGGCGTTATGTCAAACCCGGAGGTTCCTGCCGAATCCGGGTGTCGTCTGCTGCATCGCGACTGATTCACACGGGCCGGTTGGCCGAAACCTGCCTGGCTGCAATTTCCAAAGCCCTGGGTGAACCGAGCAACGAAGCTGCGGAAGGGCAAACCATCTTCCTGCGTATGCAGGACGATCGTTGCCAGGTCTCCATCGACAGCAGCGGTGCGCACCTTCATCGCCGTGGCTACCGCCAGGCGGTTGCCCACGCCCCGTTGCGCGAGAATCTGGCTGCCGCCTGCCTGTTGGCCTGCGGTTATGACGGCTCCCGGCCGCTGATCGATCTGATGACCGGTTCCGGAACCTTTGCCATCGAAGCTGCACTGATCGCCATGCGCCGGGCGCCGGGGCGGAACCGTGTTTTTGCTTTCATGGACTGGCCGAAGTACCGTCCGGGACTCTGGAACCAGCTGTTGCGCGAGGCTGAACAGCATGAACGCGCCGAGCTTGAACAGCCGATTCTTGCGGTCGACAGCAACCCCAAAGCGCTGGCCGCAGCATGTGACAATGCCGGGCAGCTTGGTCTCGAAAACCTGATTCGTTTCGAGTGTCGTGAGATGCAGAGCTTAACCCCGCAGGGCGACACCGGACTGTTGATCTGCAACCCCCCATACGGTGAACGTCTGGGTAAAAATGCTACGCTTGAGGCCTTGTATCATGACCTTCAGCAGGTCTGTGTCCAGCGTTTCTCCGGTTGGGGTGCCGGGATCGTCTGTCCCGAAGGGGCTCTGTCCGCTCTGCTGGGGCAGCACTTTCAACCGGAGCTGCGTTTTTCCAACGGTGGTCTCGATGTCGCCTTGCTGCGGAAACGTCCTCCCGGCCTTTCACGGTAAAATGCTTGACTTGCGTAAGTTCCGGCGGTATAAAGCCTTTCCGCCGGGCTGGCCCGGTGCAGATTTTACTAAGAAAGCGGGGTGATCGTTCGTGGAAATCACTGTCATCGACGGCAACGTTGAAAAGGCGATTAAAGTTCTCAAGCGCAAGCTGCAGCAGGAAGGCCTCTTCCGTGAAATGAAGCAACGCAAGTTTTACGAAAAGCCGAGCATCAAGCGGAAGCGTAAAGAGAAAGAAGCTCAGCGCCGCCTGCGCAAGAAGATGCGCGCCATGAAGCGTTTCAGCTAATCCCTCCGCATCGTAGTCACAGAAAAAGCCGTCCCTTTTGGGACGGCTTTTTTTTATTTGCTCCCCAGCCGCTCCGGGGTTAACGCCCGGCCAGCAGCAGGCGTTGGGTTTTGTCGAAATAGTGATCGTGAAACGAGAGCTTGTAGTTGATCGACTTGATATAGACATCGTCAGTGATCAGGCTCTCTTTCCAGTTCCCTTCGAGTTGGGCGATCTCGTTGATCAGTTTGCGATGTTCGTTGCGATGAATCGGCGTCAGTGACAGCCCGATTCTTTCCATGATCTGCTCTTCGATTTCGAACTGCCTGGAAATCGTCTCCAGGAGCGCTTCCAGCATTTCGCGGGTTTGGCTGCCGGAACGGAATTGTTCCAGTTTCTCTTTGACGTTTGCCTCAGCGCAGACCAGCTGTTCCAGCTCATCTCTGTGCGCAGCAGAGTTGTTTCCTTTCATTTTTCCCACCTCAATTAAATACAAAGATATACTGCCAGCGTTCAGCGAGATGCGTGCCAGTCTGGTGGGGTCAGCCAATGCTATTTGAAAAAAAATCATAACCAACCAAGAATAATCGGAAAACGGGAAAATTATTTTTATTCAAGGTTGCTGAAGGAAAATGCTAAGAGGGTGGGGGCGTGTCAATTGTTTGTTATTTCCCATCTGAATATTGTGAAATAACCAGATTGTGAGCCGGTGAATTGGTGTCTTATGGAGTCAGCTTTTGGCGATTGGTGGGGGCAGGGATGAGAAACGGGCTGCCATTTGCGGCAGCCCGTTTTGTTCTCTGTTTACTTCGGCCAGTGTTCCAGCATCATGCCGGCAATTTTTTCGACGATGCCGACGACCTGGTAGCTGTAACCGTATTCGTTGTCGTACCAGACGTAGAGGACACAGCGGTCGCCCTGGGTGATCGTCGCCAGGGAATCGACAACCCCGGCATAGCGGGAGCCGACGATGTCGGTCGAGACCACCTCGGGGGAGTTGGTGTAGTCGATCTGGTCCTGCAGCGGTGAATCGAGAGACATGCTGCGCAGGTACTCGTTCAGCCCCTCTTTAGTCACTTCCGTGCCGAGCGACAGGTTGAGGATCGCCAGGGAGACGTTCGGGGTCGGTACGCGGATGGCGTTGCCGGTCAGTTTGCCGGCCAGTTCGGGCAGACATTTGGCGACCGCCTTGGCCGCGCCGGTTTCGGTGATGACCATGTTGAGCGGGGCACTGCGACCACGGCGCTCTTTCTTGTGGTAGTTGTCGATCAGGTTCTGGTCGTTGGTGTAGCTGTGGCAAGTCTCGATATGGCCGCCGAGAATGCCGAACTTGTCATTGACCGCCTTGAGCACGGGGACGATGGCATTGGTCGTACAGCTGGCCGCGGAGAGGATCGTGTCGCCGCTGTCGAGCAGCTCGTCGTTGACGCCGTAGACGATGTTCAGGATATCCCCTTTGCCGGGGGCGGTGAGCAGAACATGCGAGGTGCCCTTGGCCTTGAGATGCTTGCCCAGCCCTTCACGATCGCGCCACTTGCCGGTGTTGTCGATGACGATGGCATTATCGATACCGTACTCGGTGTAATCGATCTCTTCCGGGGCGTTGGCGTAGATGATGCGGATCATGTTGCCGTTGGCGATGATGGCGTTCTGCTCCTCGTCGACCTTGATCGTGCCGTTGAAGTGGCCGTGGACCGAATCGCGGCGCAGCAGGCTGGCACGCTTGACCAGATCGTCATCACTCCCTTTGCGGACAACCGCCGCACGCAGGCGCAGCTTGTTGCCGCCACCGGCCTGCTCGATCAGGATGCGGGCGAGCAGACGGCCGATGCGGCCGAAGCCGTAGAGGACGACATCGCGCGGTTCGCTCAACTGGTGGCTTTTACCGGTATTCAGTTCCTTGAGTTGTTCAGCAACGAAAGCCTTGACGTCGGTCCCCCCCTGCTCCTGGAAGCGGAGAGCCATTTTGGCCAGATCGACTTTGCCGGGGGCGAGGTCCATCTCCATCATGGCCAGAAGGAACTGGTAGGTGTCTTTGACCCAGATCTCTTTGTTGATGATCTGGCGGGCAAAGCGGTGAGCCCGCAGGATGTCGATGATCGACTGATTGACCAGCGAGCGGTCGAAAACAGTACAGATCACCTCGTGGTCGCGGTAGAGTTTGCCGATCAATGGGATCATTGCCTCGGCTGTTTCCTCACGCTCTTTCCAGTCTTTGAAATATGTTCCGGTTTTTTCGTCGATCATAACCCATCAACCCTTTCGTCATTGAAATTTCAAGCCGTCAAACATGTATTGAATCAGACTGTTTTTTCAAACATTTTTCTGTTTTCAAAGCCTGCGTATACTAATGGAACTCTGCGCCTAATGCAACTCTCAATTCCCCCTAAAACGCTCCTGATGAAGGCCTGCAAATTAACCTTTTTCGCCGCAGTCGCTGGACAAGTCGGGGGCAGATTGATAAAACTGAACAATCGTTCAACGATGCCGATTTTTACCGAAAACTCTTCAGATACGGACGGAGGATACAACGATGGGTGAAGTCGTCAGCTATAAGGAACTCGGCCTGGTGAATTCGCGTGAGATCTTCAGCAAGGCGGTCGCCGGCGGATATGCGATTCCCGCGTACAATTTCAATAACCTCGAACAGCTGCAGGCGATCGTCACCGCCTGCGCCGAAACCAGCTCCCCGGTGATCATCCAGGTCAGCAAGGGGGCCCGGAACTATGCCAACGAGACGATGTTGCGCTTCATGGCCGCCGGTGCGGTGCAGATGGCCCGTGAGATGGGGAGCAACATTCCGATTGTCCTGCACCTCGATCACGGCGACTCCTTCGAGCTGTGCAAAAGCTGTATCGATTCCGGCTTTTCCTCGGTCATGATCGACGGTTCCCATCTGCCCTACGACGAGAATATCGCCCTGACCCGCCAGGTGGTCGAATACGCCCATGCCCATGACGTCACCGTCGAAGGGGAGTTGGGGGTGCTGGCCGGGATCGAGGACGAAGTTGAGGCGGAGCATTCAACTTATACGCAGCCGGAAGAGGTGGAGGATTTTGTCCAGAAGACGGGGGTCGACTCTCTGGCGATCTCCATCGGTACCAGCCACGGTGCGTTCAAGTTCAAACTCAAGGAAGGGGAAGAGGTCCCGCCACTGCGTTTCGATATCCTCGAAGAGATCGAGAAACGCATCCCCGGCTTCCCGATCGTCCTGCATGGCGCATCGAGCGTCGTCCCCGAATATGTCGCCCTGATCAATCAATATGGCGGCAAAATGGACGGCGCCGTCGGGGTTCCCGAAGACCAGCTGCGCAAAGCCGCGGCCAGCGCCGTCTGCAAGATCAATATCGATTCCGACGGCCGCCTGGCGGTCACGGCCAAGGTGCGTGAATACCTGGCGCATAACGCAGGTGAATTCGATCCGCGGAAATATTTGGGTGAAGCGCGCAACGAACTGGTCAAGCTGATCAAGCACAAGAACGAGACCGTGCTCGGCAGCGCCGGCAAAGCCTGATAGTCAAAACCATAGTTAGCTGATAAGGGCGTCGCGGATTTCCGCGGCGCCCTTTTGTGTGGAAAAATGAGCATTAACCAGATTCATGGTCGTATGTCAGAAAGATTGACAGATCCCTTCCAAGTTGCTTGAATGAATGCGCAATCGGGAGGGGGAATATGAGCAGTCGATAATATAAGAGAAATGAGGCCGAACGGAGCAGAGAAAGCTGCCCGTTCGGCTTTTTGCGTTCAGGGGTGAAATAAGCAAACGGATATTCAGGGAGGGAACGATGGTCGACGGGATTATCAATTATTTGACGGAACATCTTTTCATGGACGCCGCCGTTGCCGGCCTGGTTGTCACTCTGGTTACAACCGGAGTGAAGGCTTACTTCAGACGGCCGACAAAAACAAGCCAGGGTGGAGTTTTCCTGACCAAGCCGGAACTGTTGACGCCACCGGCTCAGCGCCCCGCATACAGCGATCGCATGGCCTATATCCTCGCCGAAATGTCGGCGCTCGCCTATTTCAAGTTCGAAGGTGATGAGGATGGGGCGCTTCAGCAGGCGATCGAGAAGCTACGGCGGTTACTCGGTGGTGATGCCGGTCAGTTGGATGAAAAGATCGGCGAATTGCTCGTGGAACTGCAGGATCAGCTGCTGTTCAAACCGCTCGACGGTAGCGATGTCCTTACCGAGATTCTCAAACGTGCCGATTTTGAGCTGGTCGATACGATTGCCATCGGTTCGACTCAGGGCTTTGCCTGTAAACGCGTCAAGGAAGGAGAAGCACCTTACCTGCTTATCTCTTTTCGAGGGACGGAGAAGGTGCTGGAGGACTGGTTGACCGATGCCGATGCGGTTCCCGATCCGGACATTCTGGAAGAGAAGGGTATCAAACTGCACAAGGGCTTTTGGAAAGTATTGCACGATAAAGCTGAAGTTAAATCCAAAGTGAAGGCTGAAGCTGAGGTGCTCAATGTGCTGGAGCAGGTACAGGCCATTCTCGATAGCGACGCCGCTCAGGAAAACGGGCAGAAGCTCCCTTGCTACTTTACCGGACATTCTCTCGGCGGGGCGTTGGCATTGCTGGTGACTCGCGAACTCGCCCCTGATATCAACGGCGCCTGTTACACCTTTGGCGCTCCGCGCGTCGCCGACTATCAATATTTCTGCAACATGAAAACCCCCGTCTATCGGGTCGTCAATTCATCGGATATCGTTCCCAGGGTGCCGCCGGGGGCAGGGATGGGGTTGTTGTTGAAGCTGGTACAGGGTGCGAGCTGGCTGACACAGTTCATTCCCCAGGCAAAAAAGCCGCTGGCCGAACTGGAAAAGAAGGTCGATCAACTCAACGGTTACCGGCATCACGGTGATCAGCGTTACCTCACCGATGTTAAGAACAGCGATTTCGGGAGTGTCCAGTTGCTCAGCAACCCACCTGCTATCGACCGAATCTGGTGGATGTGGCAGCACGTACGCAAAAGCTTTAACGAACCGGTTAAGAGCCACGGCATGGCCATCTATCGGCGCAAACTGCTGGAGATCGCAGTGCGGCGGAATCCGGGGGCGTGATCGGGGGTTGCTTTTACTGTATTCCCGCATGATTAAAGAGATACGATTGAGTGTATGTTTGTTGCGGAACTATTTGCTTTAGCTGCAGAGGAAGACAGGATTAATGCGTTGCGGTGAAATGCGTTTCTGATCTCGTTGTTGAGCTTAGAGGGAGAGAGTGAAATGAGGAAAAAACAGGCCTTGGTACGTGTCGCTCCAGAGGATTTACCAGAGGCGTTATTGGCGTTGGATGAACAAAAGACCGGCTTAGCATTTTTTGGGCCGAATGTCAGGGTCCCCAAGTCGCCGGATTACTGGCCAGAATGGCTTAATAATTGTTATGTTTTTCAACTAACAGAAGCTTGCTCTGTTCTGCCTAGTGAGTTGTTATGTTTTCACAGACTGCAAAAGCTAATATTATATTCGCTTGATCTACAATCTGAGGACATTATTGATATCGCAGAACACCTTGTCCAGCTCACCTCTCTCAATCTGAGTCGCAACGAGATAGGCGCTGCCGGAGCGCAGGCCATTGCGGAGCATCTTGTCCAGCTTACTTCACTCGATCTGAGTTACAACGGGATAGGCGCTGCCGGAGCGCAGGCCATTGGGGAGCACCTTACCCAGCTTACTTCACTCAATCTGAGTCGCAACGAGATAGGCGATGCCGGAGCGCAGGCCATTGCGGAGCATCTTGTCCAGCTCACCTCACTCTATCTGAGTTCCAACGAGATAGGCGATGCCGGAGCGCGGGCCATTGGGGAACACCTTGTCCAACTCACTTCACTTGATCTGAGTCGCAACAGGATAGGCGATGCCGGAGCGCAGGCCATTGGGGAGCAGTTGACGAATTTAAATCGACTCGACTTACAAGGGAATGAGCAGATCAGATTTTTTGCCCCAAACCCTCATTCGTTGTGCCCACTGATCAATTTGGCAAATACCGGGTTGTCTGACCTTACTCCGCTTAAATCGTTCATTTTGTCAGGGGTAGCGGTCAAGTGGTCTGGCGCGTGGTGGGAAGGCCCGGGTCTCTATGTCAAGAATTGCCCGTTGACACAACCATCGCCTGAAATCATTCAGCAAGGGCAGGAAGCTGTTTGCAACTATTTCCGCGAGATCGAGGAACAAGGGACTGATCGTTTATTCGAAGCGAAACTGCTGATCGTTGGTGAAGGTGGCGCAGGTAAGACCAGCCTGATGCGGCGCATGTTTTTCCCTGATATGGATTTGCCTGATGAAGAGGAGACGACCCGAGGTATAGATATTCACCATCATGACTTTCCGCTAACGGATGGCCGCTCATTCAGGCTCAATGTGTGGGATTTCGGCGGTCAGCAGATCTATCATGCCACGCATCAGTTTTTTCTGACCAAGCGCTCTTTGTATGTTCTGGTCGACGACACCCGTAGCGACTACCGTACGATTCATGACGAAATTTTCAAGTTCTGGCTGGAGGTGGTGGAAACGCTCAGTGAGAACAGCCCGTTGCTGATATTCCAGAATGAAAAAGGAGGTCGAAGTAAACAGATCGATATGGCGGGGATCAAGGGGCGATTCGACAATGTTGTTGATCTCCACCGGGGCAATCTGGAATCTCTCCATGCGGCGGATGGACTGCGTCAGGCAGTGGAATATTTCGCCCAGAAGTTGCCGCACATCGGTGAAGATGTACCCGCCAAATGGATTCCCATTCGCAAAGATATTGAGAGCCTTGCACAGAAGAACCCCTTTATTCCGCTGGAAACGTATTTTGACGTATATCGCCGTCATCTGCAATTCGACCAGAACAAGGCATTGCAGTTGAGCCAATACTTCCATGATCTCGGCGTGTTATTGCATTTTCAGCACCCACGGGAACTACACCATACCGTTTTTCTGCAAAACCAGTGGGTGACGGATGCCGTATTCCGTATTCTGGATGACGAGCAAATAAAAGAACAACAGGGCCGTTTTACTTTGGCTGATTGTGACCGTTTGTGGGCCGATTGCGGTTATGCGGACAAGGAGGTTGAGCTACGGGCGCTGATGGTTCGTTTTGAATTGTGTTACCGGTTGCCCGATCAATGTGATGAAGTATGGCTGGTTCCGCAACACCTGTCACCATCGAAACCGACAGAGCTGAATGATTGGAACCGGGATGGCGACCTGATGCTGACTTACCGTTATGAGTTCTTACCCCGTGGCCTGGTGAGTCGCCTGATCGTGCGGATGCATCGATTCGTGAAAAATACAGAACTTTGCTGGGTGCGCGGTGCCCTGTTCATTCATGGTGACACCCAGGTTTTAGTGGAAACGAGTTCAAGTGGAAGTGAAATTGTTCTGCGGGCTCGTGGACCTGAAAAGCAGTCCCTGCTGAGTGTCATTGCCAGTGATCTGGACGCTCTGAATGACAGTTTTGAAGGGCTGAAAGACAGAGTCGGGAAGTGGGTCCCCTGTATTTGTCCAACTTGTGAAAAGCTGAAAGAACCGGCGATGTTCAAGCAGAAGGAATTGCTTGAGCGCAAACGTCGCGGCAAACCGACAATTGAATGTCCCAAACCGCCGAATTATGAGGACGTCAGTGTGCTTCAACTGCTTGACGGAATGAATCTGGACGAATGGTTGAAACGGGCGGAAAAGGAGTTGCCACAAAATGGTGATCAATCTGAACAGAGCAGTGAGCCGGAACACTGTATGCCGGAACAGGTTCAAACTGTGAAAACCACCAAGATTTTCCTGGCATCTTCAGCCGAGCTTCGTGAAGACCGGGATGCATTCGATCTCTATTTTCGCCAGCAGAATGACCGGTTGAGAAAACAGGGCTTGTACCTGGAAATTAATCGTTGGGAAAATTTTCTCGATGCGATGTCGGAAACGCGATTGCAGGATGAATACAACGACGCCGTAAGAGGCTGCGATATTTTCGTCAGTCTGTTCAAAACAAAAACGGGCAAATACACAGAAGAAGAATTCGATGTTGCTCATCGAACCTTCAAAGAGTTAGGCAAGCCGCTGATCTATACCTATTTCCGCAAGACTAATGTCTCGACCAGCGCAAGCAACCGTAATGATCTGATGTCGTTATGGGATTTTCAACAGAAGCTCAGCGACCTCGGTCATTTCCAGACTGAGTACGACTCGATTGATGGGTTAAAGAGTCACTTTAGAGACCAATTAGACAAATTGAGTGACGAAGGGCGGTTGTAGAATTGTAGGGTGCGGTGAGGCAACGAACCGCACCGGTGTGTTTTTGAAAATAAGGTCAGCCTTGTCTGAAAATCAAAGGCAATAGCACACGGATTTACACGGAAAAGGCGGATTTAAGATCAAAACAAAATAATAAACCAGGTCTTGGGTTTTGCCTGATCCGTGTCAATCAGATTTTATCCGTGTCCAAACAGATTTTGAATATCCACAGGGTGAGTTCCGCTTCTACTTTGTTTGCGACTAATCATCCAGTAACCGTCGATCCCCTCACCTCCGCGGCAGCCAGTCGCGACTGGCGATATTCTCCGTGATGTCACTCCATACATTTGCCACCGGCATTCCGCGGTTAAGCTTGAATTGAAAGCCTGAGCGTCTTGATCAGAAGGTTGTGCAGGCTGTCCACAGCTTCGGAGTCTTGCGAGGCTCTACTTCGATAAACAGACACTTCCATCGGGTCAAGCGGACCCAGCCCATGCTCACTTCCTAAAATGTCCAGATGTTCCGGCACGCTACACTGCGTCAGGACGGCAACGGCCAAACCGCTCTCAACTGCGGCAATTTGCCCAACGACGCTTGAACTGTTGTAGACCACTTTGTATCTGCGCCCCTGTAATGCCAAAGAGTTGATGGCCGTGCGTTTTGCCAGGCTGGCATCTTCGTAAACAGCGATCGGCAGAGGATCTCGCCTCCATACCTGAAATTGAGATGAGCCTACCCAGACCATCGGTTCATGAAACAGCAAGGTTCCCTGCCGGGGGTGCTCACGTGAAACCAGCGCCAGGTCCAGATCGCCACTTTCAATCCGGGGAATCAATGACGTTGATTGTTCACAGCTCAACTCGATCTCCACTGCGCCGTGCTGGGGAGCAAAGCGTTTAAGGGCAGGAGTGAGGTACCTGGCCGCGTAATCATCCGGAACGCCAATTCGAATCAGACCCGTTAACTCATCTCCTCCAAAAGCTGCTTTGGTATCGGCATGCAGATCGAGCATACGGCGGGCGTAGCCCAGCAGCTTTTGTCCATCAGCCGTGAGTTGATGTTGCCGTGGTCCCCGTAGCAGCAGTTGGCAACCCAAGGCATCTTCAAGTTTCTTCAGCTGCATGCTCACCGCTGATTGAGAGCGGTGAACTTCCGGAGCCGCACCCGACAGCGAGCCCGCATCCACGACGGCAACAAAGCACTTCAGCCAGTCAATCTGGAGATCCTGAAAAGACATACATAATTCCAATTCATTTGAAAATCGAATAACAGATTGGTGAATTATGCGCTTTTCTTCACTCTCAATCAAGCTGATAGTACCGGGACAAGATTGGTATCGCCGTCAGCAAAATCGCCTGCAAAGGCCATCTACAGAAAGGAGGCGGCGCCTGATGAGAGCGTTATTGATGAACATGCAGAAACGGTTCAGCAGTTGGTGCGAGGTCAGCAGGCAGCGTCGTGAACTGCGAGAGCATGGGGCTGCTATCTGCAAAGATATCGGGGTCAGCCAGGCGACCCTCGACTTTGAAGGCAAGCGTCGTCTTGGGAGAAAAGGGAGAGAAACGCCCGATTCATTCCAGCGGAACCGGAAACCATCTACCGTTTAACCTGCCATATAGGGGGGGAAGTGAATAAGACAAACAGACGCGGGTGCAAATGTCGACTTGTCTCATTTGCACCCGATATTTGTCGTGTTGAAGATGACGATATCAAATCTCGTCATTGGACCAGGAAAAGCCGTTCGCTTGACAGATATCTCTTTGATGGAAGATAGTTAAGTTTCCGACAGAATTACTCGGGTTTGTCTTTGCTGATGATTCGGAGACGAAATGCTGAGAGACAAGTTGAATGAAATGAAAGCGGCCTCCGCTGCGAAAGTTCCTCCGGAAACTCTGGCGATTATGATGAAAGCTAAAGCGGATCTGGCAGCGTCTGGCATCATGGAAAAAGCGATTAAACCTGGCGATAGAGTGGCTGATTTCAGTTTGGCGGATGCCGGAGGAAAGATGGTCAGCTTTGCAGCACTTCGCCAACAGGGCCCTGTTTTGATCTCGGTCTACAGAGGGGTCTGGTGACCTTACTGCAATGCGGAGTTGGAAGCTCTGCAAGACGTTTTGCCGGAGATCGAACAAGCAGGAGCCAGCCTGATCGCTATCTCGCCCATGCTGGGCAAATATGCCCCTCAACTGGTCAAAAAATTGGGCCTGACCTTCCCGCTGCTGAGTGATCCCGGTTGTAACGTGCTGGGATCATTTGGCATCCTTTTCAATCTCCCCACTCCTATGGTCGAGGTCTACAAAGGCTTCGGCATCGACCTTGAGCGTTTTAACGGTGAATCGAGCTGGCAACTGCCATTGCCGGGTCGAATGATTGTCAATCCGGATGGCATGGTCAAAAATGTTGAGCTGAGCACTGACCACACGGAACGCCCCGAACCTGAGGACACGGTCAAACTTCTGCGAGCACTATAAGACAGCGCTTATGGGGCATGTCGGCAGAGCCCGCAGTAAAATGGGCCGGCAAATGTTGCGGGAGGGGCGATTTGCGGCGCCGTCGGCGCCAATCCGCTAAACGCAATCTCCTGTCATTCCGTGAGCAAACGCCGGTACCCGCACCCCTGCGGTAGCCAGTCGAGCCCGGCGATGTTTTCCGGTGTGAGCTGGATGCAGTCTTCTTCCAGCTGTAGCCGTTGCTCATAGACGCGACAACTGCGACTGTGAATGTCGAGGAAGCGGCAGGGGACGGCTGTCGTGTGAATGACGCCTTTGGCGTCGATCTTCTTTTCAAAGCAGCATTCGCCGCAGCGGCGGCACAGCTCCTCCCACTTTTGTCCGTCACTCATCCCCGGCTCCGCAAGTTCATGCACTGTTCCTGCAATCAGGCTTTCTTGACGAATTCCGACTTCAGCTTCATCGGGCCGATGCCGTCGATCTTGCAGTCGATGTCATGATCCCCTTCAACCAGGCGGATGTTCCTGACCTTGGTGCCGACCTTGACCACTGAGGAGGAGCCTTTGACCTTGAGGTCCTTGATCACCGTGACCGTATCGCCGTCACTGAGTGGGTTGCCGTTGGCATCGCGAAAAACCGGTTCGTCGGCGGCGTCGGAGTTGCCCCCGGCGGTCCATTCGTGAGCGCATTCGGGGCAGATCAGCAGGCCGCGGTCGGCGTAGGTGTATTCCGAGTTGCATTCGGGGCAGTTGGGCAGTTCACTCATTTTCTGGATATCCTTCCTTCGTCATTGCATTCAAGAGCCCGCCGTGGGGCGGGCGCGATCATTTCGTTATTTCATGCCGTGGTGGCTTTCGACCTCGACAAAGGTGATCGGCAGGCTGAGTGCTTCCCCATCACGCTGGAGCTCGAGGACGATACTGTCGCCGGTCTTTTTCTGCTGCAGTTCGTAGACCAGATCGAAGTTTTCCACCAGCGGCAGGCTGTCAATACGGGTCAGCAGGTCGTTCTCTCTGATCCCGTTCTGTTCGGCGTTCGAGCCGGGAACAACCCCTTTGACGAGCAGGCCCCCTTCGCTCTGTTCGAGCATCACCCCGAGCTTGACCCCCGGATTCGGCAGGTCTTCATAGGCGGTGAAGGTGATGAAATGGTAAGGCACCATCGGGTAGTTTGGCTTCTCGACCTTCATCAGGCGATCCTGCTTGTCCTCCGGGATGTCGAGCTCTTCGGAGCCGATCAGCACATAGCTGGCCGGAACCCGGCGATACATGCGCCTTGGAATGCCGAAGCCGTATCGCACATGGTTGCCGCCGGCGACGACCAGAACCTGCTGGCCCGTCCCCTGCTGTTGCAGATAGGCGGCCAGGTTTGCCGCCATGGTTTCATCCCACAGGGTCTGGACGCGCTGGAAACCCTCTAGCATGGCCTGTCCCATGGGGTGGCCGGCAAAGAAGGATTCGGAGGTGGCCTTCTGGTAGATGTCGTTGTGGTCCATCTCCGGCAGAAGTTGCTGCTCTTCGGAGCTCAACTCTTCGAAGGGGGTGCGGCTGACTTTACGCTTGAGGGCTTCATCGGCATTGAGGGCAAGAATCTTGATACCATGATCGCGGCTGTAGGTCAGCAGCCCGCGGTAGAAGGCGAAGTTCATCGACCAGTTCTGGTACCAGTCGACCTCCTTGAGGAAGTCCTTCTCGCTCAACTCACCGGCAGCCCAGCGGTCGAGGACCGGCTGCTGATTCGGGGTGAACATCTCCATCGCCAGGGCCACGCGGCCGGGGTTGTGTTGCTGAAGCGCGGCCAGAACGGTCTCCTGCAAACGATGGGAAGCCGGATTGTCATGGGTCTCGCCGACAAAGACCACCTGTGAGCGAACCGCTTGTTCGAGCATCTGTTGCTCCGTGACGAAAACGCCTGTCGGCAGGTGAAGGATATCGCCGATCACCGGTTCATGCTCCGGGGGGTAGGGGAGTTCCGGGTTGCCGAGGTAGTTTTTGGCCGGTTGGCAGGCGGTCAGGGTCATCAGCATGATGAGAAGAGGAAACAAGTATTTCAGTACCATAAATATCTGCCTGTTTTGTTGGTTAGCGACTGCAGGAGAAAAGAACCCCGGGGGAGACCCCCGGGGCTTCTGGTATGTTCGTGTTAAATTCAGTCTATGTCCGGTTGCGAAGGCGGGTCAACCCGGACGGTGTCACCGTTGCTGGCGGATGGGGGCTATTCCTCTTCGCTCAGCATCAGCCTGGCCGCATGGATATGGTTGACCGGGCCATGCCCCCGGCCGAGGGAAACGGAATGTTCGATCGCCAGGGAGATGAAGCGCTTGCCCCGTTCGACGGCCAGGCGCAGAGGGTAGCCCTGGGCCAGGAAGGTGGCGATCGCCGAGGCGAGAGTGCAGCCGGTACCGTGGGTGTTGGCGGTCTCGAAGCGTTGCGACGTGAAAAGATATTCGTCGTCGCCGCAGAGCAGGACATCCGTGGCATCGTCGTTGAGGTGTCCCCCCTTGACCAGAACGTTACGGGCGCCGAGCTCCTGCAGGGCACGGCCGGCTTCGACCATCTCCTTGACGTTGCGCGGTTCGATGCCGCTCATCGCTTCGGCTTCGGGGAGGTTCGGGGTCAGCAGGTAGGCCTGCGGCAGCAAACGTGAGATCAGGCTGTCGAGGGCGACATGATCGAGGAGGGACGCGCCCCCCTTGGCGATCATGACCGGGTCGACGACGGCCAGCAGCGAGCGGCTTTCGATCGCGTGAGCGACGCGGGTGACGATGCCACCCCAACTGAGCATGCCGGTCTTGACGACATCGGTGCCGATATCATCGAGCACGGCGTTGAGCTGCTTGACGATGAACTCGGCATCGACGATATAGCTGTCCTGAACCCCCAGGGTGTTCTGGGCGGTCAGGGCGGTGAGGACGCTGCTGGCGTAGCTGCCGAGCAGCGTGATGGTTTTGATGTCGGCCTGAATTCCGGCTCCGCCGCAGGAATCGGATCCGGCGATAGTCAGGACCCGGCCGGTCGGCGGCGGGGTCTTACGGTTGAAGAGCAGGCTGTATTCCTTGGCGGCGGTGATCGGGTCGCTGTCGGCCATGACGCCGGAGATGACGGCGACCGAATCGGCCCCGGCCTCAAGAGCCTGGAAGGCGCCTTCCGGGGTCATGCCGCCGATGGCGACGATCGGGATGCGGACCGCCTTGCGCACCCGGCGCAGGGTCTCGATGCCGACCAGAGTGGTGTCTTCTTTGGTGTTCGTGGGGAAAATGCTGCCGATGCCGATGTAGTCGGCCCCCTGGGCCTCGGCCTTGAGCGCCTCGTCGACACTGTGGGTCGAGATGCCGATCAGTTTGTCGCGGCCGATGATCTTGCGGGCCTGAACAGCCGGCATGTCGTCCTGACCGAGGTGGACGCCATCGGCGTCAACATCGCGGGCCAGTTCGGGCAGGTCGTTGATGATCAGCAGCGCACCGAAACGGGTGCAGAGTTCGCGGAGCTGTTCCGCCGTTTCCCGGCGTTCGTCCGGAGCTATTTCCTTGGCACGGTATTGGACAACTTTGGCGCCGCCGATCAAGGCCGCTTCGACCTTGTCAATCAGCCGCCCACCCTGGGAGCCATCTGTAATCAGATAGAGACCGGAGAGCATGAGGATTCTCCTTCAATTGCAGGCCGATGTGCCTGGAGTGCAGTGACTTTACATTTAAATTTTAGTGTTTGAAATTGCCAATGAAATTGCGACAATTATCGCCCAATCGTAACAGTGTCGCCAGAAGCTGTCAAACAAAGCATTCCGGTTTTGTGACTTTACAGACCTTTCTCTGGGGTATATTTAAATACGCATGCTTTTAGCCGGGAGAGCATGGAAATTTTTTTCAGCACATCTGTTCACCTCATGACCTGCGGAGCTGTCAATCCCATGAATTATCCCCCCCGCCCGACCTGGGCAGAAATCGATCTGAAAGCCTTGCGCCATAATCTCGACCAGGCGCGGAAATTTTCCCTGCCGGGGCAACGCTTACTCTGTGTCGTCAAGGCAGATGCTTACGGCCACGGTGCGGTTCCGGTCGCCCGCGCTCTGGAATGCTGCGGAATCACCGATTTTGCCGTGGCGACTCTCGAAGAAGCCCTGGAACTGCGCGAAGCTGGCTTGTATCAGAAACTGCTGGTTCTTGGCGGCTGTTTTCCCGGCCAGGAAGAGGCCTTTATCAGGAATGAGCTGATGCCCGCCCTGTTCGACGAGGCGACCGCGGAACGCCTGCAGGCCGAAGCGATGCGCCTCGGGCTTAAAGCCAGGGTGCATCTCAAGGTGGACAGCGGGATGGGGCGGGTTGGCTTTCTGCCGGATCAGTTGCAGGCTTTTCTTCCGCGTCTGAAGGAACTGGATGCCCTGGAAATTTCCGGCTTCATGTCGCATCTGGCCTGTGCCGACGATCTTGCTTCCGGAGTGACGGCCGCACAGCAGCAGCGTTTTGACGGCATGTTGGGCATGTTGCGGGAAAACGGCATTGAGCCGGCCGATATCCATCTCAACAACAGCGCCGGTTTGAGCGGCTGGGGACGCGAAAGCTGTACCATGGCCCGGCCGGGGATCATGCTTTATGGCGGCCTGCCCGGCCCGGAATTCAGCGATCGCCTCGATCTGCAGCCGGTCATGCATCTGCGCAGCTGCATCGCCCAGCTGCGTCAGCTGCCGGCGGGGAGCGGCATCTCCTACGGCCACACCTTCCGGGCGGAGCGGGATATGACCGTCGCCGTGCTGCCGATCGGTTACGCCGACGGCTTCAACCGCCTGTTCAGCAATTGCGGCCAGGCGATTCTCAAAGGGCAGGTGATCCCCCTGGTCGGACGGGTCTGCATGGACTGGATTCTGTTCGATGTCAGTCCTGTGCCGGATGCGGCCATCGGCGACTGCGTCACCCTGCTCGGCAGCGCCGATGGAGAAAGCTTCACCGGTGACGACTGGGCCGAGCGGCTCGGGACGATTTCCTACGAAGTCTTCTGCCGGATCGGTAAACGGGTTCCGCGCCGTTATCTGCCTGTAAAATGACGTGGAAAGCAGTTGTCAGCCCGGCTGAAACATGTTAATAAACCCCATCTTTCAGAGGGGTTCTGAATCTACAGCCGGGACGGGCAGGGCGCCTTTGCCGGCATGGAAATATCACATGGACAGCTGTGGTGAGCGGCTGTCCATCCTTGTTTTTGACTGATCAACCGTTCGTTGTAATAAAGAAAGGACACTTTATGGTCACCATCAAGCGCGCACTGATTTCCGTATCGGACAAGACCGGAGTCGTCGATCTGGCCCGCGAATTGAACAATTTCGGCGTTGAACTGCTGTCGACTGGCGGCACGGCCAAGATGATCCGCGATGCCGGAATCCCGGTCAAGGACGTCTCCGAGTACACCGGCTTTCCGGAAATGATGGACGGCCGCGTCAAAACCCTGCACCCGAAGGTGCACGGCGCGCTGCTTGGCCTGCGCGACAACGATGAGCATGTCGCCGCCATGGCGAAACACGATATCGAGCCGATCGATATGGTCGTCGTCAACCTCTACCCCTTTGAGGGGACGGTTGCCAAGGAAGGCTGCACTCTGGAAGATGCCATCGAGAACATCGACATCGGTGGCCCGACCATGCTCCGCAGTGCGGCGAAAAACAATCGCTTTGTCACCGTCCTCGTCGACCCGGTCGACTACGCTACGGTCGTTGAAGAGATGAAGGAGAGCGGCGGGGCCGTTTCCGAGACGACCAACTTCCAACTGGCCGTCAAGGTCTACCAGCACACCGCAGCCTACGATGGTGCCATCTCCAACTGGCTCGGCAAGAAGACCGGCGAAGAGAACGCTGAATTCCCGCCGACCCTGAGCCTGCAGTTCAAGAAAGCCCAGGGGATGCGTTACGGTGAGAACCCCCATCAGAACGCAGCTTTCTATGTCGAGAAGAACGTCATCGAGGCGTCGATCGCCACGGCCCGCCAGCTGCAGGGGAAAGAGCTGTCCTACAATAATATCGGCGATACCGACGCCGCCCTCGAGTGCATTAAACAGTTCAACGAAGGGCCGGCCTGTGTCATTGTCAAGCATGCCAACCCCTGTGGTGTCGCTCTCGGCGACACCCTGCTGGACGCCTATCAGCGGGCCTTTTCGACCGACCCTGAGTCGGCGTTCGGCGGAATCATCGCTTTCAACCGCGAACTCGACGGGGCAACGGCCAAGGCGATCTGCGACAAGCAGTTTGTTGAGGTCATCATCGCGCCGAAGGTCTCTGCCGAGGCGGTCGAGGTGGTTGCGGCCAAGAAGAACGTGCGCCTGCTCGAATGCGGTGAATGGACGGCCGAACCGGGACAGCGTCTCGACTTCAAACGGGTCAACGGCGGCTTGCTGGTTCAGGACACCGACCTGCTGCTGAGCGCGGACCTCAAAGTCGTCACCAAGCGTCAGCCGACCGCCGAAGAGATGAAGTCCCTTGAGTTCGCCTGGCGGGTGGCCAAGTTCGTCAAGTCGAACGCCATCGTCTACGGCAAGGACGGCATGACCATCGGCGTCGGTGCCGGTCAGATGAGCCGGGTCAACTCGGCGCGCATCGCCTCCATCAAGGCCGAGCATGCCGGTCTGGAAGTGAAGGGCGCAGCCATGGCTTCCGATGCCTTCTTCCCCTTCCGTGACGGCATCGACAATGCCGCCGCCGCCGGGATCACCGCGGTCATCCAGCCGGGTGGCTCGATCCGTGATGAAGAGGTCATTGCCGCGGCTGACGAGCATGGGATTGCGATGGTCTTCACCAGTATGCGCCATTTCAGGCACTAGGTAGGGAAGCGGCCCTTTTGCGCGCACTCGACGTTGCCTCATCAACGACTGCGTGCGGCGTACAGCAGTACGCCTCCTTGTCGTTTCATCGGCGCCTTGATTGCGCACAAAATTGCTCGCTTCTGTGAGTAAATAGTCGAAGAAAAGAACCCTCCGGACTCTCTCAGTGACTCCATGTCTCTGTGGTCCAAATCAAGGAGCTGAATGATGAAAATTCTTGTAGTCGGTGGTGGCGGCCGTGAACACGCACTGGTCTGGAAGATCGCCCAGTCGCCCCTGGTCGAGCAGATTTACTGTGCGCCGGGAAACCCGGGGATTGCCGAGCTGGCCGAGTGTGTTCACATCGGTGCCGATGAGATCGACGCCCTGTGCGACTTCGCCAAGGCCGAGCAGATCGACCTGACGGTTGTCGGCCCCGAGGTTCCGTTGACTATGGGGATCGTCGACACCTTTCAGGCTGCCGGTCTCGATATCTTTGGCCCGAACAAGGCAGCCGCACAGGTCGAGGGGAGCAAAGGGTTCTCCAAGGACCTGATGGCCCGCCACGGAATCCCGACCGCTGCCTACCAGAGTTTCTCCGACCATACTGCCGCCGTTGCCTATATCAGGGAACAGGGCGCGCCGATCGTTGTCAAGGCGGACGGGCTGGCTGCCGGCAAGGGGGTCATCGTCGCCATGAGCGAGGAACAGGCGATTGCCGCGGTGGATGATATTATGCTCGACAAGGTCTTCGGCAGCGCCGGGGCCAGTGTGGTGATCGAGGAATTCATGGATGGTGAAGAGGCGTCCTTCTTCGCTTTCACCGATGGCAAAAATATTCTGCCCCTGGCTTCGTCACAGGATCACAAACGGGTCAACGATAATGACGAAGGGCTGAATACCGGTGGTATGGGTGCCTATTCCCCGGCACCGGTCGTGACCGACGAACTCTATAAAGTGATTGTCGAGACCATCGTCCGGCCGACCATCGATGGCATGGCCAAGGATGGTTGCCCTTACAGCGGCATCCTCTATGTCGGTCTGATGATCAAGGATGGTCAACCGCGGGTGGTCGAGTACAATGCCCGCTTCGGCGATCCCGAGGCCCAGCCGCTGCTGGTGCGCATGAAGTCGGATATCGTGCCGGTACTGCAGGCCTGCGCCCGCGGCCAGCTCGCCC
>PKUG01000134.1 GCA_002869665.1 Desulfuromonas sp. | reverse complement strand
TTCTACTACCGGGTCAAGGCGATCCGCAGTGGTGATGCGGACAGTGATTACACCGAGACCGGAAACGGTTGCACCTTCACTCTGCTGTCGACGCGGTCGTTCAGAGTTCGTTGATGAATCACCTCTTTCATTGAATGACAACAGAAAAAGCCGACTCCTGAATGGGGGTCGGCTTTTTCTGTTGGGATCAAAACCTACAGGGCACGGATGAGCACGGAAAGGCGGATTAAGATCAAAATCAGAGTCAAGGTTTCGGTGATTTGGTCTAGTCCGTATTTATCAGATTTGATCCGTGTCCAAAGGGTTATCGCGTTTGAGGATGACAGCGTAGCGTTTGTGGTTCGGTCATAATAAAACAATTTTTTAATGGCGATAAACCCGGAGATCGGTTAAGAGTCTTTATGAGCGCGGTGAACCGCGCTTTATTTGCTAGTTGGTTTGTTTCCCGGACTTCGATGAGCGTGGTCCTGATTGCCTGCTTCTTAGTACAGGAGGGAAATTGTGAAGATCGTTATTTCGTTGTTTATGCTTTTGTTTGCCTGCCAGGCGGCGTTCGCCGCAGCCCCGGCCCAACTTACAACCACGAAGATCCAGGCGGTTCAGCCGCAGGCGGCGGCGCCAGCGACGACGCCGGCGACCAAGGAATACCCGGGCGTGGGTTGGAAAGAGCCGGTCGCCAAGCCGGCGGCAGGGGCGACAGCCTATCCGGGGGTGGGTTGGCAGACTGGTACCGCTGCCCAGGGGATGACGGTCGTAGAGAAACCACTGGCGGGTAATATCGTCATCAAGCCGCAGATGCGGACCATGCAGATCGCAACAGCCGATGCTGCGGCGCTGAGAGCATCCTTTGCGCGTTTTAGCGAGTATTACGACAAAGCTCAGCAGGCGCTTGTTTTTCCGGAAGAAAACGCCAGCAGTGGCACTTATATTCCCGCTCCTCCCAACCCTGCTGCCGGTATAGCCAGTGCATTTGAAAATATGAATGGGACCGCGCAGCCGAAAAATCTTTTTGAGCTGATCGAGTGGGTTCAGCGGGACTCGGCGACCTGTGCCGACCGGGCCTATACCATTGCCGACCAGCATGCTGCCGGATGCGTGGCGACCGAAACCCTGGAGAACTGCCAGGCCAAGCTGCTGCGTTATTGTGCCAACGAAGTCGAGAAGAAGTACAACGCGAAGGCGAAGGTGAACGAGGCGGTTCAGGCGCTGGCCGATGTCGGCGACATGGCGAACCGCCTGCGCAACGATCTGCGCCGCCCGCTGAATTGATCTCCACGGTTGCTGCTGGAGATCGTCCACCCTTCTCCCGCGGGGAGAAGGTGCCCGAAGGGCGGATGAGGGGGGCTTTTCAGTCAGCAGCTTCTTCCGTTTGAAACGACATATTGAATCAAAAAAGCACCTGCCTGAATCGGCAGGTGCTTTTTTCGTGTAGCTTCGCAAACTTTCATCCCCATCCCGACCTTTCTCCGGTAGGAGGAAAGGGGAGACGGTGAGAGCTACTTCTGCTCGCAGGGGAAGCTGGGGATCGGGATGCCGCCGGTGCCGCTCGGGACACCCATCTCTTCTTCCAGGAACTTGTTGAAGTCGATCGTGGGGCCGGTCGGCTGGGTGTTCAGATCCTCGGGTTTGGCTTCGGCGAGGTTGATGCCGGTTATGATGAGGGTGACTTCCTTGGCTTCCGTGTTCCAGGAGATATCAAGGTCAATGACGGCCTTGGTGTCCTGATTTTCAAGCCGTACTGCGCCACTTTGCTTCTCACCGAGCAGGTTCTGGGCAAAGTTTTCGATCAGCCGGAAGAGCTCAACGTGGTTGAACTTCATGGCGGCGAGGGTCTTCTGGACCGGATCGGACAGGCCGATCAGCATGACGTTGTCTTCGAATTTCGCTTTATACATGGCTCTTTTCCTTCCTGTTGGGCGCCCCGGGTCTGGTTTCGGCGCCGATGAATAGTATCAGCTGTCTTGCGGGCGGGCGACTTAGCCGCCAACCTGCGACATGAGAAAACTGGAATGGTCGCTTTCGCCGGTGGTGACGGAATGGCACCTGGGTTTGCTCTGCACCAGTTCGTTGAGTTGCCGGCGCAGGAGGAGGCGGTTGCCATCCGTCAGGTTGGGGCGCAGATCGATTGTCTCTTCGGAGAACAGGCAGCTCTTGGCCGTGCCGGTCGAGGTGACGCGGATGCGGTTGCACTGCTCGCAGAAGTGGTTGGAGAGCGCGGTGATAAAACCGATGGTCCCCTTGGCGCCCGTGATCCGAAAGTCGTTGGCCGGCCCGGCGTAGGGGCCTTTGTCAACATGCTCAAGAGGGTAGTTGGCGGCGATCTTGTTGAGGATCTCACTGCCGGCGATCCAGCGCTTCTGCCAGCCCGGTTCCTTGAGGGTCGGCATGTATTCGATGAAGCGGATCGAATAGCCCCTGGTGAGGGTGAGATCGACAAAGTCGAGGAACTCGTCATCGTTGATTCCGCGCATGGCAACGATGTTGAGCTTGGGCAGCGGAAAGCCGACCTCGGCAATCCGGTCGAGTCCACGCAGGACTTTTTTCAGGTCGCCGCCGCGGGTGATCTGGGCAAAGCGGCCGGGGCGCAGCGAATCGAGGCTGATATTGAAACGCTGAACCCCGGCCAGGCGCAGGTCGGCAGCCATCTCGTCCAGCAACTGGCCGTTGGTTGACAGGGCCAGGTGCTTAAGCCCGTCGATGGCGGAGAGCCGGGCGAGGAACTCGATGATTCCCTTGCGCACCAGAGGTTCGCCGCCGGTGATGCGGATCTTTTCGATCCCCATCTGGACCGCGGTTTCGGCCAGGACGATCAATTCGTCGTAGGAGAGCAGATCCTCATGCTGGCAGGCACAGACGCCATGTTCGGGCATACAGTAGAAGCAGCGGTAGTTGCAGCGGTCGGTAACGGAAATTCTCAGGTAGTTGATCTGGCGTCCGTATGAATCTGTCAGTTTCATGAAATGCCTCACATATCCGTGTCGTCAATGCGTTGTCCGAAGCACGACCTGTGCTAGTCGTGAACGATCATTTCGTTATGTACATCCAGCAGGCTGATGCCCGGTCCGCGGGCCTGCTCAAGGAAATCGCCGAGGGCGTAATAAGCGCGCTCCCCCGCGCTGCTGATCAGCGGGTTGATGCGGTCGGCCATGGGAATCTCCTGGTCGTTGAGGACGTGGGAGTCGGCCTTGACATCGATCACCTGGCCGATGAACTGGGTGTGCGAGCCGATATCGAGCTGGTGGAGCAACTCGCATTCGAGCACCAGCGGGAATTCCTGGACGTAGGGGGCGTCGACCAGGGTGCTGCGTACCGCAGTCAGTCCGGCCATCGAGAACTTGTCGCTGTTGACGCCGGAAACCATGCCGATAAAGTCGACCTCGACGAGGTAGTCGCGGGATGGCACGCTGACTGTGAAGGCGCCGTGTTCGATGATCCCGGCATAGGTGGCGCGATTACCGCGAATGGAGATGCTCAGGCAGGGGGGCGTTGTGCAGCAGACGGAACCCCAGGCCGCGACCATGACGTTCGGTTGTTCGTGAACGCCGTAGCTGCCGATCACCCAGACCGGAGAAGGTAGCGCATAGGCGTGTGCTCCGAGAGAAACTTTCATAGTGACCTTTCCGTGCTAGAGCACAATCTCCATTCCATCGTAGGCAATAAACACATCAGGGCTGTCGGCGAGGTAGTCCTGCAGGTCGCGGACGGTCATCGAATGGCTGTAATGGATCGAGAGGTGGGTCAGAACGGTGCTCGCGGCGCCGATATCCCGGCCGAGGGAGACCGCCTCATCGATCGACATGTGTGAGTTGGGGAACCAGTTATCGCCGGTGAAAGTGGCATCGCAGAAAAACCAGTCGAGACTGCCGAGTCGCTGCCGGGTGAATTCGGGCAGCCCCGCCGTATCGGGAAAATAGGCCAGCCGCTTGTCCGGGGCCGTGATCAGGAACCCGGCGGTTTCGATGCCGTGGGCGGCCGGCAGCGGGGTGACACTGCAGTCCCCCAGCGGGTAACTCTGGCCGAACACCCAGGCGCTGACGTCAAAGACATCGGTCAGGTCGGGGAAAGCGTCGTGGAAACTGGCAACGGCCGACGGCGGCAGAAAGAGTTTGATCGGCTGTTTGCGGTGCAGCTTGACGTAATATTCGAGTTCGCCCAGACCGCCGAAGTGATCGTAATGCCAGTGGGTCAGGAAAATCTGTTCGATGGCGAGAATCGATTGCAACGGCTGGTTGACGAGTTGCTGGCGCAGGTCGGGCGGTGTGTCGATCAGGTGGAAGCCGTCGCCGGAGCGCACCAGGGCACCGCTGCGGGTGCGGGCCAGGGCAGGGTTCTCGCGGGCCTCGCGGCAGCCGCAGCAGTCGCAGAAGTACGAGGGGACGCCGGGGCCGGCGCTGGTGCCGAGCAGGGTGAAACTAGCTGGCATGGCGATACTCCGCTACGGCTGAGAGCTGTTCTGCGCTGGCAACGCCGGTGAATTCCAGGGCCGCGGAATAGCAGTGGGCCACATCCGGACACTGGCGGCATTGATCGACGAAGGGGGGGGCCAGATCGTTGAAGCGGCAGTCGCTCATGCCGTTCTTGAGATAAAAATCGTGGCTGCTGCCGCGGGCGACCGTCGTCACGCGGTAGGCCTTCTCTTTGCCGGCGACCGCATCGCGGCAGTAGGCCCAGGGGTCCTTGAGAATCTGTTGCAGCAACCGGCTGCCGGTCCCCCGGCTGCGCAGGCTGCGGTCGACCGCCAGCGTCAGCAGGTGAAAGAGTTCGACATCCATCTGGTAGACAAGGCCGCCACCACAGAGTTCGCCACCGACGTGGATGACGACGTGATCTTCAATGTCGCCGATCAGATCCATGTCGGCGGCGAGGAAGATCTCGCGCAACGGCGTTTCGTCCTGTTGGGTAGCGAATTCAATGTGCTCGGGCATGGCTTAAGGCTCCTGTTCTGGCCGGAAAAAACTGAACTCAGCAAGTCAATGAGCAAATTCGATGCCACTGGGTTGCAAACGTCGGGTAACCCCCTAGTTTGCGCCGTTTCAGATTTTTGGCGGGGCTCCGGGCTGCGGCTGCAGAGGGGCGAGGCATGTCTCAATATGAGACATGCAACAGGCTGCGTTTTATATTGATACGGGCAGGCTCGGGAGAATCCTTTTGAACTGATCACTTGCGCTTGCGGAATTAGCCGCTAGACTTGGTTGCCGATTGTTTTCGATAACGGTCGGGTTTGCCTGTTGGCATGTAAGTGCTTTAAAAAACGAAGAAAATTTAACACTGTTTTAAAAATATTCCTGGAAAGCTGAGTGGAAGACTAGTAAAGTTGACGCTGGTTCGGGGTGCGGTTCCATCTGGGAGGACAGCTTTCGGAAACCATGAGAGGGGGGATGCTCAAGTGGTGTGCAGCGATCGAATTTTTGATCGGCTTGAAATTTGCAAAGTTTCAATTTGATAGCGCACATCCATTTACGCTTTTTATTCCGGGTAGAAGAGGGTAACAGATGGCTTTGAAGGAAAAGATCAGCGACACCCTGGGCGCCCAGGTGCTGTTCGCCGACGCAAACAAGACGAAGCTGACGCGGGAACGCTGGAATGCGATTCTGCGTTGTAAAGAAGAGTTCCTCAACGACGAAAACCCCGATCCTTCCACGTATCCCTTCATGGATCAGGACGTTGCCGCCTCCTGGATGCGTTCAAAAAAGCATGGTGTCAATCCGCACAAGGTGGTCACCATTCCGACGAAAGACAAACTGCTCGAAGTGCGCAACGAGCACGCGCGGTTGATCGATATCACCAAGAAAATTCTCGTCCCGATGAAGAAGCAGATGGTCGAATGCGGCTACCTGTTCTATCTCTTCGATCGTTCCGGTCTGATCCTGCTCCACGAAGGGGTCTGGGTCGAGGACACGTCGATCTCTTCCACCGGCTCGCGGGTCGGTCTGCTGGTCAATGAAGAAGCCCAGGGGACCAGCGCCCACGAACTCTGCTTCCGGCACAAGCGGCCGATCCAGTTGCTCGGTCCGGAGAACTACTGCATTCCGCTGCAGAACCGGATCGCCTCTGCCGCACCGATCATGGAGCGTGAAAACGAGGTGACCGCGGCGCTGGTTATTCTCAGCCCGCCGTTGATCGAACCGGAGAGCGACGAGAGCATCAATCATCTCTATATGCACACCCTCGGCCTGATCACCTCGATGGCGACGGCTATCGAATCACAGCTCAACCTGTGCCGGACCCGCGAAGACTATGAGCATGCCTGTGATGATCTCGATAATCTGAACAAGGAACTCGAATCGGCCAAAGAGAAGATGGTCAGCGTGCATAAGACCCTGACTGCGTCTTTCTCGTTCATTGAAGAGGGGATGGTTGCCGTCGACAGCAAGGGGAAGATCCTGCACATCAACAACGAGGCGATCCGTATTTTCAAGGTGCGTCCCGAGGAGATCGGCAACCGCAACATCCGCGAGTTCCTGAGCTCCGAATCCTCGATCATGAACAAGGCGCGCAAAGGGGAGACCTTCACCATCGAGGAGTGCGTCAAGGTCGGCAGCAGCAAGCCGAGCGCCTACCGTATCAGCGCCCGCCCGGTACACAACCAGTACACCAAAAAGCTCGACGTCATCATTCTCAAGTTCGTCGACTGTAACAAACTCAACAACCAGATTAACAACCGCTCCGGGCGCTCGGCGTCTTACAGTTTCGATGACCTGCTCGGTGAGAGCCAGGAGCTGAAGGCCTCCATCGCCCAGGCCCGACGTTTTTCCCAGTCGCCGGAGAATATCCTGCTGATCGGCGAGAGCGGGGTCGGCAAGGAACTGTTCGCTCACTCGATCCACAACAACTCACGGCCCAAAGGGCCGTTCATGGCGGTGAACTGCGCCGCCCTGCCGAGCGAACTGGTCGGCAGCGAACTGTTCGGTTACGAAAAGGGGAGTTTTACCGGTGCCGAACGCTGCGGCAAGCCGGGCAAGATTGAGCTGGCCCATGGCGGCACCCTGTTCCTCGACGAGATCGGCGACATGCCGCTGGAGCAGCAGGCGATCCTGCTGCGGACGCTGCAGGATAAGCGCGTGATGCGTGTTGGCGGGCACAGTTACAAGGATGTCGATTTCCGCCTCATCGCCGCGACCAACAAGGACCTGATGAAGATGGTCGAGGAGAAGACCTTCCGCGAGGACCTCTACTATCGGATCTCCGTCCTCACCGTTTATATCCCGTCCTTGCGTGAGCGGACGCGGGACGTCGGTTACCTGAGCCGGGTCTTCGTCGAGAACTACTGCCAGCGCCACGGCTGGCCGGTGCCGGTGATCGCCCCCGAGGTCACCGAACTGCTCGAAGCCTACCGCTGGCCGGGGAATGTGCGCCAGTTGCAGAACTGTATGCATCACGCCATCAATACCATCACCGGCGACCGTATCGAGCTGCACAACCTGCCGCGTTACGTCAACGCCGATGGCTGCCCCGAATCGCTGGCGCGGGTGACCAACTTCGGTCAGCTCGGCACCGACAGCCTGAGCCTCAAGCAGATTGAAAAGGCCGCCATCGAGACTGCCCTCAAGCGGGTCGACAACTGCATCCCTTCGGCCGCCGAACTGGTCGGCCTGAGCCGTTCGACGCTCTATCGCAAGCTCAAGGAATACAATATCGCGATTGCCTGAATGATCGCTTATTGATTCAATCCGTCCGCAAACGATGTCGGGGAACGGCGCGCCGTGCCCCGACGTTCTGTCACAACCCGTGCCCCGACGTGTTGCCACAATTTCACACCTCTTTTTCCCGCGACGCACTTCTCAATATGAAACCGGAAATCGCAAATCGGGACGTTCTTTCTGTCTCGCCTTCCGTCCTGTCTGTTTTTTCTTCCAAGTGAAAAATGCACGTAAAATCAGTTTGTTGAGAATCTGAAAACGGCTAACCAGAGACCTGTCCCGTGTTTTGCCACAGACCAAAAATGGTTGGCATGCATGTTGCGAAATCAGGTGGGCAAAACGGGATGGCATCGCAATAGCTGGCCAACCGCTGCGTTACGGCATCGGCGCAATTTGCGAAATCATCCTGATGAGTCACTGCCACGTTTTTTAGACTGCTGTCGATCACTTTCCCCAGGCGTCCGCCAATCCGGGCGACCCGCGGAACGGATCTTATTCGTGTAGAACCTGTATGTCGAAGAGAGGACCTATGAGTACAGATGTCAACTTGGAGCAAGAAGGAGTCGAGGTAAAGAAATCAGCCTGCTATTTCTGCCATCAGAATTGCGGTGTCCTGGCTCACGTGAAGGACAATAAAGTCCTGAAGATCGAAGGCGACCCGGACTTTCCGACCAATCAGGGCGGATTGTGCTGTCGCGGTAATATCGCCCTCAAACATCTGGACCACCCGGAGCGCGTCAATTATCCGCTCAAGCGGGTCGGCAAGCGGGGTGAAGGGAAATGGCAACAGATCCCCTGGGATCAGGCGATTGCCGAAATCGCCTCGCGCCTGTCGGGAATCCGTTCCCGTTTCGGTGCCGAAGCGGTTGCCACCGCCGGCGGGACCCAGCGCACCGACGACTGGGCGCGGCGGCGCTTCATGAACCTGTTCGGCAGCCCGAACGGGTTCCATAACGCCCACCTGTGCTGGATCCCGACCTTTATGGTCGAGACGGCCATTTATGGCTGGTGCCCCTTCGACCTGGACCTCGGCGCCAGCCGTTGTATCGTTCTGTGGGGGCAGAATCCCGGCGCCTCGGGGATGCCGGAAGCGCATCACATCACCGACCTGCAGGAAAAAGGGCTCAAGGTCATCGTCATCGACCCGCGCTTCACCGAGACCGCGGCCAAGGCCGACCTCTGGCTGCCGCTGCGCCCCGGTTCAGACCTCGCCCTGGCGCTCTCCTGGCTCCATGTCATCATCTATGAAGGACTCTGGGATCAGCAGTTCGTCGACGAGCATTGCGAAGGCTTCGCCGAGTTGGTCGAGCACGTCGAGCCTTTCTCCCCCGAGTGGGCCGCGCCTCTGACCTGGCTGACCCCGGAGCAGATCCGTGCCGGCGCCCATATGTATGCGACCAACAAACCGGGCAACATCCAGTGGGGCACCTCCGTCGACCAGATCGGCCGGCCGGCCGGCGCGACCATGCACGCCCGCGCCCTGCTGCGTGCCCTGACCGGCAACCTCGACTGTCCCGGCGCCGACCTGCTGACCGGCCCGTCGCAGGACTACCTGACCGACGAAGAACTGGAAGGGAACCAGTACCTGCCGGAAGAGCAGAAGGCCAAGCAGATCGGTTCCGACAAGTTCAAACTGGTCTCCTGGCCCGGCTACAGCAAGATCTGCGAACTGACCAAGAAAACCTGGGGCAAGGTGCCGACCGCCGAGTGGATGTGCGAAGCGCACCCGCCGTCAGTCTTCCGCGCCATCGCCAGCGGCGACCCCTACCCGGTCAAGGCGCTGCTGATCTCGGCGACCAACCCGCTGGCGTCCTACGGCGAGACCGATGTCGTCCTCGAAGCGCTGCGCAGTGTCGAGTTCATGGTCGCCTGCGATTACTGGATCACCCCGTCGGCGATGTTCGCCGATTACATCATGCCGATCGCCGGTGCCCTAGAGCGTCCGATCATCACCAACAGCTACGGCTGCGCCGACTTCATGCTCACCTCCCAGCGCGCCATTCAGCCGATGTACGAACGCCGCAACGACTTCAACTTCTGGCGTGACCTCGGTACCGCCCTCGGCCAGACCGACGAGCAGTGGCCGTGGAAGACCGTTGAAGAGGCCTACTTCAGCGCCATCAAGCCGATCGGCTACGACGTCGAGAGCTTTGACGAGTTCGTCGAGCGCTACCGCTTCCATTTCCCCGAGCGCGAATACTTCAAATACAAGCGTCAGGGTTTCGCGACCCCGTCCGGCAAGGTCGAGCTCTATTCGTCCACGCTCAAGGAACTGGGGCTGCCGCCGCTGCCCGAGTACGTCGGGCCGTCGGAGAACGAGATCGATCATCCCGAGCTGGCGGCGAAATTCCCGCTGGTCCTGACCACCGGCGGCGGTTTCATGCCGTTCCACCACTCGGAGCACTTTCAGGTCAAGGATCTGCGTTTCCTGCGTCACTCGCCGTTCATGGATATCAATCCGGAGACCGCGGTCGAACTCGGCATCGAGGATGGCGACTGGGTCTGGATCGAGACCGCCCGTGGGCGCATGAAGCAGCGCGCCAACCTGACCTCCGGCATCCATCCCAAGGTCATCTTCACCCAGCGCTGCTGGTGGTATCCGGAAAAAGACATGCGCGATATCCCGCTCGGCGGCCAGTTGGGCGGCGCGCTCGAATCGAACGGTAACATTCTGACCTGCACGCAGGACGATTATTGCGATCCCTACAGCGGCACCTGGGCGAACCGGGGCCTGCTCTGCCGGGTTTACAAGGTTGAGGAAGCTGAATTGAAGGAGGTTATTTGATATGGCTCGTTACGCAATTGTCATGGATACCCGGCGCTGTATCGGTTGTCACTCCTGCACCGTGGCGTGCAAGGTGCACAACGAGCTGCCGACCGAGATGGTCTACAACCCGGTCGTCAGCGACGGACCGCACGGGACCTTTCCCAATCTCAGCATGCGTTTTCTGCCGCTGATCTGTATGCACTGCGAAAACTCCCCCTGCGTCGATGCCTGCCCGACGGGTGCGTCGATCCAGCGTGAGGACGGCATCGTCTATGTCGAAGACAAGAAGTGTGTCGGTTGCCTCTCCTGTGTCATGGCCTGCCCTTACGGTGCGCGCTACATGAACCATGAGACCGGCGCCGTCAACAAGTGCAACCTGTGCATGGATCGCGTCGATCAGGGGCTGGTGCCGCATTGTGTCGCCACCTGTCACCAGAAGGCGCGGATCTTCGGCGACCTCGACGACCCGACCAGCGAGGTCAACCGTCTGATCAACGAAAACAACGGGGTGCAGCTGCTCGGCGAACTCGGCACCGAACCCCATATCTACTACATCGGCTAACGGAGGCGAACGCTCATGAGTGCTAAACATCAAACCTGGGGCTGGATGCTGGCCGTTGACTTCTTTTTCGCCGGGATGGGCGGCGCGATGCTGGTGATCGCCGGCCTCGCCGACCTCTTCGTCGGTCGTGACAGCGTCTCCCTGCTCGGCAGTGTTGTCGGTCCGCTGGCCATGTGTGTCGGCTGCGGCTTCCTGATTCTCGAACTCGGACGTCCGCTGCAGGCCTGGCGGGTGTTCATGAACCCCAAGGCAATCCTGACCTTCGGCGCCTGGATGATGACCTTCGCGATCATCTTCGGCTTTATCTTCGCCTCTTTCGCCATCGACTTCTCGCTGTTTTTCTGGCGTGATTCCGCCCTGCTGCGCCACCTGGTCGCGATTCTCATGGTCGTCACCGGCCTGATCGTCGCCACCTATCCCGGCGTCCTGCTCGCCCGTCACAAGGGGCGTCCCTTCTGGGTCGGCCCGGGGATCATGGGGCTGTTTCTGCTCTCGTCGCTGGTCACTGCCTTTGCCGCCCATTATCTGTGCGGCCTGATCGTCGCCCCGCGCAACGTCCCCTACCTGTGGGAGGCGATGCCTTACGTCCTCGGCGCGCTGCTGTTCGCCCAGGGGCTGCTCTGGTGCGGCTACCTGTGGATCAAGCTCAGCGGCACCAGCAAGTCCGAGGCTGCGAGCGCGAAGCGCTGGATCTCCGGTGATCAGTCGCAGCAGTTCAAGCTGGCGTTCCTGTTCTTCGGTACCGTCGCGCCGCTGATCCTCACCCTGATCCCGCTCACGATGGCGGCGGCCATGGCTGCCGTGCTCGCTCTCTTCGGCGGCGTCACCATGCGTCTGCTGACGGTCAACAGCGGGAACGATCGCACGATGATTCCCGGTGAGGCGATTTACCGGTCGCGGCTGCCCAAGGGGCACGAGAAGTTCCTCGGCAAGGCCTGGCTGTAAACCCAGGCGGAACGCTCCGGTGCCCTGTCCAGAGTGTTCCGTTTCCCCGGCGGGCCGATGGCAACCTTCTAATTCCTCCCGGCCGCGACGGACGCTGTCGGCCCGCCACCCTTTCACAGGATTCCCGTAACAACGAACAAGGGGCAGATTATGTATGCAGGTGCAGAAACCGCAATAACGCAAGAATCGATACATATCCTCGAAACGACGCAGAGCCTGTGTTCCGAGTGTCTCAAGGTGATCGACGCGGACATCACGATCGAGGACGGCGCGGTCTATATGCACAAGAGCTGCCCCGAGCATGGCGACTTCCGCCACTATCTCTGGCCCGATGCCGATCATTACCAGTGGCACAAGTCGTTCACCTTCGGTTCTGTGCTGCCGAGTCATCCGCAACCGGTCGACGAAAGCTGTCCGCGCGACTGCGGCCTCTGCGTCGATCATCAAAAGCATCCGCGCCTGGTCGAACTTGAGCTGACCCACCGCTGCAATCTGCGTTGTCCGCTCTGCTTTATGTCGGCGATGGACGAACGTGATGCCTTGGCCGCCGAACTGAGTCTCGACGAAATCGCCGCCCGCCTGGAAGCGATTCGCGAGCAGGCCGGTCCTCAGGTGAGTATCCAACTGACCGGCGGCGAACCGACGATCCGCAAGGATCTGCCTGAGATCGTCCGGCTCTGTCGTCAGGCTGGTTTCAGTGCCATCGAAGTTAATACCAACGGCGTGCGTATCGGCAAAGATGAGAATTATGTCCGCGAACTGGCCGCTGCCGGAATCACCGGCGTCTATATGCAGTTCGACGGTCTGGATGACGAGGTCTATCGCCAGATCCGCGGTGCCGACCTGCTCGATATCAAGCTCAAGGCGATCGAGCATTGCCGTGCCGCGGCAGTTCAGGTGGTCCTCTCGATGGCGGTCGTCAAAGGGGTCAACGAGGCGCAGATGGGGGATGTGCTGCGCTTCGGGCTGAACAACATCGATGTCATCGCCGGGATCGCCTACCAGCCGGCCTTCCGTTCGGGGCGCTTCGAGGTGGACAGCGATCTGCCGCTGACCATGGGCGATGTCATCTTTCAGCTCGCCGGCCAGAGCCGCGGCGTGATCCGTCCTTACGATCTCTGGCCGACCGGCTGCTCGCACCCGCTCTGCGATGCCACCACCTATATCGTCCGCCAGTTCGGCCGCGGCTACAAGGCGCTGGGACAACTGGTCGACGCCGAACGCTACCTGGAACATTACCGCCTCGACAGCCCCCAGGGTTCGGTGCTTCCCGACCTGGCGGACGAGCTTTGCCCCGACATGGTCGGCCCGGGACTCTCGATTCTGGTGATGAACTATATGAGCGCTCACGACTTCGATCTGAGCCGGCTCAAGCAGTGCAGCATGACCGTCGCCGGTCCGGACGGCCGCCTGCTGCCGTTCTGCTCCTACCAGTTGACCGCCAACGACGGTCGCAGGCTGCATGATTTCAGCAGCTGCTCCGCGTAACCACAGTTGAGAACAGACTTGCCAGGCTGTTCTATTTCGCCGGCGAACTCCCGTTCGCCGGCATTTTTTTTGGCAGCACCTGAAAATTCACCACCAGGACACTGAGTTTCAGAG
>PKUG01000028.1 GCA_002869665.1 Desulfuromonas sp. | reverse complement strand
CTTCTCGGTCTCCCTACCCAAGTTCAAGATCATGCAAGACCTGATCGACCGGCTCAACTTGGTGACCCGAGAGAATTTATCCGGCAACTTGTTAAAACCGGAAACAATGACTGAGCAAAAAAGATGGCATAATTAACCAGGCCGCCGGCGCCTGCCAGCAGCCCTCCACCTTCCCCCCCCGACAACAGAACTGAAGGAGACTTAATCATGGCGGAAAACCCAGCACCTCCACAGCGGGAGATCCCGCAAGAAGCCTTCGACTGGTACGACGAATATGCGCATGGGTTTATCGACCGGCGTGAGTTCATGCAGCGGCTGGCAACCCTGACGGCCATCGGCTTCAGCCTGAGCGCCCTCACCTCGGCCCTGCTGCCGGACTATGCCCTGGCCGAACAGGTCAACTTCAATGATGATGAGATCAAGGCGAGTTACAGTTCCTTCGACTCCCCCCGGGGGTACGGAGAAGGGCGCGGCTACCTGGTCATCCCCAGGGAGATCAGCGCCCCAGCACCGACGATCCTTGTCGTCCACGAAAACCGCGGCCTCAATCCTTACATCAAGGATGTCGCCCGGCGGCTGGCCAAAGCGGGGTTCATCGCTTTCGCTCCCGATGCCCTCCACCCCCTCGGCGGCTATCCGGGGAACGACGATGACGGCCGGGCGCTGCAGAAGAGCATGGAGCGCGACAAGATCGAAGAGGATTTCATCGCCGCCGCAAAATTTATCAAAGATCATCCCCAGGGGAACGGCAAACTCGGCGCGGTCGGCTTCTGCTTCGGCGGCTATATCGTCAATATGCTTGCCGCCGTCCTGCCCGACGAGCTCGCCGCCGGCGTGCCCTTCTACGGAACTCCACCCGCCGAAGCACTGCGCAGCCGGGTCAAAGGACCGCTGCTGTTGCACTTTGCCGAACTGGACAGCCGCGTCAACGCCACCTGGCCGGATTACGAAGCCCTGCTTAAAACCAACAACATCCCTTATGAAGCCTTCATCTATCCCGGCGTGAATCACGGTTTCCACAACGATTCAACCGGCCGCTACAACGAAGCCGCCGCGGACCTGGCCTGGGATCGGACCCTGGAGTTTTTCAAAAAACAGCTGATAACCACGTAAGATCGACACATCAGAGTGCGCGTCCAGCAAAAACACAAATGGCCCTTCCATTCCGGAAGGGCCATTCTTTGTCATGCATGACGAGCAAAAGGGGCGGACAGCGGCTCAGGATATTTGCCTGACCACCAAAGATATTCAGACACTCTCCCCCGGGACATCAGTTCTGCATTTTCCGTTGTAATGGAACAAGGCTGCAGGTCGCTACGCCATTCGTCAGCCAGACCTCGCCATCCTGGATGGTACACTGCAACTGCATGCTGCGCTGCACCAGCCCGGTCAGTTCCTTGCAGGCCGCCTCGGGCAGTTCAAAAACGCTGAGATTGTCGAGGCGTTTCAGCTTATCCACGTTTCGTTGCCACCAGAGATCAGCTGCGCGACCGCCGTAGCTGTATAAATAAACCTGCCTGGCCCGACCGCAGGCTTTGCGCAGTCGCCGCTCATCCGGCAGGCCGACATCGATCCACAACGCGATCTCATTTGTTAAGCTCATCTGCCAGAGATCCGGTTCTTCGTCGGCGCATAACCCCTTGGTGAAGCTCAGCCGGTCGTCAGCATGCAGTACAAATGCGAGCAACCGCACCATCATCCGTTCATCGGTTTCCGAGGGGTGGCGCGCCAGGGTCAGCAGATGCTCAGCATAGTAATTGCGGTCCATGTCGGAGATCTGCACATTGGCTTTGAAAATCGTGGAACTGAGGGCCATTTATTTGTCCTTTAGCGTCCGGGCCGGGGGCTGGTTATCTTCCCGTCGTGCTTTTTCGTTGTCTGACCCGCCGACCGCGCACTTTAACTTGTCGGTCACTCATGGTAGAGATAGCATCCCTACACCAAACGGTTGGGCCGATTGGCGGAGTGTAGTTGCGGTGGTATGGATATGCAAGCAGATACAGAACCGTCAGTGCTGACAGAAGGGCAGAGCATGCATTGGCAGGTTTATATTCTCCTGTGCTCGGACGGTTCCCTTTATACCGGCATCAGCACCGATGTTCAGCGCCGGTTTGCCCAGCATGCCAGCGGGCGTGGGGCCAAATATTTCCGTGGCCGTGCGCCGCTCCGGATTGTTTATCTGGAGCCCGGTCACGACCGCAGCAGCGCCAGCCGGAGGGAGGTAGCCATCAAGAAATTGACGGTCAGCGAAAAACGTGCCTTGCTCGTCTGCGCCCAGAATCAGGTGGCGGCGCTCGCAAAAACAGAATGAATCAGGAGGCCGGGTGAAAAATAAGCTGTTACGGCTGGCGGAAATTATCCAGCAGGATTTCTCTGAGGACCTTGTGGAGGTTTTTAAATCTGCCGGCAATCAGTCTTTGGCGATGAAGATGGAACTGCTGAGTGAAGCGCGATCCGCGCACCAGAAACGCTCGGAAGCGCTGTGGCTGCAGGCGGGGAAGAAGAGGACGTTGGCGGAACAGCATGCAGCGGCCCGGGCAGATCTGGCGGCGTTTGTTGTCGCCTACCTGACGGGCGACAGCAAAGAATACGTGGAGACTGCCATTGAGGCCCTACAGACACTCGGGCGCCATGGCGAGGTCGATCTTGTCACCAGCCTGGCGAGGCGCTGAGGAGGATCAGCGATCAACCTCCCGCCAATAGTCCTGCCAGCGTTGCTGACCGGTCTCACGGCTGAACTCGGCGGGCAATCGGCATGCGCAACCCGTCTCAAGATCAAGAGTTGCCTTGTCGGGGATCAGCGCCAGGCATTGGCAGGGGCGTTCTGCCACCGGGAAACGGCAGCCGTTTTCCCCGAGAAAAGCACATCCGGTTGACAATGATCGCGGTGCCGGAATCGGCACCCCCGATTTTTCCCAGAGAACCATCCCCAAGCCGGGCAAACGTTCGCGCAATTGCTCCAGCGTAAGCTGCTCCCCCGCGAAAAACAGGGCAAAAAAACGCTCGGGATCGACCCAGACCCCCGGGCTCCCCTGGCAACAGCGCCCGCCACACTCCCGGCAAAGCAACAAATCCAGAGCAATATATTGCCCTTCTTCAGTCATCTGCGCCGGCTTCCAGCAATGGCAGCAAAAACCGTTCAAAAGTGACCTGCTGCTTCGCCGTAAGCAGATCATAATCGCCTTCATTGTCGAGCAGAAAGGTCCCGACACCGATCACCGTCCTGGGCAGGTAACCGGTCCCGGAAACAGCCTTTTCAATTTTATAGGTCTGCTGTGTGATCAAAGTGCCCAGCCGTTTGAGGTCGATATCCATAATTTCCGCTCCCGCAGTTCAGGTTACATTCAGGCTGTGAATATAGAAGATCACAGGTTGTTCGACAAGATGCAGGAAGAGGTATTGAAGAATTCCCAGAGCCGCCGACTCCTATCACCGATCGCCCCCTTGAAACAGCAGAAAACTTGAAAATCCTTTCTTTTGACACTCCCAGCATCCTGAGCTAGATTATCGACAAACAATTTGTACAGGTATCTGGGAATCGTTGCAGGGGGGGGGGCAGGTTTCAGATTCATCAATCCACCTTTCGTACCGAAGGTGGATTTTTCTTTTTTCGGTGGGGTTGGTTTAGGCCGAACGGCCTATGATTGCCGACTGGCATTGTACAGGAACAGAAAAAGCCCAAGAAAATAGAAATATTAGCTTTTCCTATTGAAAATTTCATAGGCCGACAAACCTTGTCGTTGTTTGCAGCTTTACGCAAGAACAGCCTATTTACCGTCGTTAGCTGTCAAGGAATGAAAAATGAGCATGGATCTTACTGTATGGTGTGACGGAGAAATCTCACTTCCTAATGTTTTGCCTGAGCCCTCCTGCTGGCAGGAATATAAATCTGAACGTGCATATGAAAAAGAAAATTGGCAAGTGCTTGTTGTACCAGGGGAAGATGAAGAACCGGGAAGTTCAATTCTAGAAAAATTCCCAAAGGCATCAAAAGCATATTACATCACCCTTGAACCAATTGGCGCTGACGCTGAAGGATACATGTTTCTTGAGAAGGTAACCCGTGCACTTGCCAAATCATGCGGTGGTGTTTGGATCAATCCATACGGAACAGCATATTTCTATAACGAAGGCAGCTTCAATGAATAACAGCTAACTTTACCGTTAGCTCGCGAAGTTACCCACTAACGGAGAGTTCGGGGGACGAGTTCGGGGGACACCACACTTAATTCATTGCTGACCTTGATCTTGCCCTAGTTAAGTATGGTGTCCCCCGAATACCCCGATCCGCCCCAAACAAAGCAAACTAAAAAGTTTGTCGCCGCCCGGTGATTTCAGACGATAACCAGGGGAAATTATTATCAATGCCAATTGAAGAAATTACAGAGGGCGTTTTTAGAATCGTAGGCAGATTTTTCTTCAGGCTTTTTATTGAAGTGGTTTTCGAATTTCTCTGCTACTGGGCTGGAAGAATATTTTTAAAAACCATTTCGTTTGGAAAGTACCCAAAAGATCATTTTGGTGACAAGTCAGACACAGTTTGCACGATTACAGGAATAGGTATCGTTGTTGCGGCAATTGGGATAATTGCCTACTTACTCAATAGATAGAAGTATTGTAAGAAACAAAATAGAGTGGCGCTAGCTTTAGCATCCAAAGGGATGCAAATGGAATTGAGCACTCAAAAACATGCCGTATCACTTTGATCTTTTATGTCGAGCTTGCCAGGAACCGTTGAATCTTATGCAAAATGAACTGAACATTAAGTGCATTGAAGTTGTAAAGATTATTTGCGATAGGCAATCTGTTTCTCCGAAACAATTAACAATACAATCGAAAGATGATTTCATAGAGATTAAAATTCGTCACCGGATCAACCCAGAAAGACGCATTACGATCTCGACAGAGAACGAGGAGATTTTACTAGGGATTGAAATGGGGCACTTGCATTTCCCTGAGCATGAAGCCCAAGACAATATCCCTGATTTAATATCAGCCCTATCGAACACCCTTGATAAATATATGAGCGGCTATATTTGCTCCTATGCAGCAAACCTCAATGAAAAAGCATTAGGCGGAGGCTATACAACGCACTCTTGTGAAATTGATTTTTTAAGAAATTCATTTCCTAAAGCAAATACGTTTAAAGTGTGCAGGTGGAATGAAAATCAAATCAAAAAGCTATCAATATGATAATTTATTTATATTTTTTTTAATAATTTTGTCATTTTCTTGCTCATATTTCATGATGATAAAATTCATAAAGAAAAATAATATTAAGCTAGAAAAGAACATATTACCTAGACTTTCAATTATAGATCTTCCTTTGACATATTTAGAGGCCTATCGTTCTTCACATGGAAAGATGGGGCCTGGAATCAAAATTTAATATTCAGCATATTTCTTTTCGTCTCCTTTTGGTTGTCTGTGGCAGGTCTACTTCTAGTAGATCTGATAAAGTAAACTCGCACGGTAAATAGCTTCACTACAATGGCCAAACGACTTTTCCTACCGACGAGTTCGGAGGACACTATACTTAATTCACTACGGACCCTGATCTCGCCTTAGCTTAGTATGGTACCCCCTGAATACAGTGCGTCATTTTGAAAGTGAATTCTCAGTTTGATACCGCTGTCTCATTGTTTTTTTGTTTTGAGACTGCCATCGAAAAGCCTTCCCAACTCCCGCAAGAAAAAAAAACAATAAAAACAATCACTTTCGTTCGATAAAAACAAACCTTTGTTCGCATCTCTATATTTACGCTCAAGATTTATTGGCATTGTTTCTGCTTTTTTTACCAGCCAGGAGCGCACACACTGTCGGCTCTGATCCTGAGCCAGCTCATGCGGACCCAGTGCGCGGCAACACCCGACTCTAACCGAAAGCTGTGGAACGCCAGTCATGACCATACGCCGCAACGCCATTCTCCTGTTCAGTAAGCCACCCGTGCCCGGCCTCGTGAAAACTCGGCTGAGCACCCTCAAGGACGGGTGGTACACCCCGGAGATCGCCGCCTCGCTCTACAAGTGCATGCTTCTTGACCTGCTGCAGATCACCTGCGACGCGCTTGCCGACCTCGAAGCGAAACAAGCCGCCGCGAGACGGCCCGGCGACCTAGAGGACATTTACGATATCTATATTTCGACAACCCCCGCAGAGAATATCGCTGTGATGGAGCAGGTTCTTGCGGACGCCGGACCATGGCCGAGGGAGTTCACGGTCATCAGCGATAGCGGCGCGAGCTTTGATGAACACTACAACCATGCCTTTGAGCAGGTCTTTGAACGCGGATACTCCACGATCCTGTCGTATGGCGCCGATATGCCCACCCTGGAGAAGTTCGTTGTCAGCGAAGGCTTTGAGAAACTGCAACGACTGTGCGGGATCGAGGGGGGAGGCATCGTGCTCTCTCCAGATCAGCAGATGGGGGTCTCACTGGTTGGCTGGACCAAAGACACCCGCATCGATCACACCGGTGTCTTCTACAATCCCGATGGCCTGACCGTGCTTCCCGCCTACATTCAGAAGGCGGCAGCACATGAGATCCCCGCCCTTTACCTGCCCGCTGTGCCCGATGTGGACACAATGCTCGACCTGCTGCACGCCTTGACCCTGATGGAGGCCATGGAGTACTGCGCCTGCTTCGAGAACATCACGGTTCCCACGCGCACGCTCGCTGCGGTGCGGGAACTCGGACTCGAGGTCATCGTGCCGCCAAACGAGCTGCGGGACTCGCGCGATGGGATCGACGGCTGAGAGCGAGAACAGGATCGCGGCAGACCGCAACAGCAAGCCGCGCAACATTTTTATAACACCCGGCTTCGTACACTCAGGAGGACTAAACCCATGGCCACAAAAAAATATGGAAAAGACTTCGAGCTCAAACTAGAAGATCTTGAGGGGTTTGACATAAAGGATTTAAGATGTCGAGCCTGCAGCGGCTACGGCAATTGTGGCTATCGGATGTATCGATTGCTGGATGGAAAACCATTACTGATCTGTCAATTACTCAAACAGCGACTTGTTGAAGAACGCGAACAACAGCACTCAGAAACATCAAAGTGACTCGCACCTACAGTTTCAGGTAACTTCAGCAGAGTTGGACCAACTTAACCACCAAGAAGACCTCGAAAACCTTTCCTTTTGACACTCACCAGGCCATGAGCTAGATTGTCGACAAACAATTTGTGCAGGTATCTGGGATCGTTGCAGGGGGGCAGGTTTCAGATTCATCAATCCACCTTTCGTAACGAAGGTGGATTTTTCTTTTTTCGGAGAAGTCGGATTAGGCCGAACGGCCTATGATTGCTGACTGAAATTGAGCAAGAACAGATTACTTACCATTTCCTAAAGTATATGGATCGTAGAAGAGAAAAATATTTCAGAATATCTGAATGGGTAGGATTTTTTATTTCAGTATCAATGTTAGTAATTTCATTCAGAATTCAAAACACTAAGCCTAATTTATCTATTTCAATTTTCATTTTGTCGTTAATTCCATTTTCACTAATCAAGCTAGCCCTTGGCCTTATTGAAAAAGAAACAATTTTCAGCGGCATGCCTCAACGAGTTAAAATGTCCGAAAATCCTAAATTTTACTGGATCATTATTTCAATATATTTTTTAACGATTCTAATATGTTCCATATTGGTGTTCAGGGGACACCATATGGTTTCTGGCGACGGAAACCGAGCAATGCAACCTCCCAAACTTCTGACATTGAGATATGAATAAACTACTCACCTTTATAGCAATCACATTATTACTCGGGTGCCATACGAACCTTCATCAGAGCTATAAGGTTTCAGACAATTACTATGTCGCGACAATCGACACCCCTGGCAACAGAAGCCTTTATTACGACCTTGGGAACGGAAATGGGGCAGGAAGGGTCAATGACGGGGTTGTCGGCATCGGCTGGGACAAAGTCCACATCATCGTTCGTCAAAACATTGCAACGAAAGATTATTACTACATTTTAGAGATCAATAAAGACAGCAAATATGCGGACCCTTCGGAAAGCGTTTCAGGCCCTCTAAGTAAGGCGAAGTTCCATGAGATGCGAGAGAAACTAAAGGTGGACCCGGCGTTGGATTTCTCGAAAACCTGGCCCTGATCAGCAGAGAACATGCTACTGACAAAACACACCACTCTCATATGTATATTTGCCCTGGCATTCGTATTCAACATCAACGCGGCTGATCTACAACTTAAAGGCGCGTGGGTGCTCGACAAGTCAATGACCGAACATCCATCAAAGAACGAGAGATAGGGTTGGTCTGATCCGACCCAAACATAACAAAAGGTTGAAAAACAGGCCTAAATGATTACAGATAAAAACGGAAACAGAGTAACCGTAGGTTCATGGGTACGGGTCGTCAAAATCGACTCAAACCTTGTCGCTAATATCCCTGACGAGGAAGCTGTCAATGTGACGTCAATGCTCAACGAAGTTTTGGAAGTCTACGAAATTGACGATAACAACCTCATCTCTCGGACTGCTGTACCTTTAATTCTTCCAGAAGCCCCCATTACCCTCCATCCAACACCCTGCGGATCATTTCGGCGATACTTGCCCTTTCCATAGGCTTCATCATGAATTCCCTGATCCCCATGGCCAGAGCCTTCTCGCGGGAAATGGAGCGACTGTAACCCGTACCGAGAATGATCGGTATGTCCGGGCGTGTTGACAGAATCTCCATTGCCAGGTCGGTTCCGGTCATCACCGGCATAGTCTGATCCGTGATAACCAGATCGAAATAATCCGGTCGCGACCTGAATTGATCGAGCGCCTCAAGGCTGCTCGTCACGGCCGTGACCCTGTAGCCCAGGCTTTCGAGCAGCTGCTTCCCCATGTCGGCGAGCAGCCATTCATCATCAACAAACAGGATGCGTTCATGCCCCAGATGAAGCGCTGGGTCGGCAACCGCCTGTTCTTGGGAGATATACTCCAACTCGGGAATATAAACCCGGAACGTCGCCCCCTTTCCCGGTGCGCTTGCAACACGAATCACCACGCCATGATTTTTCACAATGCCATGCACAACGGACAACCCCAGCCCGGTCCCCTTGCCGACCGTCTTGGTCGTGTAGTAGGGGTTGAAAATCTGCTCCAGGGTCGCCGCATCCATTCCCGGCCCGGTGTCGCTGACGGTCAGCCGCACGAACGGCCCGGAATTGAGCGTCGGTTCATCGACGAGAAAATCGTCCGTCAGTTCGACATGCTCCAGGCTGATCGTCAGGGTTCCGCCGCACTCTTCCATGGCCTGATAGGCATTGGCACACAGGTTCATGACCACCTGGTTCAGCTCAGTCGGGTCGGCCTTGATCATGCCACAGGAATCATCGATTTTCTGCTTGATCGAGATGGTTGTGGGTATCGACGGCCTAAGAAACTTAATCGCTTCCGTAATGATCGCCTGCGGCTTCAGCAGCAGCGATCAGTTCTTTCGCCGCTTCCCAGGGATCAGGATCGTTGCTGGAAAAAACGTTTGTTCTGAACATTACACCCACCCGTCACAAAAAAAGAGGGCCAGAAAGCCCCCTCAAAATTTCATAACCCAGCAATAGCAAAGCTGTGAAAAATTAACAGTATTCGATTTCAAAAACAGCCGCTCAGCCACCCCTGTCCAGCGCTTAATAAATCTTTACACTTGGCTATCTTGACAGATTCAAATGCATATTTGAAACTATCGTTTAAGAGCATAGATCCTCTATTTGCCTAACAACAGGAAAGCCCATGAGCAAACAGCCCGAACCGACCACGAGGGAGAAATTACTCGACGCCGCAAGCCGGGTCTTTGTCGAGCGCGGCTTCCGCGATGCGACTGTCGCCGAAATTTGCCGCCGCGCAGGGGCCAACATCGCCGCGATCAACTACCACTTCGGCGGCAAGGAGGCCCTCTACCAGGAAGCCTGGCGCTACGCCTTTACCAAGTCGATCGAAACTCATCCCCATGATGGCGGGGTCAGCCCCGATGCGCCGCCCGAGGAACGCCTGCGCGGCCACATCGAGGCGCTGATCCGCCGCATCGCCGACGAGGACTCGCGCGATTTCTTCATCGCCCACATGGAGATCGTCAACCCGACCGGCTTGCTCAACGAAATCATGGAGTCGGCACTGATCCCCCTGCGCGATCATACCCGTTCGCTGATGCGCGAACTGCTCGGCCCGCAGGCGCGGGAGCAGCAGGTCGTCAAATGCGAACTGTCACTCATCAGCCTCTGTTTTCATCCACTGCTGATGCAGCGGATTTTCAGCCGCACGGCGCCGCAACAGGCGCCGCTGATTACCGACATCGACGCGTTCATCGATCATGTCATCAATTTCTCCCTGGCCGGGATCGCCGCCGTCAAAAGCACTCCCGACCCGCAGAACCCGTGAGAAGCCCATGTCCAGGACTCTGAAAATATTTTTGACCCTGATCACCGGCCTCGGATTGACCGCCTGCGCTGCCGTCGGCCCCGACTACCAGGCCCCGGAGAGCACCCTGCCGGCCAGCTGGCTCAACAGAGACAGCGCTCCGGCGATGAGCGGTGCAAGCCCGCAAAGCGCCGAGTTGAGCCAGTGGTGGCAAAACTTCAACGACCCGCAGCTGACCAGCCTGATCGACGAGGCACTCCAGGCCAACCTCAATCTGCGCGACGCCCGCCTGCGCCTGATTGAAGCCCGCCTGCGCCGCGCCAACGCCACGGCCGACCAGCTGCCGAGTTTGACCGGCTCAGCTTCGGCCAGCCGCAGCCGTGCCAGCAACGACAGTGGCGGCGCGACAAGCAGTGCCTACAGCGCCGGCTTTGACGCCAGCTGGGAAATCGACCTGTTCGGCGGAATCCGCCGCGGTGTCGAGGCAGCCCAGGCCGATCTGGAAGCGAGTGCGGCCAATCTGAACGACATCCAGGTCTCCCTGGCCGCCGAGGTCGCCGGCAGCTACATCGAGATTCGTGGCCTGCAACTGCGCCTGGCCATCGCCCGCGCCAACTTCGCCAGCCAGCAGGAGACCCTGCAGCTCAGCGAATGGAACAACAGCGCCGGGCTGAGCGACGGCCTCGAAGTCGCCCAGGCGCGCAGCAGCCTGGAACAGACCCGGGCCCAGATCCCCAGCCTCGAACGCAGCCTCGCCGAAGCCGAATACAGCCTCGATATCCTCCTCGCCAAAGCGCCGGGCACCAGCAGCGGCCGCCTGACGGACACCGGCCGCCTCCCCGAGCTGTCCGCCGGGCTGGCGGTGGGGATTCCCGCCGAGGTCTTGCAGCGGCGCCCCGATATCCGCGCCGCCGAACGCACTCTGGCGGCGGAGACCGCACGCCTCGGCGTCGCTGAAGCGGCCCGTTATCCGAGCCTCAAACTCTCCGGCTCCATCGGCCTCGATGCTTTGACCCTCGGTGCGCTCGGTGACATCAACGCGGCCTCCGGCTCGCTGCTGGCCGGGCTGACGGCCCCGCTCTTCGACGGTGGCCAGCTACGCAACGCGGCCAAACTGCAGGATGCGGTCCGCGAACAGGCGCTCGTCGCTTACGAACATGCCGTACTGACCGCTTTGCAGGATGTCGAAAACGCCCTCGTCGCCCTGCGCCGCGGCAATGAACGCACGACCGCCCTCGCCGCAGCCACCAGCGCCGTGCAACAGGCGGACGAAATGGCCAAGCAGCGCTACGCCGCCGGGCTGATCGATTTCCAGACCGTGCTCGACAACGAGCGCAGTCGCCTTTCCAGCGAGGACAGTCTCGCCTCCGCCCGCGTCGACCAGTTGTTGGCGCTGGTCAGCCTCTACAAGGCCCTCGGCGGCGGCTGGGAACCCCGGACCAACCTTATTTCTGACACCAAGGAAACACCATGAGCCATAACAATCAGGAACAGGACCGCCAGGCTACGTCCGTATCGGATCTTATCGTTGAAAAACCGGTTAAACGCTCTTTCTTGCGTTGGCTGATTCTCGTGATCGTTGTGCTGGTCGGTGCGGCGCTGATCTGGCCTTTCCTCGCCGCCGAGCAGAAGGACACGGCACCGCGCTACTATACCGAGGAGAGCCGCATCGGCAACCTGATCGTCAGAATTTCAGCGACCGGAAACCTGCAACCGACCAACCAGGTGGAGATCGGCAGTGAGCTCTCTGGGATCGTCGACGAGGTCTTTGTCGACGTCAACGGCCGGGTCAGCCAGGGGCAGATTCTCGCCCGCCTCGACAGCTCCAAGCTGGAGGACGCGGTGACCATGTCGCAGGCGTCTCTGAACGTGGCCCAGGCCCAGGTGATCCAGGCCGAAGCGACCGCCGACGAGGCCCGCGCCACCCTCAACCGCTACCGCAAGGTCGCCGAACTCTCGGGTGGCAAGCTCCCTTCGGCGAGCGACATGGAGACGGCCGAAGCGGCCCTCAAGCGCGCCGAAGCCGATATCGCCGTCGCCAACGCCGGGGTGATTCAGGCGCGCGCCGAACTGCAGTCGGATGAGACCAACCTGGAGAAAGCCAACATCCGCTCCCCCATCGACGGTGTTGTCCTGACCCGCGAGGTCGATCCCGGCCAGACCGTCGCCGCCTCACTGCAGGCCCCGGTCCTCTTCACCCTGGCCGAAGACCTGGCGAACATGGAACTGCAGGTCGATGTCGACGAGGCGGATGTCGGCCAGGTCAAGGACGGCCAACAGGCGATCTTCACCGTCGACGCCTACCCCGACCGCGAATATACGGCAGTCATCACCCGCGTCAGCTTCGGCGCTCAGGACAGCGACGATGTCGTCTCCTACCTGACCACCCTGGCAGTCAGCAACGACGACCTAAGCCTGCGACCGGGGATGACCGGAACCGCCGAAATCACCACCCTGGTGCGTGACAACGTGCTGTTGGTACCCAACGCCGCACTGCGCTTCACCCCGGCGACCACAAACGACACAAGCACGGAGTCGAGCGGCAGCATCGTCAGCAAGCTGATGCCCCGGCCGCCGCGCCAGACGACCAAAAAACAGGCGGTGCAGAACGGCACACCACGGATCTGGGTACTGGAGAACGGCCAACCCGTCCCCTACGACGTCAAAACCGGGGCCAGCAACGGCAGCGTGACCGAGGTCAGCGGTGACCAGTTGAAGGCCGGGATGCCGGTGATCACCGAGGCCCTCAGCGGAGGGGCGTCATGAGCACCGCTCCGCTGATCAGACTGAATGCCCTGACCAAGGCCTACGGCCGCGGCCAGGCGACCTTCCAGGCTCTCAAGGGGGTTGATCTGACCATCGACAGCGGCGACTTCGTCGCCATCATGGGGCCGAGCGGTTCGGGCAAGTCAACGATGATGAACATCCTCGGTTGCCTCGACACCCCCACCGGCGGGAGTTACGAATTCCGCGGCGTCCACATTGAAGATGTCAGCCGCAACCAGCGCGCTCTGCTGCGCCGCCATTATCTCGGTTTTGTCTTTCAGGGGTTCAATCTGCTGGCCCGGACCACGGCGCTGGAAAACGTCGAGCTGCCGCTCATCTACCGCGGTGAATCGGCTGTTGTGCGCCAGCAGCGCGCCCGCGCCGCCCTCGCCCAGGTCGGCCTCAAGGGGTGGGAAGATCACACCCCCGGCGAACTCTCCGGCGGCCAGCAGCAGCGGGTCGCCATCGCCCGCGCCATCGTCAGCGATCCGGAGATCCTGCTCGCCGACGAACCGACCGGCAACCTCGACACCAGCACCAGCGCCGAGATCATGGAGCTGATCACCAATCTCAACCGCGAGCGCGGTATCACCGTACTGATGGTCACTCACGAACCGGAGATGGCCGAGTACGCTAAACGCGTCGTGCGCATCGTCGATGGCGTCATTGCCAGTGACCAAAGGAACGGGGAGGCCGCCTGATGTTCTGGAATACCCTGCTGCTTTCCATCCGCGCCATCCGCCGCAACCTGATGCGCTCGTTCCTCACTATCCTCGGCATCGTCATCGGCGTCGCCGCGGTCATCACCATGGTCACCCTCGGCAACGGCGCCACCAAATCGGTCTCCGACCAGATCTCCAGCATGGGGAGTAACATTCTGATCGTCGCTCCGGGCCAGCGCTTCGGCCCCGGCTCCGGCGGCGCACCCAGCTTCAAGCTCGCCGATGCCGAGGCGATCGAAAACCAGATTTACAACGCCAAGTGGGTCGCGCCAACAACCAGCAAGTCAGCCACCGCCGTCTACCAGGCCAACAACTGGTCGACCGTCGTCTACGGCAGCAACAACGATTATTTCCCGGCCGGCAACTGGGAACTGGCCGACGGGCGCGATTTCAGCGACAGCGAACAGCGCTCCGGCAAGGCGGTCTGCGTCATCGGCGAAACGGTCCGCGAAAACCTGTTCGGTACGGCCAGCCCGATCGGCAGCCAGATCCGCATCAAGCAGTTCTCCTGCGAAGTCATCGGCCTGCTCGAAGCGAAGGGGCAATCGGCCATGGGGCACGATCAGGATGACATGGTGGTGATGCCGCTGCGTACCGTCCAGCGCCGTCTGACCGGTAGCCAGGACATCAGCAGGATTACCGTTTCGGCGCGCGATACCAACTCGATCAGCTCGGTCAAGAAGAAGATCGAACTGCTGATGCGTGAGCGGCGCAATATCGGCGAAAACGAGGATGACGACTTCCGCGTCATGGATACGCGCCAGATCGCCGACACCCTGACCAGCACGACCAGGATCCTCACCCTGCTGCTCGGTGCGGTGGCCGCGGTCAGCCTGCTTGTCGGCGGCATCGGGATCATGAACATCATGCTCGTCTCGGTCACCGAGCGGACCCGCGAGATCGGCATCCGCCTGGCTATCGGCGCGCTGGAACGGGAGGTGCTGCTACAGTTCCTGATCGAAGCTGTCGTTCTGTCGAGCATCGGCGGCATCATCGGCCTGATCCTGGCGACAACGGCATCGCTCGTCCTCTCCGGGATCATGAACATCCCCTATATCTTCGACCCTGGAATCAACCTGCTGGCCTTCCTTTTCTCCGCCGCCATCGGGGTGATCTTCGGCTTTTTCCCCGCACGCCGGGCCGCCGGGCTCAATCCGATCGACGCCCTGCGTCACGAGTAGGCACGCCGAGGTTTGCCAGCGAAGGATCTGCTATACTGGAGAAGAAAGAAAAGGCCTGTAACTGCCCGGCAAAAAATCGGTATCGACATCGCTATCGAGAGAGAGCCTGTTACAAAATGACAGACGATAGCGATTCCGATACCGAGGGAGATTGTTGATACAGTTACTGGGCATCACCAGCAAAGGAGATCGACCATGAAAATGAAAAGCTTCACTCTGAAAAGTCTCCTGCTCCCCCTGCTCATCGCGCTCTTCACTACGACGCTGCTGTTGCCGGCGACCAGCGCCCGGGCGGCCTCGGCCGAGGAGATCGACATCAAGGTCACCGCGACCCTCGAACAGTTCACCAAGGAAGTCAAAGGGGGCTCAGCGTTTCTCAACAAGGCCAAGGGGGTGCTCGTCTTCCCCTCGGTGATCAAGGCCGGCTTCGGGGTCGGCGGTGAGTACGGTGAAGGGGCGCTGCGGATCAACGGTAAAACGGCCGACTACTACAGCACCGCCGCAGCCTCCATCGGCTTCCAGATCGGCGCCCAGTCGAAATCGATCGTCGTCGTCTTCCTCAAGAGCGACGCACTGAAGGAGTTCCGGAACAGCTCGGGCTGGAAGGCCGGGGTTGACGGCTCTGTCGCCCTGGTCGAATGGGGTGCCGGTGAGGATATCAACAGCGTCGACATCAAGGACCCGATCGTCGGTTTCATCTTCGGCAACAAGGGGCTGATGTACAACCTGACCATCGAGGGCTCAAAGTTCACCAAACTGGTCAAATAATCCCGCCGCAGAACATCCCGAAAACAGCAAAGGCCCATTCAAAGCGAATGGGCCTTTCTTCTGTGCTGATGGGCAGAAGCCCACGCCCCCCTCCGCAGAGGGTGGACGAAAAGGGGGTGAGATTCTGCCGAGCATCAACGACTCAGTTCTCTGTTATTAATCCGTCAGTAACTCAGAAATTCGCCACCTGATCACCGACCGCTGAATCGGCGACGATGGCGCCATCGGAAAGGGTCAGGATACGGTCGAACCAGATCCGGTTGTCCGGGTTGTGGCTGACCATGACGATGGTCTGTCCTTCACGGTGAAATTCGGCCAGCAGTTCCATAATCTGGCGGCTGGTGGCCGTGTCGAGACTGCCGGTCGGCTCGTCGGCGAGCAGCACCGGTGGCTGGTTGACCAGGGCGCGGGCGATGGCAACCCGTTCCTGTTCGCCACCCGACAGCTGGCTTGGCAGATGGAGCAAGCGGTGCCCCAGGCCGACCCGTTCGAGCATCTCCGCGGCCATGCTGCGCTTCTGTTTCGCCGTCAACCCAGTGACCACCAGCGGCAGCATAACGTTCTCCTGCGCCGTCAGGTAGGGCATCAGGTTGTGGGACTGAAAGACGAAGCCGATATACTCGCGACGGAAATCGGCCTGACGCTCCGCCGACAGCCGGTAGATATCGATCCCGTCGATCAGGATTTTCCCCTCGCTCGGCGCAGCGAGCCCGCCGAGGGTGTTGAGCAGGGTACTCTTGCCGCTCCCGGAGGCGCCCATGATTCCGAGGAAGCTCCCTTAACGGATCTCCGTCGACAGCCCGTCGAGAGCAACGACGCAATCACTGCCGTTGACGTAATGTTGGGAAACATCTTTAATTTTTATCAACATAAAGCAGCTCCTTGCTACAGGCTCTTCAGCGCCGCGCTCGGCTCGAGCCGGCTGGCGCGAAAAGCGGGCTGCAGGGTCGCCAACAGACCGACGACCACAGCCGCCCCGATCGCTCCGGACGCGAGCACGGGGTTCCAGCTCCAGTGGGCGCTGCCGTCGTCCAACAGGGGGAGAATCCCCCAGGTCGCAGCGACACCGACCAAATAGCCGAGAACTCCGGCGAAAGCACTGACGATGCCTGCTTCGGCGAGGACTAGGCGCAGGATATGGCTACGGCGGTAACCGATCGCCCGGTAGATGCCGATTTCGCGGGTGCGTTCACTGATCGCCCCCATCATGGTGATGAAGACCAGCAGCGCACCGATGGCGATAACAGTGAGGGCGATCCCCCAGACCAGCAAACGAAACTGGCCGAGGGCGTGCATGCGCGTCTTGACCACCTGCTGCACCGGGTTGACGTCGGCATCCGGCAGCACGCTGCGCAACTGGGCGGCCATCTCTTCGACCGGGCAGTCATGGCACAGGGCTGCCAGCTCGACCATGCTGATCTGCCCTTCCTTGTGGAGCAGACTCTGGGCCGTGGGCAGCGGGGCGATCAGCAGGTGATCGTCCTGGGAGCCGGTTTTATTGAGCAGACCGACGAGGGTGAAGTTACGCCCGGAGAGTTCGACCTCCTGGCCGAGCCTGAGGTTGTAACGTTCGGCAACGGCGGAACCGGCAACGACCTCAGCCGGGTTCTCCGGCTGCCGCCCCTGCAGGGTCCACCAGCGCTTGAGCTTGAACTCGGCCCTGGGCTCCACCCCCATCAGCATCACCTGCTCATCTGCCAGAGCCACTGCGCCCAGGACCTTCGGTGCGATGGTGGCCAGGTTGCGGTAGTTGGGGATCTGCTGGATTCCCGCCAACTGTGCCTCGTCGATCTCTTTGTGGGCCAGTTGCAACGGGCCGAGTTGAATGCCGCCATAGCTCAGTTCGAGCTGGTCTTTTTTTGGCGTCACCACAATGTTGGCGCCAAAGCGTTCCAACTCGTGCTGTGCCCGGCGGCTCAGGGCATCGCTGAGCGAAAGCAGGGTCACGACTGTTGTCACACCGATCATCAGGCCGATCAACAGAAACGCGGTGCGTCCCAGCCTGCGGGTCAGATTCTGCAGGACGATCGTTTCAAGGCGCATGATTTACCTACCGGACGGCCAGGGCGAAGTAACCGAAACCGTTGGCCAGATCAGCTGCCCGGACGAGGATCTGGTTGCCGACCTGTTGCCGTTCCAGGGGCACGGGGTTACACCCCCCCTTGACGACATTGACCAGATCGGTGCGGAAATGCTGGTTACAGTTATTGCAAACCATGTCATCCCCTTCCTGACGATAGCCACGCTGCTCGCGATAGCAGACATCGCAGCTGTCGAGGGCCGCGCGGATTACACCGTCGGTACTGCGCACCAGGAAGAAGCGGACTTCGGACCCGCCATCTTTAAAGCTGAAATAGTGGGCCTTGCCGTCGGCAAAATCATCAACCGCGAAACGGATGACGCCATCGCTGTCCGGGGTCACGGCGGCATGGCTGGCAACCGGACGATTCCAGGCGAACCAGGCACCGATAGCCGCTGCCGCCAGAATCAGGAGAATCCACATGATCGAAAACTTTTTCGGTTCATCCGTATCCTTGAATTGGTCACGCTTCTTTGCTGTTCCCTGCATAAGAGCTCTCCTTTCCGTCTCTTGTCGTAAGCCATCTTCTTGCAATCAAATTAAAACCTCACAGGTAACTTATCCGGAAGCATGCCAATATTTATAAAGAGGAGCCAACAACATGTATTTATTAATAATCAGGTATTTTCCCGAGTGGGGAAAAAGGGCGGAAAATTCAAAAATCGGGAAAAGTCCCAGATTTTTTTGCGGGATTTCTCCCGAATTCTCAGCGGACGACAGCCGCTTTTCTGCTAGATTGAAGGGCATAGATGCGAAAGGAGAAATGACATGGCCAGCGAACTCAAACCCGAAACAACCTTCGATGAATCCTTTGCCAAGCTCGATATCAGGGTCGGCAGGATTGTGGAGGTCGATCAGGAAACCGGGACGCCGAAACCAACCTACAAAATGACCGTCGATTTCGGCAAATACGGCAGGAAGATCAGTTATGGCCGCTTCACCTGCCACCCCATCGAAGAGGTGCGGGGACGCCTCGTCCTCGGCGTCCTCAACTTCCCCCCGCGCGACATGGGTCCGGTCACCTCCGAAGTGCTGATCCTCGGCGTCCAGTACCCGAAAGCCGAAAGCGGCGAAGCCACCTTCGTCTCCCCGGCGGTCGCGGCGAAGATCGGCAGCAAGCTGTTCTGATCTCAGAAACAGCGCTAAGAACAGATACGCCGCACCCCACAACAAATTTTCGTTTCACCCCCATTAACGGCCGTAAAACTCGCGTAGATAGTCGCGCCAGGAGAAATCGGCTGCAGGAACAGCCTGCTCCCAGGCGATCTCTTCCCGACCACGGGGCGCGAACAGCCCGAAGATGGCGATATGCGGGTCGGGCAGGGCCAGAATCCCCGGATCGCCGTATGAGGCCAGGGACCGCGGCAGCGCGGCGACGGCATCCGCGACATCGGTGTAGGTCAAAAGGAAGAACGTTTCAGGCGGAGCCTGATCCGGGGCCGCGGCAAGCTGTAGTGCCCGGGTAGCAATCCGGCGTACGAGTGCCTTGTGCAGGCCATCTTTGAGCTGGCCGACGGTGCAGATAAGAGAGCAGGAATCGGCGAGGAAGAACTGCTCGGAGAAGAGCAGTTCCCCACGCTCATTCACCACAGCCCAGGTCACGCAGGCCAGCACCCCGGCAGCCGTGTTGCTGACGCCGACCAGGTAGCTGCGCACGAACAGGTGAAGGTCGATCCGCTGTGGCGCCGTGTCCGAACGCGGCTGATGGGGACTGAGGGTAGCGGCAAGGGAGTTTTTGATATTCATCAGGTCGGCCCGCCCGAAGCGTCCCCAAGGCTTGACGTTGACGACAAAGAGCCGTGCCGAGCGGACATCATAATCCACCGAGGCGACCCTGACCCGGGTGGCAACCTGTGCCGCTGACCGATCCAGTAGCAGGGTGAAGCGGTTAGTGTTCCCCCTGGTCCCGCAGCCGCCAAGGAGGAGACCTGCCAGCAGCAGGCCCCAGCTGAGAAAGAGCGCTCTTCGCCGCATAAAACCTCCCGAGATCAGGCACCGTTATCACCCTGCATAAACTCTACACGACAAAGGGCCACTCCACACGCGAGCGACCCTTTCTTCAACGGTTGGCCTTATGAGTGGAAACTCAGGCGAGATCCTCCCGGTGGGCATAAACGACGGCGAATAAAGCTTCCAGCACGGGATGCGTTCCGCGCAGGCCGGCAACCACCGCAGCCGCCCAATCGAAATATTCCAGTTTGCGCACCACGCTCCAGTCACGCGGCGGGGCGGTGAGTAGATCCCTGAGATTACAGATCTTGTCCGCCAGCTTAACCAGCTTGGCGGCGTGGGAGAGATCCGGTGCCGCTTCGATCTGCTGCTGTTTGCGCACCAGCTTCGGCAGCGATTTGTCATCGGTCACTTCGAGCACGATCGCCGTCACCTGTGCGCCAAAGAGCGCCTCCAGCTCTGCGGCCGTCGTCTCGGTGTCTTCGATGGTATCGTGCAGCAAAGCCGCACAGATCACATCAGTGTTAACAATCCCGGCATCGTTGGCCAGCAGGTTCGCCAACTCCAGCGGGTGATTGATATAGGGGGACACACCGTCCTTGCGCCGCTGGCTGCTGTGCTTTTCAGCAGCGAAGAGGGTCGCCCGCAGAATTTTCGCCGTATCCATCAGTCGATCCCCTCAACCCGCCTGACGCGTGCCGGGCCATGATCGACGGTGCGCTTGTAACTCACCAGCGGCGCACCGAAGCAGAGCACATAACCGACCAGGTGATCGGAAGGGATATCGAGGCTGACTTTCAACTCCGGCAGAATATCGGTAATCGCCCACTTGATGAAACCGTTCCAGACCGTCCCCACCCCGAGGCTCCGGGCGTAAAGATCGAAAAAGCTGCAGGCGATCAGGCAGTCTTCCTGCGGAGTCGGACAGCTGCGCGGAGCCGTCGCCACCAACAGATGGGGCGCACCACGGAAGAGAACATCGATCCCCTTCTCGTGCCAGAGCGCTGCGAACTTGGCAAAATCGGCATAGTTCGCCACCAGCCGCCCGGTCTCGCTGCGCTCGGCGAGCCCGGCATAGGTCTCCGTGCGAAAAGCGGCCATGACCTCTTTGTCGTCGATAACATGGAAGGTGACACTGCGGCGGTTGACCCCGGTCGGCGCCTGCCAGCTGACATCGAGCAACTGCTGCACCAGCTCGGGCGCCAGGTTTTCGTCCCGGTACTGGCGCACCGAACGCCGCCCGCGGATCAGGGTTTCCAGCGCCGCCGGCGTCGGCAAATTCCCTTCAAGCACAACGCTCTGATCCGGATCATGGCCGAGAATCGACAACGCCGCCGTCGGGCAGATCGCCAGGCAGTGCTGGCAACCGATGCAGTTTTGCTCCCGCCCAGCCACGATTTCGGGAATCCCGGACGCCATGGAAATAATCTTCACCGGGCAGTCCCCGGCACACAGGCCACAGGCAATGCACCTGTCCTGATCAATGGTAAATTGGAGCATCTCAAACCTCCTCGCAAAGAAGGCTATGGTCACATATTTTGACGGGATTGGAAAGAGGGGTGCGACGAACGGGAAAAAGGGGTTCCCTTGCCACCGCACCAGGATCAGGTTGGTATTAGAGCGGAGGTGTAATGGTCAGAATGTCGCGACGCGTCGTTGCCGCCCAGATGCGACGACCATCCCAGGCCAGGGCGTTCACCTCACTGGAAAGAGAATAGGCATCGAGAGTATCACCACTGTCAGGGTCAAGCTTGAACAGGGCTGAGCCCAGGGACACCCAGAGATTCCTCCCATCCGAGGTCATTCCGGGACTCATCGATTTACCCCGGATCGGGGTAATGCGAAATGACGCACGGAGCGTCCCGTCTTGCGAGAACTTCAATAATCGATAATCCTTGAGATCGGAATCCAGGTGATAACCGACCGCATAAATATGATCATTGTGAATGGCGATATCGCTCAAATGAAAACGGCTGGTATACAGGAATGTTTTCTTCTTTGATTCAAGCGTTGCCGCATCCAGTTCGTGCATGTTCCTGTCGTAATAGGCCTGGATATGGAGAAGGCTGTCACCGTTTGATGCCAACCCCCCATATTGCTGATCATAGACGATCTCCGGCGCCGCCCTGTTGAGAACTGATCCCGTCTCCGGATCAAGTTGATAGACTCCCGCCGCCCCGCGGAAAGAGCTCAGATACAGAGACCCATCATGCCAGGTCAGGCCATAGGGCTTAGTCCCGGGCGGTGCTTTGAACTGATGTTGCATAGCGATCCTGTTATAGGACTGCCCCTTCGGATAGGTTTTTGTTTGAGCTGCCGCTTCGTATCGATTCGCCGAGGCGATGTAAGCCTTTGCAACATCCATCTTTTTTTCTGTCAGCAAAAATTGAATCTTCGTTCCATACCAGCAGTTTAAGTCTCGACTATATTTTGTCATACCACACTGAGAGGTTTCGATTGCCTCCAGAGCAGCATCGTAATCCCCCTGTTTAAAATAGACATTGGCCAAAGGGACATAAGCGTATGAATAGTCGGGATTGAGTTCCAGCACGTAGCGGAAATCATCGCGGGCGCGGTCCAGATCACCAATCTTTTCGTAAACCTCTCCTCTTTCTCCGATCACGCTACCATTAATTCCATAGGCGAGTGCCTTGTTATACAGCTCAATCGCCTTCTGATAATCCCCCTTGCGCCGGGCATACCAGGCCTTGTCCACATAAGCCTTACCATAAAGCATCACCAGGTCGGGGTTTTGATCGCTGTATGCGGTTGCCTGATGCACATAACTGGTCATTTCAGCATAGCTCCCGCCCCAGCGTGGAAGCTTGGCCAGCAGAATTCCCTTATAAAGCTGATAGGATGCCGGAAAAAGGGCTTGCGCCTGCTGAATCAACTCGTCCTGTTGCCAGGAATTATGCGCCCGCGAAATATCGATCATCGCATCGTAGGCCACCAGCAGTCGGGGGTTTCTCTCCAGCGCCGCCGTATAATCGATCAGGGCCAGATCGAAATAATGATGCATTCCGGAAAATTGCTCTTCACTTGTCTCGGATGCCCATTTCCCGCCCCGGGATTTCCAGCCCAAACCGCGATAAAACTCTGCCCTGGCCAGGTAAGGGGCATAATGATCGGGAAACTTTTCGACCCACTCATCATGGAGTTCTTTGCGGACCGAATACGGAACACTAAAAGTCTGGAAGGCCTGAATCTCCCTGAAATCGAGATTCGGCCCCGGACCCCGCTCGAATTCCTCCTGCACCCCTTCCAGTAGAGTTGTGAGCTCAGCATACTGACGGCTATCCAGCAGGTCGTAGAGATTCTGCATTTCCGAACCGGAATATCGAGGTGTCCGGGAAAAAGGCAATGGATGCTCCGGAGGTTCCACATATTCGATCCCCTCCTCCATGGCAAAATTTTCAAATCCGTTTTCGACGAAACGCCACAACTGGCTGGCGACCAGAGCGACGACCGCAAGGAACACTCCCGCCAGCAGGACGATCACGATAATGTTTTTTCGGGAAGATTTCTGACCGGATGGCTGTGGCCATTGGCGGGGACGCGGAACATCGGGTGCCGGGCGAACCGCCTGAGGTGTCGGTGCAGCAACGCCGACCGCGGCCTCCATCGGTTCAAGTAAACACATAAGGCCGGCATCGGCCAGGGCTCCCAGATATCGTTTGCCCTGCTCCCTGTCGATCCCCGATTTCAAAACGACCCGCTGACCGGAGAGCACCTTGGCCAGCATTTCAGTGCTGAACTTGTAACGCTGCTGCAGGTTTGACTTGACCAACGACTGATCGAAGCCGGTTCTTATTTCACCACAGGTAACAATACGGAAACTCTTATCAGTCACATCCCCTCCTCTGATTTCATAATACAGATTCAAACAGGTGCCGTAGCGGCCTTATCAGGCAGTGCACTCGTTCACTGCACAAATGATCGGTGCTAAAAAGACCGGGCCTTCGGATAAAATCGGGAACTGGAGGGAGGAACAAATAGGCGTGATTGTAGCAAGAACTGTTTAAACGACAGAAATTGTCATGCAGAAAAGAGCCATCACAATCAGAACAAGACACACATCCCCCTCCACCTTGTCTTCATTGCCGTGCTCATCAGTTATAAATAAGACCTCCTTACAACGTCAAACAAATTTACTTTCACATTCATCTGGACAAGAGCCCTATTTACGCAGAAACACCTGCAGTTGCTGAATCAGCTGGGCAATATTTTTACGCACAGCACCTTCGTTGGCGAGTTGGGCGCGTTTGACACCGTAGAAGGTCTCCTCCATTTTAGCCTCGTACTGGGTGAAGATATTTTCGGCCCAGACAGTCTCACCAGCTCGGGACAGTTGATAGCGCACCATCAGGGTGGCCGACATGTCGAACCCCGGCTTCACCTCCTGGGCCAGGATCTCGCAATCGAGCCGATACTCCCCGTCCCCTGTCAACAGGGCCTGCTCGAACAGACCCGATCTTTCCAACGAGGTAAAAAGCGCCTGGCGAAAACTGGCATCGTCGATGGTGGACATCCACATCGGATTGGTTTCCTTACCGCCGCTGACCTCGCCGACCACCAGGGTTCCGGCAACGGACTGGCCCGTAACGGCCGGCACCCGTGTCACCATAGAGGCGACATCCGGACCGCTGGCGCAGCCGTAAAGCAGGAAAACCAGGATCCAGCCGCAGTGCAGATAGCGTCTCATGGCCTTAACCTTTCTCCGCAATCAGCTTCGCGATCTGCTCGGCAACATCATCTGCTGCGTCCTTCAGAATCCACTCGTCGGCCCCCGCCGAATAGAGCCCACCGGCCGCTACCTCCTTGGCCGCAACGATTTCACTCACGACTTTGCCGCTTTTCAGATCACGCAAACGCACTTTCAGGGTGCACTGAGTCTTGCCGGCGCCCGGTGCGAGCCAGCGTTTGAAGGCGCTACCGGCCGCGTAGACAAGCAGCTCGCCGTCCACCTCGATGTCAGCGGCGCTGGCGTCATCCGTGAGCTTCAATTTTCTGTCGCGAAATTTTTCTTCGAGCGCTGCCGTCAACAGCCCGGGGATATCCTTCTCATAGGTTTTCCCCGAACTGTCCCGGACCGGCACAATGATGAAGAGAGTGTCAGGTGAGAGACTGACCTCTTTGTCCTTCCAGACCATCGGCGTGCCCGTTGCCGCGCAGCCGGCGAGAGTGAAGCAGACAAGAACCAAAAAAACACCGAGTTTCCCGTTCATAGTCGCCTCCTTTCGAAAAGAGTCAGATACTAACAGCGTAGCACCAATTCTAAATTTGTCACCTTACGTCAGATAGTTAGGCTAGCAGACAAGAACATGAGGTAAGGGCAGAAGGGGAAAAAGGTCAGGTGGATGGCCGTCGTCACAGCCGCTATTCGCGGGGCGGGTCAATTTCTGTCGGGCAGGCGGGGAAGTCGCAACAGCACCAGACGGCTGAGCCATCGTCCTTGACCTGCGAAACCATCAGCTTGCCGCAACGGGGGCAAAGTGGCTTCGCTTCAGGTTTGGCTGAAAACCGAAAGCTTTTGTCCCTGACCAGCGACAGGTCAACGGCACCGAACTGAAACTTTTCCTCGGCGTCGTCAGTCTCATCAGTTTCATCGACGGGGGCAGCACTGTCCACGTCGTCGTCCGACGGCATAAAATCAGCCAGCAACTCCGCAACATCAGCCAGCGCATAACTCTTGCGCGCTGCTATCCGCACGAGTGGAAGCCCCACGGTCGCAAAAACCTCGCTGATGAAATCATCCTGTTTCAGGATTCCGTCGAGACCGTGGCCATCATCGTCCAGTTCGATTGCGGCGACGACCTCCAGGCTCTCGGGGTCACAGAGAACGAAATCGACATGCGTCTTGGCAATCCGGTTGAAGGCCGCGATCCCCTCGCGCGTTTCCAGGTCGACGGTAACAGCGAAGATATCGGCCAGCCGAACCTTAGCGAAGATAAGGCGGGAATCCCCGACGGCCTGGCGCAGAACCTCATAGAATGAAAGTTCTGTCGGAGAAAGGAGTGAGTACGCTTTTTCGTAGAGGAGGTCAGCGGCATCGTGCCGGTCAGCAGACGGGTAAAAGCGCTGACGACCGACATAGAAAATGCCCACGAAAAGAACCAGGATCACAATCAGTAGCAGCCACATAGTTCACCTCGCATCATATTTGTGCCCAGCAGACCAGTTCATTATAAACCAGTTGCCGCGAGGAGAGAATCCACGCTCATTTTTCAGTCGGTTTCCGGCGCTGTTGTTGTGACGAGATCGACTCGAAGCGCAAACGATGATCGATCAATACGCCGGAGCAGGGGAGGAAGTGGCCAGCCAGCTATTCCTGGTTTCGGCAGGCGCGGCTGCGCTGACGAAACTGCTGCGGAAGCTGTAATAACCGAAACCGAGGCCGAGGATGTCGGCGACGCCACCCATGGTCAGGTTCAGGCACCTGAATTCGCTGTCAAGCTGATCGAGAAATCGGTAGGGGGAATGGCCGTGGCAGATGACCGATTCGAGCATGGCCCCGGCGCGTTTGACGGTATCCAGCCCAGCCTGACCACAGCGATGGAGGCTGGTTGAGTCCTCGACAACCTGCATCAGCCGGGCCATGGCGAGGAAGGGGCGTAGCGACTTGGCTACTCCCGTTTCTGCCATTGCCGGCAGGAAGGTGTCGAACAGCGCCGGCAGGCCGTCCAGGGCCTCGGCGACGATTCCGGAACGCGGATACTCCAGGCGCACGCGATTGCCGTGGCTCGCCTCGGCAGCACGGGCGCGAAAGAACTCGGCGGCGACTTCGGCGACCGCCAGCCGCAACGCCCTGGTATTTGAGGGGTCATCGATCCGGGTGACGGCCGTCAGCAGCAGGCCGCAGAGAAAGATTCCGCCACGGTGACAATTGGTCCCCGTTTCCGCAAACATCCTGGCTTCGGCCCGGCGGCCGAGAGGAACCAGTTCAGCCAGGCTGTGCCCCGCCGCCAGAGCCGCGCACAGCTCGTCGAGATAACCACGCAGCAGGCTGATCGAACGGTTCATCAGCTCAAGGTTCAGGTCGCTGTGCGACCCGGAGTTGGCCAGGTCGACGAGCCCGGGCTTGGGCGTCAGATAGAGCTCGGCCCGCAAGCCATCCACCAGGGTGGTGGCCAGGGATTCAAGCCGGTATTGATTGCAGCAGTTGGTTGAGAGCTTCATCGATTCTCTTCCGATCATGACGTCCGGCGCGCATGCACTCTCCGGCGTCAGCGCGGCAGACAAAACACTGCCGCGGAGCGCGACCGAGGCGGCGCCGGCCGATCTGTTCACCGGTTGCGCTGTAAACATCGAGATCGAGCAGGCGGGCGAATGAGGCCTGCTCTTCGATGCCACAACAACGGCGCTTGGCTTCAAGCGGTTCAACAGCGGTCAAAAACAGCGCCCAAGGGCCGAGGGCATCCTCTTCGCTGTGCAGCCGCAGCAGGCTGGGAAAAGCCGCTTCCAGTTGTTCCTCGCCCCAGTAGAGCAGCTCCCGGGAGCGCGGCGGGGACTTCCGTTTCCCCGGGATATTCAGGGCCAGCTGGATCAGGGTGTTATCGGTTCCGCGAACGAGCGCGTCAAGGCGTTCCTGACGTGCATCGCGGGCGGCCAGCAGCTCACTCTTTAACGCGGCGTACGGCATCGATAATACTCCCGTCACGGTATTCGATCAGCGCGATCACCTCGTCCATCAATTCAACCGGACGCGGTTCGCCGGTCATGTGGCAGGCTTCGCGGCGCAGGTCTTCGATCTCCTTGACCGGCAGTTTGCGCCGGATCAGCTCCTCTTTCAGTTCGCGGCAGTGGTCGTTGACGGCGATCCCGCGCTCGGTGACGATGACGTCGACCGTGTGGCCGGGGGTCGAGACCGTCGTCACCGCGTCGCGGATGATCGGCAAGCGCCCGCGCAGCAGCGGCGCGGTGATGATCGACAATTTGGCGCCGGCGGCGGTATCGCAGTGTCCGCCGGTGTTGTGCAGCAGATAGCCGTTCGATTCGGTGTTGACGTTGGCGTTGAAATTGACGTCGACCTCCGTCGCCCCGAGGATGACGGCATCGAGCCGGTTGACCATCGCCCCGGCGTTGAAGGGGTTGGCATAGGCGTCGGCGCTCAGTTCCTGGTGATGCAGGTTGCGGCCGATGGAATCGACCGCTTTAAGATCGAAGCACTGAACATCATAGAGGGATTCGAACAGCCCTTCTTCGAGCATGTCGACGAAATAACCGGTGATCCCGCCACAACCGAAGCTCCCCTTGATCTGCCGCTCGGCCATCAGGTTACGGACTTTCTCGGCGACGGCCAGGGAGATCCCCCCGGCACCGGTCTGAAAGGAGAAACCGTCACAGAGCAGCCCCGAAGCTTCGATCACCTGGGCGGCGTAGTTGGCGATCTGCAGCCCGACCGGATCGCGGGTGACCCGGGTCGTCGTTGAGACGATCTTCTGCGGATCACCGAGCGATTCGACCTCGACGACGTAATCGACGAGGGACTGGGAGATCGCCACCGGTGAAATGGCGCCATTGCTCAGGTTATCGGTCACGGCAATAACCTTGGCAGCGTATTCGGCGTCGGTGTGGGCGTAGCCGAGGCTGCCACAGGCCGAGGGACCGTAGTAACCGTTCATGTTGCCGAAGCGGTCGCAGCAGGGCGCAGCAATGAACGCAGCGTCGATCTTGACCTCGCCGGTGATGATCGAGCGCGCCCGGCCGCCGTGGGAGCGGACGATAATCGGCGTGCTGATCTCCCCCTTTGAGGCGAGTTCGCCGATCAGTCCGTTGACGCCACATTCGAAGACGCTGATCACCCCCTTCTTGATATAGGGAATCAGTTCAGCGTGAACCGGGTGGACCGAACTTGAAGCGATGCGGATATCGCGCAGGCCAAGGGCGTCGATCTCGCGCACCAGGGCACCGAGCAGGGCGTCGCCGTTACGCAGGTGGTGGTGGGTGGCGATGCACATGCCATCCCTGAGACCGGCGGCTTAGATGGCGGCGCGCAGCCCGCCGAGGACCTTGTTCTCTCCCGGGTTGACCCGCCGCAGCGGCCGCGTCGCGCGCGCGCCCTGCGGCTGCAGGGCAAAGGGGTCCTGGTAGGGGATGACTTTTCGTCCCGCGTATTCTTCAGGGAGCAGACGCCCCAGACTATTTCTGACCATAGATCTCCTCCTCGTCCAGTTCCATGTCGATCAGGCCGTGCGCCTGGGCAATCTTCAAGGTCGTTACCGAACGTTTGACGATCGGGGCGTCGATCATCTTGCCGCGCAGAGAAATGACACCGGTGCCCATCTCGCGGGCGCGGCGGATTGCATCTACGACCTACAGCGCGTAATCCACCTCTTCCTGCTTGGGCCTGAAGACATCGTGGACGACATCGATCTGACGCGGGTTGACGAGGGATTTGCCGGAGAAACCGAGGGTTTTGATCAGGCGGGTTTCCCGTTCCAATGCCTCCATGTCCGAAGCATCCGGGAAGATGGTGTCGATCGCCTGGATACCGGCGGCCTTGCAGGCCCAGACCACCCGTGTACGCGCCGCAAAAAGCTCCTCGCCCCCTTTGGTGCGCTCGATCTCCAGGCTTGCCGTATAGTCTTCGGCGCCGAAAGCGAGGCCGATCAGGCGTGATGAGCTTTTCGCCGTCCTGATACAGTTGATGACCCCTTCGGCCGTCTCGATCGAGGGGAGAATCTTGAAATGACCGATCTCAAGACCGAGTTCCTCCTCATACTCGGTGAGCATGGTGTCGAGCTTCTCGACCAGCTCGGGGCCGTTGGCCTCGGGCAGCCGGATTCCATCCGGCAGGGCCGGCAGGATGGTGCGCAGGTCGTCCTCCCACCAAGCGGTGTTGAGGCCGTTGATGCGGACGAAGATCTCCTTGTTGTGGTCCCGGTAGCTGTCGAGGAACTGGCGGACCAGCACCCGGGCGGCATCCTTCTCGCTGTAGGGGACGGCGTCTTCCAGGTCGACCATGATACAGTCGCTGTGGAAGATCGGAATATTCTGCAGCATCGAGGGCATATTTCCCGGCACGTAGAGCAATGAACGGCGCAGTCTGAATTCAGCCACGGCTAGACTCCTCGTTGATAAAAATGGTCGGGGTCCCGGCGCTCTTGGAGACATGGCGCTCGACCCCTTCGATCAGCAGTTCGGTCAGCAGGATTTCGCAGCTGGCGAAAACCTCGGCGTCGTAGAAGTGGCCGCCGATCACCTCGCCGGAACTCTTCGCCAGGATGACGTGCAGGTGGCAGTCGACCTCCCCCTGCTCACCGGCGATCAGGTTCCCTTCGAGACCAAGCAGTTCGAAAGGGCCTTCTTCGCGATGCTGACGCATGCGCGGTTCGGTGATCGGCCGTTTCGCGCCCGACTTGATGCCACGAAAATGGACGTTTTTGACCGAACCGATCGCCGAAACGATGACGGCGTTCTTCACCCCCTCCTGCTGTACGAACAGCAGCAGTTGCCTGGCAACCTCTTCTCCCGGCATGATCTTGAGGATAAAGCGCCGCCCCTCTGTTAATTCTTTGCACCAACCACCTTGCATCTTCTTCTCCTCTTTGAGCCGAATCAGCTGCACGCTCGTCGCAGCCCGGTTTCCAGCCGAGCGGCGATGGCGTAATCGAGAGCACCGCGGTCGTTGACCCGAATTCGTCCGCTGCAGATGGCGAACGTCTCCAGTGCCGCTTCGATCTGGGCTCGAATCAGATGTTCAAACTGTTTTTTCACCGTCGATTCAATTTCGATCTCAAGCTCATCTGCCGGCTCGATGAACACCATCAGATCGCTCGACTGCATGGTCCCGGCCTGAACCGCCCGTTTTATTTCCATCAATGCCTCCCCTGCGCGCGCAGGCGCTCATGTATCTCGGCCGCCTGGTGCGAACGCAGGCAGGCCAGGGTCGTCTCGGGGACGAGACTGTCCAACTCTTCGAAAGCTTCCTTCTTCAGCAGCCGCCGTACCAGCGAGGCACTGATCGGTTCCCCCTTGACCTCGCGGCGCGACAGCAGCACGGTTTTGATCCCTTCCTCGGCGAGCAGACGGATCATGGTTTCGTTGTAGTGGCGCGTCACCCGGCAGTAGGGCTCGGTGCCGACAAAGCGCGTGGTGATGTTGAAGGCCGGTGCCAGGCAACGGGCGAACAACAGCAGGTCGACCTCCATCTGCAGCGTCTCGACATCGGCCCCGGCCTTGAGAAAATAAGCCGGGAAGGTGACCCGGCTGACGGCGTAATCGGAAGTCTCGAGAACACTGACGTTGGCCAGGTGCGCCACCCCCTCACGGACCAGGGCGATGCGCGTCGCAAATGGGAAGGTTGAGCAGTCCTCGCGGACGACGAAAAGGTAGAGTTGATCGACCTGCGCTGCGGCCTGTTCCACCAGGTAGAGGTGCCCGAGGGTGAAGGGGTTGGCGTTCATGACGATCGCACCGTTATTGCCCGGCCGCACCAGCTCACGCTGCTGACGCAGGTAATTCTGCAGACCGTTGCCGTATTCGAGCAGGCAGAGCTGCGGGTGCTCGACGAGCACGCGGAAATTGAGCTGCTCGAATGAAGAACGCCGCTCCGGCTTGGTGAAGACGAAGAAGTTGTCGCGCCGGCAGGCGCTGCAGCTGGCGATCAGTTCGGTCAGCAATTCGCCGAGCAGGCTCCCCCCCTGGAAGTCCTCGCGAATACAGATCATCTTGAAGATATGCCCCTCGCGGGCCGCCGTGGCAATCAGCTCGCCGGCGTCGAACACCCCGACCAGAACATCGAAGTTCTCTTCAAAACGGAACCCCTGCGCCTCGACAAGCTGACGGGCGCTGTTCTGGTCGCGTTCACTGATCAGCCTGACAACCATTGTCTTCCTCGACTCCGCTAAGGTAACAAGACCGTAAGCAAAACACCGGCGGCGATCGCCGAGCCGACGACACCGGCGACATTCGGCGCCATGGCATGCATCAACAGGTAATTCCCCGGGTCGGCCTCAAGACCGACCTTGTTGACAACCCGCGCCGAGTTCGGCACAGCGGACACCCCGGCGGCGCCGACCAGCGGGTTGATTTTGGTCTTGCAGATTACGTTCATCAGCTTGGCGAACAGAACCCCGGCGGCGGTCGCACAGGCAAAGGCCGTGGCCCCCATGACGAAGATGCCGATCGACTGCCAGGTGAGGAAATTTTCAGCCAGCGTATGGGCGCCAACGGAAAATCCGAGCAGGATCGTCAGGATGTCGATCATCGCATTACGGGCGGTATTGGCCAGCCGCTCGGTGACCAGGCTCTCTTTCAGAATGTTGCCAAAGAACAGGCACCCGATCAGAACCATCGAGCCGGGCGCGATCAGGGTACAGATCAGAAAGGCGACGATCGGGAAGATGATCTTTTCCTTCTTGCTGACCTGACGTGCGACCACCATGCGGATCTGCCGCTCTTCCTTGGTCGTCAGCAGACGCATGATCGGCGGCTGAATAACCGGGACCAGCGACATGTAGGAGTAGGCGGCAATGGCGATGGATCCCAACAGCTCCGGGGCCAGTTTGGAGGCCAGGAAGATCGCCGTCGGGCCGTCAGCACCGCCGATGATGCCGATGGCGCCCGCCTGGAGTGGCGTAAAGCCGAGGAACAGCGCGCCGATCAGGGTCAGAAAAATACCGAACTGGGCGGCGGCGCCGAGCAGAACCAGCTTGGGATTGCTAAGCATGGAGGAGAAGTCTGTCATCGCTCCGACCCCGAGGAAGATCAGCGGCGGATAGATCCCCTGGCTGACTCCCTGGTAGATGGTGTAGAAAAACGAGCCCTCTTCGCTGCTCCCCATTCCGGGCGGCATCGGGATATTCCCAACGATCAGGCCGAAGCCGATCGGCAGCAGCAGCAAAGGTTCATACCCCTTGGTGATCGCCAGATAGATAAACAGGCAGCCGAAAAGAATCATCACAATATTCTGCCATGTGATGTCGACAAACCCGGTACTCATGATGAAGTTGGTCAGCATGTCCATTTTATGCTCTCCGTGCCCTCTTGATGACTATCGTGCCCGACTGCTCAGGCAATCAGCATCAGCACTTCCCCCTGGTTAACCGAATCGCCTGCCGCAACCTTGATCTCGGTGACGGTGCCATCGAGGCGGGCGTTGATGTCGTTTTCCATCTTCATCGCTTCCATCTTGAACAGGGGCTGGCCTGTTTTGACCGTCTCACCGACCTTGACGAAAATCTGCAGGATCGATCCGGGAATCGGTGCCAGAACGGTGCCGTCATCAGAGCTCACCACGGCCGACTGCGGTTTCAAAGCGGCAGCCGGAACAGACGGGCACAGACGATCGAGGGCACTCTCGGGAATGATCTCCGACACCGATGAAATCGCGACGGAGTAGTCCTTACCGTTGATTTCCAGGTGGGCTTCGTCGGTACCGAGATCTTTCAGATGCACATCGAATTCTTTATCATTCAGTTTCAACTGATACTTACGCATGGGATCCTCCCTCGGACAATGACCGCATCTTGCCGGCAGAGGTCCAGATTGAGCCGCGACGACTCTGGCGCGGAACGGATGAGTGGGTCCATTCCCCGAGACTGCGTTCACTTTCCATGTAAATCACCAACGAGGTGACGGCCAGCAGCTCTTCAACTGTCGGCTCGGCTTTTTCGACCTTGGGCGCCGGTGCCAAATGGGCAGCGGCAACTTGGTGCGAGCCGGCCAGCCTGGACAGAACGATAATGAAGCCGCTCAACAACGACAGGCCGAAAAAGACGATCAGCATCCCGGTCAGCATGATTCCGAGCCCGTGCCCGTCAATAATATTGTGAAAACCCATAGTCATGATCCTTTTCGCCTCCCGCTTAGAGGGGAATATTGCCGTGCTTCTTGCGCGGGTTACTGTCCTGTTTACCTTCGAGCATTCCGAGCGCATTGCAGATCCGGTAGCGCGTCCGCTGCGGAATGATGACAGCATCGACATAACCGCGGCTGGCCGCTTCGTACGGGTTGGCGAACGTCTCCGAGTAATCGGCAATCCCCTGCTCCATGATCTCGGCGGCGCGTTCAGGATCTTTTTTCGCCTCGCGGGCAAAGAGGATTTCAGCGGCCCCCTTGGCTGCCATGACGGCGATCTCGGCTGATGGCCAGGCGTAATTGACGTCGCCGCGCAGATGTTTCGAACTCATAACACAGTAGGCACCACCGTAGGATTTACGCACCGTGACCGTGACCTTGGGGACGGTCGCCTCGGCATAGGCGTAGAGCAGCTTGGCGCCGTTGCGGATGATCCCGCCGTACTCCTGCGCTGTTCCCGGCAGGAATCCGGGGACATCGACGAAGGTGACGATGGGGATATTAAAGGCGTCGCAGAAGCGTACGAAGCGCGCACCTTTGACCGATGCGTCGTTATCGAGGACGCCGGCCAGATGCTGCGGTTGGTTGGCGACGATGCCGACACTCTGCCCGCCGTAGTGGGCGAAAGCGATGACCAGGTTGGGAGCGAAATCGGGCTGGATTTCCAGGAACTGGCCGTCATCAACCGTTGCGGCGATCAATTGCTTAATGTCGTACGGCTGATTCGGGTTCTCCGGAATCATCAGGGACAGACCTGGCTCCTCGCGATCGATTGGATCTGAAGTTTCACGGCGCGGCGGCGCCTCCATGTTGTTCTGCGGCATGTAGGAGAACAGTTCGCGCAGGTAACTGATCCCCTGTTCTTCGCTTTCGGCGGCCAGGTGGGCAACGCCGCTGCGGGTCGTGTGAACGCTGGCGCCACCGAGGGTTTCGACATCGACATCCTCGTGAGTCACTGCCTTAACAACCTTGGGGCCGGTGAGAAACATATAGCTGTTGTTACGCACCATGACGGTGAAATCGGTCAGCGCCGGTGAATAGACCGCACCCCCGGCGCAGGGGCCGAAGATCCCAGACAGTTGCGGGACAACACCGGATGTCATGACGTTGCGCAGGAAAATATCGGAATAACCGGCCAGGCTCTCGATCCCTTCCTGAATTCGCGCCCCGCCCGAATCGTTGAGGCCGATCACCGGGGCGCCGTTCTTCACCGCCATATCCATGACTTTGCAGATTTTTTCGGCGAAGGTTTCCGACAGGGCGCCACCGAGAACGGTGAAGTCCATGGAGAACAGGTAAACCAGACGGCCGTCGATGGTTCCGTAACCGGTCACCACACCGTCACCCAGGGGTTTGTTCTTCTCCATACCGAAGTGATGACAGCGATGGGTCTTGAACATGTCGAACTCTTCGAAGCTCCCCTCGTCGACCAGCAGATCGATCCGCTCGCGGGCCGTCAGAAGACCTTTCTCATGTCGTTTGTTGATTTTCTCAATGCCGCCACCCTCCAGGGCTTTACGCCGCAGGTCGAGCAGGACATTCAATTTATCTTCCCTCATCTCGTCATCCTCTACGTCTTGAACGCGTTTTCAACCGTTGTAATAGACCGAATAAAGAGTCTCGGTCCCCAGGAGTGCGTCGACCTTGGCCTGCACGTCCCTGCGTCTTTCGTCCTTCAGCCAGTGGTTCCAGTCCTTGAGCGTTTGCCAGGTGCTGATGACCAGGTACTCACTGGGATCGTCGTAATTGACCAGGGTTTCCCCTGAAACGTATCCGGGCTGGGCATTGGCCAGGGTGCGCATCTCAAGCAGCAACGGCTTCAATGCCTGGGCCTTCTCCCGATCTTCCGGCACATGACGGACAATGATAATTTTGACGGACATGCTCGCTCCCTTCGTCTGGAAGACAAAAGGCCCAATTACTGGAGTAATCGGGCCTCAAGTCACAGTGATCATCCTTTGCAGTGATGACACGTTAGTCCGACCCATAAAGCCAGTCTTCGTCGGTCTCGCCCAGGCACAGGGCGGTGTATTCAACGTCGGCATCGGCCGGTTGCGGGGAGGGGTTGATGAACTCTTCGAGCCAGTAAGACAGTGCTGCTTCACCCATGATCTTTCTCCTTGTTGTTAAATAGGTTGCCGAATTGTGTGTTGCTGTTGAGGAGAGAATAGGACCGGGCAGAAAAGAAAAAAAGCGCATAGGGACGACCGGCAGAATCGGAAAGGTAAGCGGTCGAAAAGTGAAAATAAGCGGTTTTCGCAGAACGCGAAAACAGCCTATTCGTAAGGATAAAAATAGGAAGAAAATTTATTCAGTAGGATTACTTGAGTCCAAAAGCAGCTTTGACCTGCTGCAGGCAACGGCGGCTGACCGGCAGGCGCGCACCGGCGATGGTCTTGATTTCGGCCATGCCGTTTTCAAGGGGGATGATCTCGTCGACCTTGGCGGGGTTGATGAGATACTGCTTGTGGCAGCGCAGCAGACCGGCACGCCCTTCCAGAACCTTGAGGGTCAGTTCGGAGAAATAGTTCCCCTCGGCGGTGAAAACGTGGACGCCGCTGATATCGGAATGAACATATTCGACATCCTGCGGGTCGACCAGCTTGATGTGGTTGACGCTGGTGCAGGGGATGCGATTGATCTGGGCCTGTGGCAGGGCTGGTTTTTCATTGTTGTCGAGCGCCCCGTGGACCTTTTTCATTGTCTGGGCCAGGCGCTGCGGGTCGACCGGCTTAAGCAGGTAATCGAGGGTCTTTTCGTCAAAGGCCTTGAGGGCATACTCATCAAAGGCCGTGACGAAGACGACGTAGGGCATGATCTCTTCCTCGATCATCCCGAGCAGGGTAAAGCCGTCGATCACCGGCATCTTGATATCAAGGAAGATCAACTCGGGACGCTCATGATTGATCGCCTTGACCGCCTCCATGGCGTTGGCGCAGGTCCCGACAATCTCGATGTCACCCAGTTCCAGCAGCAGGACTTCGAGCTCTTCGCGGGCATGGCGTTCGTCATCGACAATCAGGGTTCGGATCATGGCTGGACCACCTTCTCCAATGGAAATGACAATGTCACGCGGGTCATGGTATCTGGAACGCACTCGATCTCTGTTCCATAGGGTTGGCCGTAATAACTTTTAATCCGCTTATCGACAATGTTCATGCCTAGGCCGTCTGAACTCAGCTTTTCACAGTAGAAACCGGCATTGTCCTCGATCGTCACCACCATTTTCTTTCCGTTCCGATGAGCACTGATCTTGACCGTACCACCGCCGATCATATTCGAAATGCCATGCTTGACGGCGTTTTCGACGATCGGCTGCAGGGTAAAGGTCGGCACCTTGGCCTGCAGCAGGTCAGGATCGATATCCAGATCGACAACAAGTTTATCACCGAAACGGGCGCGCTGTATCACCAGGTAGGAGTTGACGTGGTCGAGTTCTTCCTCAAGGGTCGCCAGATCACTTGAACGCTTAAGGTTTTTACGGAAATAGTTCGACAGGTGCAGCAGCAGATTACGCGCCTGATCGCTGTCACTGCGCACCACGGCGATAATGGTATTGAGCGCGTTGAAGAGGAAGTGGGGATTGACCTGGGCCTGGATCAGCTTGAGCTCCGCCTTGGTCAGCAGGGTTTTCTGGTTCTCATAGCGGTAACGCAGCAACTGCTCGGAAAGCAATTGGGCGATCCCCTCACCGAGGGTCCGGTTGAGATTCATGAACAGGCGATCCTGCGGCTCGTAGAGCTTGATCGTGCCGACCACCTCGTTATCGACGCGCAGCGGGACGATCAGCGCCGAAGCGAGCGGGCAGTTATCCGACAGGGCGCACTGGAACTTTTCCCTGACGCCATCGGCGTAAATAACCCGGTTTTCGTCGATCGCCTGACGGGTCTGCGGCGAGGCAATGGCCAGCCCTTCCAGGTGGTGATCGGCACCCTGACCGACAAAAGCCAACACCCGTTCACGGTCACTGATTCCGACGGCACCGACTCCGGTCTCATCATAGATAATCCGTGCCAGCTCCTTGGCCGTTTCGACATTGAATCCGCGGCCGAAGATCCCGAGACTGCGCTCGGCAATTCGTAACGCACGGGCCGAAAAGAAGACGCCGACCCGGTCGATCATCCGCTTCTGGTCGCGCATCATCAGCATAAACAGCCCGGCCCCCAGTGAGTTGGCCAGCAAAGTCGGCAACACCAGTGGACTCGGCACAGCAATGGCGACGATATCCTCGCCTGCCAGCAGCAACACCAGCGCCAGATGCAGGCCCACCCCGGCACAGGTGACACTCATGGCCACCAGGGGGTTGAACAGCTGCTCTGATTTGCCACGCTGCTGATAATAGTTGCAAACGATCCCGCCCATCCCCCCCTGAAGGACAGCCAGCACCAGGGAGATCACACCAAGTTCGCTCCAGCCGCTTAAATAGAGTGAATAGCAGCCGGCCGTCGCCCCGACCCAGAGGCCGAGTAGCGGCCCGCCGACCAGTCCGGCAAGAACGATACCGATGGGGCTTGAGTCAGCAAAGGCGTCGTAGGCCGGCAGACCGATATAGATACCGAAGATCGCGAATCCGGTGAAAATGCAGTAAAGGAGAACCCGGTGCTTGAAGTGGAGGACTTCACCCGCCAGCGCCTTGAACGCCGGGGACTTGCTGAACAGATAGGCGATGATCAGGAAAATCGACATCTGCTGGAGGAGATTTAAAAACTCGTTCACCGTGGCCCGTTCTCCGCTTGAACAAAAGCAGAAAGGGGCTTACAGCGTATGCTGTAAGCCCCGGATTTTAATGGCTCCCTCTGCTGGGCTCGAACCAGCGACAATCTGATTAACAGTCAGATGCTCTACCAACTGAGCTAAGAGGGAATAGTGTGTTGCGAGGACGGAATATAGGAGATTGACCCCGCGCTGTCAAGTTTTTTTATCCGCCTTTTTTCAGGTCATTCAGGACCAGTTTGGCGACGGCCTTGAGCGTCTCGAAGACCCCTTCACCGGTCATGGCGCTGGCTTCGAGCTCAGGGACTTTACGCTCGTTCAACAGCCGGCTTAACTCATCCAACGGGGTAACATTCGGCAGATCGCGTTTGTTGTACTGGATGACAAAGGGGATCTTCTCAATGTCAAAACCCTGCTCATCCAGATTGTCCTTAAGGTTCTCCAGACTCTCGATGTTGGCATCGAGACGCTCCTCCTGGGAATCGGCGACGAAGACAACGCCATCAACCCCTTTAAGGATCAGCTTACGCGAAGCATCGTAGAACACCTGCCCCGGTACCGTATAGAGATGGAAGCGGGTTTTGAAGCCGCGGATATCGCCCAGGGCGAGGGGGAGAAAGTCGAAGAACAGGGTCCGCTCGGTTTCCGTCGCCAGGGAGATCATCTTCCCTTTTGACTCCTCGGCGGTTTTATTAAAGATGTACTGCAGATTCGTGGTCTTACCACACAAACCAGGACCGTAGTAAACGATCTTGCAGTTGATTTCACGTGATGCGTAATTGATGAAAGACATCCTGCAAGCCCCGATCAGTTGAACAGGTTATCGATATCGTCGTCGGTAATTTCGGCGAACGGACTGACGGAATCGGCCGATTTGCTCTCCTGCTCCGAACGGAACGCCAATTCTTCGAAAACGCTGGCGAGTTCCATGCTGGTCTTCTTGACCCGCAACCGGACCAAGCCGAGAGAGCTGCGTTCATCAAAGATGACAACCAGAATGACCCGGCCACCGACGATCGAGATGTGAATATTGTCTTTTTCCCCTTCGTGGAAGAGGATGGAGAATTCTTTTTCCCCGATCAGCTTGGCCAGGCCACCGGTGGCGGCAATATTACCGGCGGTCAGGGATGCCAGACTGGTCGTATCGAGGTTTGCAGTCTCTCCGGATGCAGCGATCAACTGGCCGTTTTTGTCGACCAGAAAAATAACCTTGGAGTTCGATTCCTGCAGGAGTTTCTCAAGCAGCACAACAATCTGCTGATACTCTTCCTCGTACATGACCAGAGACGATTGGGGACCAATCATGGAGCTCTCCTTGAAGATGGTTAAACGACATGTTTGTATATCACTTAAAGGCTTTCTTATCAAGAGCCTAATCATCCTTAGTTTAAAACTTACTCATGATTCATTCGCCTTGCGGCGGCATTCCATCTTGTTGACTTGGCAGGAAAAATCATCTACACATTGACCAGCACAGTTCACTTTAGAGAGGTTGTTTTTTGGCAGACCAGGTTGTACTCCCGGCCGGCATCCGCCGCCATCGGAACAAGGCTTTTATACGCCAGACGGAGGGCTTCGAGCTTTCCCTGCTGGACGATTGCGACAACGCCTACCGCCTGACCGCCGCTGTCAGCGCCGGAAAAGTTCCCACTCTGATCGAAGAATTTGCCCGTTTCCTCCAGGGGGATGCCTTCTTCATCCTCGAGTTCTACCCGAACGACCCGCTCCTGTCGCGCCCGAGCGGCCTGGCCGAGCGCCCCGTTCCGACGGTTTACTATTCCCCCTACCTGGCGACCGATTACATCCTGCAAACCATCGCCCCCTACCTGGAGCGGATGATCCATGACGGTTTCGTCGGCTTCGGCCTCGCCAACAATCGCCGGGGGCTGGAATTCTTCT
>PKUG01000189.1 GCA_002869665.1 Desulfuromonas sp. | reverse complement strand
GTTCCCAAAGTAGTTCGTTCTCCATGGTCAATTCGCCGATGCGGCGCATGGCCTGGTTAAGCTCAACTTGAACCGGATCACCCTGACGCTTTTTCAGCGACTCGTCAATTCCGGACAGAGCTTTCTCCCGCCATTCTTCCAAGCGGTAGATTTCGATACTCAGCTCGCGGGAGAGGGCATCAACAGATTCCCCCCGCAGCATCCGCAGGACGACTTCACGCTTACGGGCGGCACTCCACCGCTGCCCTTCGGCCAGCGGTCCTGTAACGGTTTCGTTCTGGATCTTTGATGTCATTTTCAATCTCCTTGGACATGGGAACAGTATCCCAAATCAGTGTCCAAGAAAACCGGCGCCGCCCCAAACCGGCGATGAAGAGATCTCTCTATGATCCGTTCGTCGGACTCTAAATCACTAACAAAACAGGAGGGGAAAAATGTCGAGACTTATTGTAACCGCAGTTGGCACCAATGTTCTGGCAACAACTGATAACAGCGATGTCTGCTATGTCTCTGTTTCTGTGACGGATGCCTATGGAAATCCTGTTACGGGGCTCGAAAAGTCTGATTTCGAGGTCGGCACAATGCTTGTGGCTCCGGGGGGGACGGCGCTTGTCCTTGCCGCAGTGAGACCTTCAGTTCTTCCAGGTTTTTACGCTTTTGACATGCGGCCTCATGGATATGAGCTGTGGATGAAAGGCAAATATGTTGTTGCTATCGCCGTTCAAAAAGAGAAGAAGAAGGGGCAGGCTTTGGTAACCATTCAAATCGATTAGAGTGGCCTCCCGTGAGGAGGGGCAGTAATGCTGGGACAGCCTCCGTTCGGGGGCTGTCCTGAATTTCTGTACTGTAGAGGAGGGGGGCTGTGTGAGCTTGTTCCTTTACTTCATGAATGAAATTATCAAGCGTGCGGTGAGCGCTCAATTTCGACAGCTTTTGTCCGGCTCAGCCGCTCCCGCGCACCCCTCATCCCGTCAAAAGTCGACTGCGCGACCACCTCGGAAAAGGTGGACGGCAGTTGGTCTCCGACCTGCTCAATCACCTGATCCATCTTTTCAAAGACCTCAGCGATAATCCTTTCCATCTCATCTGTGGGGAAGTGGCAGGCTCTGGCCGTTGATAGCCAGTGGCGATAAAGCATGCTGTTCCAGTCGTAGTGGCGGTTCTTGCCGATGAGCGCCATGGCCATCTTCAGATTGCGCAGATCCAACTGCTTCTGCGCCAAAAGAGGATACGCGGAGATCACGTCATACAGGGGTGTCAAACGGTAGCCGCCGCCCGGCAACAGGAAGATGCTGAAGTTTTTTGCGTGACCATCGATGCCCGCGAGCAGCCAGAAGAGCAGGTTTGCCGTCATGAACAGTCGCCGGTCGGCGAGGCTCTCCGTGGAGCCCAGCAGCAGTTCCATGATCCGTGCCATGCCGGGGCCGCCGTCGCTTTCGTATTTGAGCGCCGCCGGAACATTGAGGGACTGGCACATGTCCTCCTGTGGCAGGCGGATCAGCCATGAATTGTCAGTGGACCAGCGGCGGTCGAAACGTTCAACGACCAGGACTTTTGTATCGTCAAAGGTGTGGATCTCGGCGGCGGCGACGGGGAGGCCGAAGGCCTTGAGAATAGTGTGACAAAGCCATTCATTCTCCACGCTGGTCGAAAGGTCCAGGCCGCTGTGTTCGATCCGGCCGATCGGCAGCTTGAAAATATGGCTGGTTGGAGTTGTCCCCAGCGGTAGCCGCCATTGGCCATCCTGCTTGAGCAGGGCGGTTTTTTCCTGGGCTCCGGCAACAGAAATGCGAAAATCGCGGTCCACACGCATCCCCAGCGGCATGGTTTGATAGTTTTTCAGGATCTCAGCGATATCGGTATCGTTTAAGGGTTCGCTTTCGACTTTTTGGACATCGATCCGGTGCTCTTCCGGCAGCAGCTGCAGGGCGCCGACGCAGTCGCGGCCGATGTGCCACAAGAGGTCGAAACCGCGATTTGAGCCGACGCCGAAGCGTTTTTGAATCCGGTTTCTGAGTGGCTGACTGTCGGGGAGCAGGTTGTCGAAATAGTTTTCAACCATGTCTCCGGCATACACCTGATCCGTCAGCGGCATGGAGAGGGAGAGCGGTCGCCCCGCCGGGTTTTCGAACCAGGATGCGGCATAGCTGAACGCCAGCCGGCCATTGGCCGCGCGGGTGAGGGTTCCGACCCGCTCCCCGTTCATGTAGGCGAACAGTTCCGCTTTTTGTCTTTTGCGCCCCATTACCAACGGTCCCCTTCCGCCTGTCCAGAGGCTTTCTGCCTGGGCAGCAGCTCCATGTCGACCTCCAGTGCCGCCAGCAGGCGAAACAGGGTGTCGATGCGGGCGTTTGCTTCCCCCCGTTCGATGCGCGAGACCATGGCCTGGGTGATGCCGACGAGTTGCCCGGCCTGCTCCTGATTCAGTTTTTTCCCACGGCGGGCCGCTTTGAGGATCTGACCTAATATCTGGGGTGATGTGGCTCTGGACATATTTTTCTCCGCTTTATGCCTTATTCAATATAAAAATAAAATATGCCTGATCCGATATAAAGTCAAATTATATCTAAGAAGACATAAGACTGAAATATATCTTATTCGACATATTGATTCGAAAGCTGTATCCATTTAAATGAATTCTGGTTATTTTAAGTTTCTTTTTGTTGTTATTTTCCTGTAGCATCCCCCTCCATGTACGAGAAAGCATTTTATACGGCTAAAGAAGCTGCCGAGTTTCTTCAAATCAACGAGAAGAAACTGTACGTGCTGGCGGCCGGCGGACAGGTTCCGGCGACGAAGGTGACCGGGAAGTGGTTGTTTCCGGTGCAGGAGCTGAAGCAGTTCCTGATCCGCGATGCCTTGTCACAGTGCCGCAACAACACCGATCCTCTGCTCGACCAGGGGTTCATGCTCTTCGCCGGGTCCGACGATCCGATTCTGAACCGCATCTTCCACGCCTTTCACGCCGCCCAGCCGCAGCTTGAGATTTACTACTCCTGCGTCGGCAGCTTCCGCGGGCTCGAACTGCTCGGCCGTCGCCAGTGTCATGCGGCCTTTGCCCATATCTATCACCGCGAGACCGACGAATTTAATTTCCACTACGCCGATCACTACCTGGGGCCGGACCGCTACGTCATCATCAACCTGTTCCGCCGCGATATCGGCTTTGTTGCGCACCGGCCGGTCACATCCTGCCGCGAAATCCGTGATCGTGGGCTGCTGCTGGTCAATCGCCAGCAGCAGTCGGGGATTCGCAACTACACCGAACAGTTGCTGCAGGCAGACCAGCTGAAGGCTGCGGAGCTGAATATCTTCGCGCAGGAGATGCTGACCCATTTCGACGTGGCGCAGACGGTCAGCCGTCATGACGACGGTGTCGGGATCGCGTCGCGGTTGACGGCGGCCCAGTTCAACCTGACCTTTCATAAATTGATGGAGGAGCGTTTCGATCTGGTGGTCTGCAGGGAGGTTTTCCTGCATCCCAACCTGATCCGCTTCGTCAATTTCCTGAAGAATTCCGTGCCGGCCGAGTTTTCGGCCATCGAGGGTTATCACTTCGAATTGGCCGGGCAAACCATGATCCGAGGAGAGAACAAATGAAAAAGATTCTGCTGTTGCTGCTGGCTCTGCCCCTGGCGACGACCTGCTGGGCGCAGGAGAAGATCGTCGTTTTCCATGCCGGGAGTCTGTCTGTCCCTTTTGCTGAAATTGAACAAGCCTTTGAGGCTCAGTATCCGCAATACGATATTCAGCGCGAGGCCTCCGGCAGTGTCGCGGCAGCGCGTAAGGTGACCGATATCAAAAAGCCGGCCGATGTCATGGCCAGCGCCGATTACAAGGTCATTGACAATCTGATGATACCCAACGACGCGAAATTCAACGCCCAGTTCGCCACCAACGAGATGGTCCTCGCCTATACGGCGCAATCGAAATACAGCGATCAGATCACCGCGGACAACTGGCCGGAGATTTTCCTGAAAGAGGGCGTCAAGGTCGGCCATTCCGATCCCAATCTCGACCCCTGCGGCTATCGTTCGATGCTGGTCACCCAGTTGGCCGAGGACTACTACCAGATGCCCGGCCTGTTCGACAAGCTGTTCGGCTACGGCGATTCCTATCAGAACGGTGAGGAGAACCGCGACAAGGTGATTGTGCGGCCGAAGGAAACGGATCTGCTCGGGCTGATCGAAGCGGGCGTCTACGATTATCTTTACATCTATAAATCGGTCGCGGAGCAGCATCATCTGCGCTACCTGAGTCTGCCGGAAGAGGTTTCACTGAAGAGCGCTGACTTCGCCGCTCAGTACGAGGCGGCGACCTTCAAGATCAATGGCAAAAAACCGGGAGAATGGATCACGCAGAAGGGAGCGCCGATGGTCTACGGGATCACCGTTGCCGAAAACGACGTCTGCCCGGCCAACAGGGAAGGGGCGGTGCTGTTCGTCAAGTTCGTCCTCTCCGACGCGGGGCAGGCGATTATGGCGAAGAACGGTCAGGGCGTCATCGCCCCGGCCAAAATTACCGGCGATGCGGCCATCCTGAACTGATGCTGGAACTGCGCAAGATCGGCCTGCGCAAGGGCGCCTTCGCCCTGCGCCAGGTCTCCCTGGCGGTGCCGGAGCGCGATTACTTCGTCATCCTCGGCCGCACCGGGAGCGGAAAGACCCTGCTCCTCGAAACCATCGCCGGCCTGCATCGGCACACGGGGGCAATCTCCTTCCGCGGCCGGGAGATCACCGGAGTGCCGCCGGAGAGACGCCGGGTCGGCTTCGTCTACCAGGACTTCGCCCTCTTCCCCCATCTCTCCGTCACCGGCAATATCCGCTTCTCCGACCGCTATCGGGAGCAGGCGGGGCGGATCGCCTGGCAGGAGCTGATCGACAGCCTCGACCTGGGGGAGCTGCTGGAGCGCGACATCCGCTATCTCAGCGGCGGGGAAAAGCAGCGGGTGGCGCTGGCGCGGGCGATCTATTCGCGCCCCGATATCCTGCTCCTCGACGAGCCGCTCAGCGCCATCGATCCCGGCTTCCGGACCCAGATCATGGAGAACCTGAAAGACCTGAAGCGTCGCTTCGAGGTCACCGTCATCCATGTCACCCATAATTTTCACGAAGCCGCCTACCTCGCCGATCGTATCGGGATCATGCTGGACGGAAAACTGGTGCAGCAGGGGGCGGTGCAGGAGGTGCTTCACCGTCCGGCCTCGATCCCCGTCGCCCGCTTCCTCGGCTATCGCAACATTCTGCCACAGCGACTGATCGATCCCCATGCCGCCGCCGGTCATTTTGCTCTCAATGCGGCGCAGATCCGTGTCGACACGCCCCCGGTGGGAGACGATTACAGCATGTACGGCGTCTGCCGCGAGCGGAACGAAGGGGTGAACCATTATGAGCTGGTGGTCGAAGCGGACGGCTGTCCGGTTGTCGTCAGGCTTACCAAGCAGAGCATCGATCCCGTCCGTGTCGGTCCCGGTGCTACCGTTCAGCTGAGCTTCCCCCGCTCCGCCGTTACCTTCTTCCCGCCAGCGGAGAGTCCGGATGAAGCACCTGTTTAACCTGACCTTCCTTCTGCTTTCGGCGCTGGTGCTGCTGTTTATCGTCATCCCCCTGGTTGGCCTCTTCGGCGGCGTCGGCTGGTCGGCATTATTCACCGCCTTCCGCGATTCGGAGATCATGGGCTCCGTCTGGTTGACGATGAAGGTCTCCTTCTACGGAACCTGCCTGATCCTGGTCACGGGGCTGCCGCTGGCCTACCTGATCGCCCGCCACGATTTCCGCGGCAAGTCGTTCGTTGAGAGCCTCATCGACATTCCGGTCATGCTCCCCCACACCGCTGCCGGTATCGCCCTGCTGGTGGCCTTCAACCGCGGCGTGATGGACGATATCTTCAAGAGCCTGGGGATTCGGATTGTCGATACCGAGGCCGGAATCATGATCGCGATGATGTTTCTCTCGGCGCCCTTTCTGATCAACGGGGCGAAAGAAGGATTTAAAAATGTCGATCCGAAACTGGAGAATGTCGCGCGGACCCTGGGGGCGGGGCGTTTTGCGGTGTTCTTTCGCGTGGTGCTGCCCAATGCCCGGCGCGAGATCGTCAACGGCATGCTGATGATGTGGAGTCGGGGGCTGGGTGAATTCGGGGCGGTGGTGATCATCGCCTACCACCCGATGGTGGCGCCGGTTCTGATCTACGACCGCTTCAATAACTACGGTCTCACCTATTCGGCCCCGGTGGCGGCGGTTATGATCGCCGTTTCACTCTCGACCTTCCTGCTGGTCCGGTGGGTGAACAACAGGAAACGGGTCTGAATACGGTAAGTGTGCGGCGGTCTGTAGTGTGGGCTGTTACTTCTTTTTGTCCGCGTTCAGCGGCAGGCCGCAGCTGAAGCACTTGCGTACCGGGCGGAAGGTGATGCCGCTCATGTGGTAGCAGTTGCCGCAGCGGGGGCAGCGGACGAGGGCCATCATGGCGACGACAACGATCAGCAGCAGGACCCAGAGGGCGAAGGCGATAACGATCGCCTGGCCCGAATTCTCCATCCGCATCGCCGTCAGCATGATCGGCATGTAGGCGATTATCAGAAGCCACAGCAACCAGCGCCGTCCCCTGATCTTTTTCAATCCGGCATGCAGTTCCTCACGGCTGACCTCTTCATATTCATCCATATCGATCTCCCTGCACGCCGATTATCGGCGGTAAAATGTGTTGAAAAAAATCTCCGAACTGTGTTGCGGCTAGTCGTCTGTCTCCTGGTCCGGGAAGCGGGCCTGCGGCGAGTGTTCCTCGGGTGCGCGCTTGTCGGCATTGACATGCAGCGAGCAGTGCAGGCAGCGGCGGAAGGGGAGGAAGGTCGGGCCGTGGGTGTGAAAGCAGTTGCCGCAGCGGGGGCAGCGGACGAGACAGGCGAAGGCGACAGCGACAATCAGCAGCACCAGCCAGGTGACGAAGACGACCGCAACCCAGGTCTTGTAATCGGGGGAGTCGAGGGCGAGCATCATCGCGGGCAGGTAGACGATGATCACCAGCCAGAGGAAGAGCCTCCGGCTGCGGACTTTTTTCAATCCCGGAATATAATCCGGGGAGTTTGTCGGTTTGTATTCGTCCATGCCCCTGCTTTCTACGCTTAAAAACCGAAAAATGCGACGTTCAAGATAGTATATTTTCCGCATAAATAAAACATTGTCGCCACGGAAAATATATACAGCCCATCCTGTTTGTGAAAATCTCTTTGATTTCAGACTGTTATCTTTTTTAGCGCGAACGATGAACGAGTTTTTCCCTGTGGCGCCTGTATATCATTGAAATACAGGCGTTTTTTCATTTCTCTTGTCATCTGCCCGATTGTGAAATTTTTTTCCTCTGTAATTCCAACCACTTGAAAATTAATTTTCACAGCGAAAAAATTTCTGGCACGCCCGATGCTCTATAGCAGGGCAAGAAACACAAACAAACAACCACACAATCCCATAGGAGGATGTCATGAAAAGAACGCTGCGCAATACCCTGATCGCCCTGGTTACCTTCTCTTCTTCGGCCTTTGCTGCCGGTAATGCTGCAGCCGGTGATGG
>PKUG01000100.1 GCA_002869665.1 Desulfuromonas sp. | reverse complement strand
TTCTACTACCGGGTCAAGGCGATCCGCAGTGGTGATGCGGACAGTGATTACACCGAGACCGGAAACGGTTGCACCTTCACTCTGCTGTCGACGCGGTCGACTAGAACACGTTAATGGAGAGTAAATTCAGCAGATAACATAAGGCCGGCTCCCATTCGGAACCGGCCTTTATTTTTTAAAAATCCCGGTTTTTAGTAACTTAGATGACCGAATAGCTATTTGTTCTCATATAACCTACTGCAATTCATTCTTAGATCACTTAGGGATTAATCGGGCGTATTATCAGTTACTTTGGTTCTCGAAACCTGCGCGCTACGTAGAGCCGTCATAGCATCGAAATGAGGTGATGGCTTTGGCCAAGAGATGTTTCCATGCTCTATAAATTGCCTGAAAAAGAAACTAGTCTCCTCTCTCCTTTCTGCATAAACTGATGTGATCATTTGAATAGACGCAAAGGTTCCCCATGTCTGCACTTTTTCTTGTCTTTCTCAACGTCATCATGCCGGTATTCGGTATTGTCCTGCTCGGGGCGCTGCTGGGTGGGCGGTTGGGGCTGGAAGCCCGCACCCTGACGCGGGCGGCGTATTATGTTTTTGCTCCGGCGTTTATCTTTCAGGCGATCAGCACGGCGGAAATGCCGCTGGCGAATGCTTTGACTCTGGTCGCCTTCATCGTCGTTGTCCACCTGGCGACGGTTTTTATCTCCGGTGGTCTCGGCCGTTTGTTCGGTTATTCGCGCGAGATGATTGCGGCATTCCTGATGATCGCCTCCTTCGGTAATGTCGGAAATTTCGGTCTGGCGCTGATTCAGTTCCTCCTGGGGGATGAGTCTCTGGCGCCGGCGACCATCTACTTTGTCGCGATCTCGATCAGTGCCTTCGCGATCTGTGTCGGCGCAGCCGGCTGGGCGCACGGCGGCAGCCGCGGGGCGATCTGGAAGGTCGTCAAGACTCCGGCGCTGTGGGCGACGGTTCCGGCGGCGCTGGTCTCCGTCGGCGACCTGCAGGTGCCACTGGTCGTGGCGCGGATGGTCGGCCTGCTGGCCGGGGCAATGATCCCGGTGATGCTCTTTGCCCTCGGTCTGCAACTGCGCGAGCAAGGGCGGGTGCATCTGGACAGGGATGTGCTGTTCGGCTCGTCAATCCGTCTTCTGTTGGCCCCGGCTCTGGCCTTTGTTCTGGTCCCCCTGTTTGTCTCCGATCCTGTTGAGAGTGCTTCGGGTATCCTGCAGGCGGCGATGCCGGCGGCGATCTTCGTCTCGATCATCGCCAAGGAGAACAATATCGTGCCGGCTTACGTGACCTCGGTGGTCGTGGTTTCGACCTTGCTCAGCCTGGTGACGCTGAGTGTGCTGATGGTCTTCCTCTGAGCTGTTTTCGCTGAAATTCGGATGCGGCTGTGAGGAGGTTCAGCCAGAGGAAACTTCCCACGTTTACGAGATTTATTGACATTGTTAGATTGCTATGATACACGGGATAAAATTTTTCACCGGGAGTTTATATGTTCATTTCTGCAGCGGCGGCACAGGCGATTCAGGCGGCGAGTTTACGCCAACCGGCTGTCCATCACCCTTAGGGTGAGCTGCACAGGAATGTAAAAATCAACCTGAGGCCATGGACAGCAAAGTCCATGGCCTTTTCTTTTGTGATCTGGGACGGGAGTTAAGGGATGCGCAACAACATAGTTCACATCGGGGCCGGCGAGCTGACTTATGAAATTCGTGCCATTGTCGAAATCGCCGACAAACTGAAAAAACTCGGTATCAAAACCAACATGGAAAACATTGGTGATCCGATCGCCAAGGGGGAAATCCTGCCCGCCTGGATGAAAGAGATCGTCGCGGATCTGGCGCAGAAGGATTGCTCGTACGGTTACTGTGCGACCCGTGGGGTGCTGGAAACCCGCGAATTTCTCTGCGAACAGGTCAATCAGCGCGGCAAGGTTCAGATCACGCCCGATGACATCATTTTTTTCAACGGTCTGGGAGACGCTATTCACAAGGTTTACGGCCAGCTCAAGCGCGAAGCGCGGGTTCTCGGCCCCTCGCCGACCTACTCCACGCACTCCTCGGCGGAAGGTGCCCATGCCGGGCAAAAACCGGTGACCTATCGTCTCGACCCGGATAACAACTGGTATCCCGACATCGACGATATGCGCCTGTCGGTCAAGTACAATCCGGCGATTTCGGCGATCCTGGTGATCAACCCGGACAACCCGACCGGCGCTGTTTACCCGGAGCGGATTCTCAAGGAGATCATCGCCCTGTGTAAGGAGTACGATCTGTTCCTGATCTGCGACGAGATCTATCACAACCTCTGCTACAACGGCACCGCGACCCGGCCGATTTCCGACCTGGTCGGTGACCTGCCGGCAATCGCCATGAAGGGAATCAGTAAGGAGATTCCCTGGCCGGGAAGCCGCTGTGGCTGGATCGAGATTTACAATGCCGACAAAGATCCGGTCTTTGCCCGCTATATTCAGAGTATTCTCGATTCCAAGATGGTCGAGGTCTGCTCGACGACGCTGCCGCAGAAGGCGATTCCGAAAATCCTCAGCCATCCGCAATATCCGGTTTACCTGGAAGAGCGGCGCAATCGCTATGAGAAATTTTCCAACCTTGCCTATGACCGGCTGAAGGATGTCCCGGGCCTGCGTGTCAACCGTACCAACGGTGCTTTTTACATGAGTGTTGCCTTTGAGAAGGGGCGCCTCAACAGCGAGCAGACCCTGCCGATCGACAACGTTGAAGTCCGCAAGCTGGTCGAGGAACTGGTCAACAAGCCGGGGGTTGAGACGGACAAGCGCTTCGTCTATTACCTGCTCGCCTCGACCGGCATCTGCGTGGTGCCGATCTCCTCCTTCTGTACCGACGAGCGCGGTTTCCGCATTACCCTGCTGGAGAAGGATGAGCAGGAGTTCGTCAAAATTTTCGACACCATCGCCGAGGCGGTGACCGAGTACCTGAAATCGGTCAAACCGTCCTGTAACATCTGCGAGTAAACGACGGGGATTTGTCATGGCGCCGCATGTCCGAGAAGAAGATAAAAGCACATCCCGGCAGCCGCTGGAAGATCGGCAGCAATTGCTCGATTTCCTGCTCGGCGGCGCACGGCCGAGTGCAGATTGGGGGGTCGGACTGGAAACGGAAAAGCAGGTTGTCGATCGCCAGACCGGCGAAGCGGTCGATTACCTGCGTATCCGCGGTCTGCTCGAACGCCTGGACGGTATCGGTGGCTGGGAAGGGTTTCGCGAAGAGGGGCAACTGCTCGGCCTGCGCGGCAAACGCTCGTCGGTAACCCTCGAGCCGGGCGGGCAACTGGAGCTGTCGGGCAAGTTTTGCTGCGATATCCACTGCAGTTGGCGCGACCTTAACCGCTACCGGCAACATATTCTTACCATGGGGCACGAGCTCGGCCTGTTGTTTCTCGGCCTTGGTTCGCAACCCTTTACCCCGCTGGAGCAGATCGCCTGGCTGCCCAAGCCGCGTTACGCCATCATGGGCCCCTACATGAGCAGAACCGGGGACATTGGGCAGCGGATGATGAAGCAGACAGCTGGAACCCAGGTTAACCTGGATTTTTCCGACGAAGCAGACTGTATGCGTAAGCTGCGCACAGCCCAACTGCTGAGCCCGGTCGGGTATGCTCTGTTCGCTAATTCCCCGCTGCTCGACGGCAAGCCGAGCGGTCACCTGTCCACTCGTGGTGAAATCTGGTCGCGCACCGATCCCGATCGCTGCGGGCTGATCGGCCCCTTGCTGGCGCCGGACGCCGGGCTTGACGCCTACGTCGATTACGCTCTTGATGTGCCGCTCTACTTCATCCAGCGTAATGATGCCTATGTTGACCTGACCCAGCGCCGACTGACCTTCCGCGAATTCTTCGAGCGGGGGTGGCAGGGCGAGCGGGCGATCCTCGCTGACTGGAACCTGCACTTGTCGACCCTGTTCCCCGAAGTCCGGCTGCGGCCGCAGGTGGAAATCCGCACCGCTGACAGTCTGCCGCCGCGCTACACGGCGGCGGTGGCCGCCTTCTACAAAGGGTTGCTCTATCGCGAGAGCGGACTGACGCGGGTCGAGAGCCTGCTCGGTGAGCTGTCGGAAGAGGCATTCCGCGATCTCTACCGAGCCTCATGGACAACCGGGTTGAAGACGCAAATAGGTGACGCCAACCTGGGCGAGATTGCCGCCGAGTTGGTTAGTGCGGCCAGGAAGAGCCTGGGGCAGCAGTTTCTCGATGGGGACAGTGGTGCCGACGAAGGTGTTTTTCTCGACGTTGTCGACGAGCTGCTGGAGACGGGTGAAACCCTGGCCGAACAGTTGCTGCAGCGCTGGGGCGGCACGCGGGCCGAACGTCTGCAGGTATTGCTCGATCATTGCGGTTACGCCCGGGGTTGAAAATAACTGTGCATTCGCACAGTCGAAAAACGAGGGACTGCCATCGAACAAATGCGCGGCCGCACGTTTTATTTCTTGGTGGTTCGCGATAGAGTCACAACCATCAACGGACCGGTGTGGCAGTCGGGATGTTGAGCACAGAAAACAAAAACCTCCTTTTCTCCCTCTTAGCCGATCCCGGAATACCTCCTCCGGGGTCGGTTTTTTTTCTTTTTTTCCCCTTCTTTCCCTTGATTTGTCGGGCAGATTGCTGTTTGAATATGCCGTCCTGAATCAACCCGGTCCCGCCATGGTGTCTGCTGCGGTAACCGTCCGTTGTCTCTCCTTCCAGATCGGCTTTGCTGAATCATATCTGGGCGGGTGCAAGCTGACGGTTTCGCGGACAACCGCCAGGGTCGACCGAGTTCACAAAAAAAATCGCCCCGCACAAGGAGCCCGTATGTCGTCACCAGGAAATGCAGCACCCTCGAAGAAGTTCACCGATCCCGTTATCCGTCAGTCGATCGATACGATTCGCCTGCTCTCGGCCGATGCCGTTGAAAAAGCCAAGTCCGGCCATCCGGGTACACCGATGGAAGCGGCGCCGATCGCTTATCTGCTTTATCAGAAGTACCTGCGCCATAATCCGGCCAACCCCGACTGGGCGGGGCGCGACCGTTTTATTCTGTCGTGCGGTCATGCGTCATCCCTGATCTACAGCATGCTGCATCTGACCGGTTACGACCTGTCCCTCGACGATATCAAGAACTTCCGCCAGTTCGGCAGCAAGACCGCCGGCCACCCCGAGTTCGGCCACACACCGGGAGTTGAAACCACCACCGGTCCGCTGGGCCAGGGGGTTGCCGTTGCCGTCGGGATGGCGATGGGTGGTCAGTACCTGGCGCAGCAGGTTGATGCCGAACTGTTCGGTTACCGTACCTGGGTCATCTGCTCCGACGGTGACCTGATGGAAGGGGTGTCCGCCGAGGCCGCATCGCTGGCCGGTCACCTCAAACTCGGTTCGCTCAACTATATCTATCTCGACAACAAGATCACCATCGAAGGGGATACCGGCCTGGCCTTCACCGAAGATGTCGGCACCCGCTACCTGGCCTGTGGCTGGCATGTCGAGCGTGTCGAAGGGGAAAACCTCGATGAGGTCGATGCCGCCATGGAGCGCGCCAAGCTCGATCCGCGTCCCTCGCTGATCATCGCGCGCACCCACATCGGTCAGGGTGCACCGAACAAGCAGGATACCCCTGATGCCCACGGCGCACCGCTGGGTGCCGATGAACTGGCCCTGACTAAACAGGCCTATGGCCGTGATCCGCAGGACTGCTTCGTTGTTCCGGCCGAGGTTGCTGAGCATATGGGCGGCTGCAAGGCCCGTGGCGCCGAGTTGGAACAAGAATGGCAAGCTCTGTTCGAAAGCAAGAAAGCCGAGCCCAAAGTTGCGGCCTGGCTGGCTGCCGCCGCCGGTGAACTGCCGGCCGGTTGGGAAGAGGCGCTGCCGACTTACACCGTGGCTGACGGTGCCAAAGCCACGCGTCAGGCGGGTGGTGCCGCGATCAACGCCCTGGCGGCAAAACTGCCGCTGCTGCTCGGCGGTTCGGCCGACCTGGGCCCCTCCAACAACACGACGATCAAGGGCGCCGATTCCTGGCTGCCGGGGCAGAGCGGGCGCAATATTCACTTCGGTATTCGCGAGCACGCCATGGGGTCGATCCTCAACGGCCTGTGCCATACGCCGGGCCTGATCCCCTTCGGTGGCACCTTCTTTGTTTTCACCGATTACATGCGTCCGGCCATGCGTATGGCCGCGCTCATGGATCTGGCGCCGATCTATGTCATGACTCACGATTCCATCGGCCTCGGCGAAGACGGTCCGACCCACCAGCCGGTCGAGCATTTGGCCTCGTTGCGGGCGATGCCGAACATGACGGTCATCCGTCCGGCCGACGCGAATGAAACCTCCGAAGCCTGGAAGGCTGCAATCGCCAACCGTCAAGGGCCGACCGTTCTCGTTCTGTCGCGCCAGGGGCTGCCGACCCTCGAAGAGGGGACCGCCGGTCTGCAGCAGGGGGGGTATGTCCTCGCTGCTGAAGAGGGTGAGCTGCAGCTGATCCTGATCGCCAGCGGTTCCGAGATCCAGCATGCCCTCGCTGCCCGCGAGACGCTGCAGGCCGAAGGCGTGGGGACGCGTGTCGTCTCCCTGCCGAGCTGGGAGCTGTTCGAAAAGCAGGATGAGAGCTATCGTAACCAGGTTCTCCCCCCCGTTTGCACCAAGCGGGTTTCGATGGAGGCCGGCAGCGGTTTCGGTTGGGAACGTTACGTCGGCTTCGCCGGCAAGGTCATCGCTATGGACACGTTCGGGGCCAGTGCCCCGGCGGGCGAACTGATGAAGCATTATGGTTTCACGGCGGAGAATTTCGTCGCTGTTGCCAAGGAACTGCTCTGATTGATGGCAGGGCATGGCTCACCATGCCCCTGCGTAGAATAGAAAAAGGCGACCCGTGCGGGTCGCCTTTTTTTGTCGATCGGATTTATTTGAAGATCAGTGGGTCGGGGCGAAGATCTTGCCCGACAGCACCCCCTTCATCGTGCGCAGGAAAACCAGCAGCCAGATCAGTAGCAGGAAGGTGACGGCGAACAGGTAGAAACTGTGGATGATGCCGAACCCGGTCGCTTTCCAGGCAACCCCCGAAGAGACGCAGAGCGCGCCCGAGGGGAAGGTGAAAGCCCACCAGGAGAGTGCGTAGGGCAGTTCGAGCTTTTTCAGGTAGTAGAGAACGACGATGATCGCCATGACGAACCACCAGGCGGCGAACCCCCAGGTAAAGAGGATGCCGAACTTGCACAGCGTGGTCACGACCGCTGAATCGAGGCCCATGAATTCGTGGTGGCTGAAGAGGTGCATCATCTTGAACAGGATCACCGAGATGATCGCTGTCGGGGCAATACCGATGAAGAAGGTCGCGGCGAAGCGGCTCATCGGCAGCTCGTGGTAGATGTAGCGGTGGTAAACGGCAGCGCCGACGAACAGGAACAGGAAAAAGCCGACACCGAAGCTGACGGTCGAAAGAGTCAGCAGAAACTCGGCTTTTTCGGGGAAATAACCGGCCAGTTCATAGCCGGCGATCGGGATGATCAGCTTCGAGACCGGGGGGATGTACCAGCCGAAGTTGGCGTGCTGGAGCTTGATCTCCTGGTGGCGGAAGATATGCACGAGGATGATGAAACCGAGCAGGTAGATGACTGCCGAACCGACAAGCGCCAGATAATAAGCC
>PKUG01000026.1 GCA_002869665.1 Desulfuromonas sp. | reverse complement strand
TGAAGTCTGAAAAAAAATCAGTCCGTTGCACCAACGAAATCCATGAGCAGCGATGCAAAAAACAGTGTTGCAACAAAATCCTGCGACATTTATTGAATGTCCAACCGCTTCATCCAGCGCCACAATGTGGTTCGGTCGATACCAAGAGCCTTGGAGACCTTCCCCTTGTTGCCGTGAAACTTCTCCAGAGCATCGATAATAACTTCCTTAGACAGGTGCGGACTACTCGCCCCAGTCCGTTTGCGCCGCCGGACGGCATTGGTCGTAACCAGGAAGCTTTCCGGGAAACACTCGACCGTTATCTCACGCTGCTTGCACAGGATAACTGTCTGCTCGACCAGGTTCAAGAGCTCCCGAACATTCCCCGGATAGTCATGCTCCAACATCAACTGCATTGCCTCAGGAGAGAACCCCTTGATGTTCTTATGGTAAATGCTGTTGAAACGCTTGAGAAACTTGTCTACGAGCAGCGGAATATCTTCCGGCCGCTCTTTGAGTGAAGGGATCGTCAGGGAAACAACATTGATCCGGAAGAAGAGGTCACGCCGGAATTCTCCACGATCGACCATCTGCTCCAGATTACGGTGCGTTGCCGCAATGAAACGGACATCAGCCTTTTCCGGTGACGGCGCTCCGAGCGGCTGATATTCGTGGTTCTCCAGCACGCGCAGCAGTTTGACCTGCAACGGCAGCGGCAAATCGCCCAACTCGTCAAGGAACAGCGTCCCCCCCTTGGCCATCTCAAGCCGACCGGGGCGATTTTCTATCGATCCTGTATAAGCACCGCGCCGCGCCCCGAAGATCTCTGCCTCCAGCAACGGCTCAGGCAGCGCGCCACAGTTGATAATAACCAGGGGTCCGTCTTTGCGCGGGCTGTTTTCATGGATAGCCTTGGCGAAGAGCTCTTTGCCCGTACCGCTGTCACCCTTGATCAGAACAGTCGCTTCACTGGCGGCAATGTCCGGAATAATCGCGAACAGCTTATTCATGATCTTGTTACGACTGAGCAGGTCGCCAAAGGTGAACTTGTTTTCGATCTCCTGCTGCAGGACATGAATGAGAGACTGATCACGCATCGTCTCGACACCACCAACCGGCCGCCCGTTAGCGTCCCGCAGCACGTTCGCGCTGATCGAAACAGGGACATGGCGACCATTCTTCCCAGTGACATGGACCTCGCGATCCGTAACCGGCATTCCCGTCTCGATGGCTTCCTTCACCGGGCAGGCCGTAAAACAAACATCCGCCCGGAAGACTTCGTGACAGGGACGACCGATGGCTTCTTCAGCCGGGATACCGGTGATCGACTCAGCCGCCTTGTTATAAGTCGTTATTTTCATGTCTTCATCGACAGTGAAAATAGCATCGGCAACACTGTCGAGAATCGTATTTATCGTCTGCAATTCTTTATCGCTCATAATATCGGGCGCAAAGCCCCCTAATTTTTCATTTTTTTCTTCTGTCGAATTTGGTCCTCTTTTATCACTCATTGTATGTACGCCTGTTTTTATTGTCAAAGCGTATTGTCAAATTATCAATGGCCGCTCTGATTTGCCTGCTCACCGCCCTGCATCCGATTGTAGCCTTTGACCCCCAGGTGACAGGTGGCGCATTGAGTATCGGAGGCAAATGCCGTACTTCCATCATGACAGGCCCCGCAATATTCACCCTGATACAGCGACTCCATGGTAAAATCATCATTCTCCTGGGCCGCCAGGGCTTCCATTTTGAACATCCCGGTATGACAAGATTCACAGCCAAAGGCCTCAGTGTGTACGGCATGACTGAAAAGTACAGATTTCACCGGTTTGAAATACAGGATGTCACCACCGGGACGGGTGTGGCAGGTCGTACAGTCGTCATCCGAGGCAAAGGCCATACTGCCGTCATGACAGGCCCCACAGAATTCGCCATTGTATATTGAGTCCATGCTGAAATCGGGACTCGCGACCATTGAGCCGGCCTCCATTTCAAAAATGCCGTCATGACAGGTTTCACAGTCGAACCCCATACCGTCCACGTGGGACTTATGACTGAACGTCACCGACTTGTAAACAATTTCACCGCCGGAATCATCGGCAAAACCATCGGTCACCAGGAAAAACGCAGCCAGAACGATTGTTACAATTGTCAGGAAAATTGTGCGCTTCATTGTCTATATCCTCCACAGCCGATCTTAGCGAATCGGAAACTTAGCCCTTGGTGTAATAGATATTCGGTCTGGTACCGGCCTCCGGACGCATAACCCAGACCGCCTTCTCCAGCTGATGCACCCTGTTGTAAACCGGGCTGCTCGGATCGGACAGGTCACCGAAGATCCGGACCCCTGCCGGGCAGGCCTCAGCACAGGCGCTGATTTTCTCACCCTTGGAGAGCCGACTCTTGTAACAGAAGTCACACTTGTCAACGGCGTGGATCTCTTCACTGAAATAACGAGCATTGTACGGGCAACCCATCTGACAGGTCAGGCAACCGATACATTTGGAAATATCCATCATGACAATGCCGTTTTCCTTGTTTTTGTATGTTGCCCGCGTCGGACAAACCCGGGTGCACTGCGGCAGGTTGCACTGGTTACAGAGTACCGGGATGAATTCCCGCTTTTGCCCGACGGCATCGGGCACGTCGCGCTCGAGAATCGTCGTGCGGTAACCGTAATCCGGAACATGGTTGGTTTTGACGCAGGCCTGCATGCACAGTTCGCAATCGACACAACGGTCAACATGGATGACCATGCTGTAGTGCGGCTTGTAAGGGTACTTGGCCGCATACTCACCCGCCGAAGCATAAACCTTGTTCACCGCCGACACTGCCGAGATGATGGTGCCACCACAGAAAACGCCGGTCACGGCAAGTCCCATTTTCAAAAAGTGCCTGCGCTCCTCAACGGAAATATTCTCAATTCCCTCATTGTCGCGGCTGCGGATCTGCTTGATTTTATCTCTCATCGTCACTCTCCAGTATGACTGAGTTTTATAGGGTAATGTCCGGTTACTTAATGATGATGGGGATCGACCTTGTGCCCGTCGAAGATCTTCTCACCGACCAGGAACAGGAAGAAGGTCACACCGAAACCGCCCAGGGTAATGACGATTTCATGGAATGACGGGACATAGTGCAACAAGTGCTTGAACTCGTTGACACCCAACTCATGGAACACCGGAACAACCTGCCCGACGATCACCAGATCGTAGCGCATGATAAAGATACCGATCAGCATCAGGACAGAGCCCCAGAACATCATGATCAGGTTTTTACCGCGAGAGAAGTAGAACATGACCAACGGCAGGATCAGACCGAAGCCGGCCTCGAAGACCCAGAAATTGATCGCGTAAGGGCCTTTAACCAAAGCCATGACTGCCTCGTATTTACCGCCTGGCTGGCCGGCCACACCGGCAACCATTTTCCAGGTGGTGAAGAAGATAATGACGCACAACAGCAGGATACCGAGACGCCGGACCACATCCAGCGAGGCCAGCATCGGCTTGTCATTTTCCAGTGACTGGCCATTGACCTTGTAAGCAAGGAAATGAAAGAGATAAATGACCGCGGTACCGGTCATCATTGCCGAAGCAATGAAGTAGATCGACATGTAGGGACCGTGCCAGAATTCACGCCCCATCAGCAGGCCGAAAACCGCGCCCAGGTTACTGTGCGCCGCGATACCGGCAATTGCGCCGAAGAAACCGCAGAAGAATGCCGGCCGATGCTTGTTGATGATCAGGAAGAAGAATTCGAACATCATCAGGACAAGATAGGCCCCGTAGAGCGTCCCCATCCACCAGATGTTCGACGTGATATTCGGCGAAATGACATTGTAGACCGCCATCCGCCAGGGCAACTTGATCTCAAAGGCGATAACGAAAAAGCCGCCGAGAATTGTCGCGATCGACAGGAAGACAGAACGCTTGGCGATCGGCATGTACGATTCAACCCCGAAAACATGCCCGATCGATGACACCAGACAAAGACCGGTCGAGGTAACAACGAAAAACACGTAGGTCGCGATCAGGATGCCCCAGGCGATCTCGCGGTTGACGTTATACGTATGGTGGTGACCGACGATAATCGAGTGAATCCCCGCGACCAGTGCCGCAAGCACCAGAAACGCCGAGAAAGCGACAGCCAGATAATACTTGAAGCTGCCTGAGAACAACCGGGAGGTGACCCCCCGCTCCAATTCGTTGAGTGTGAGCTTGACTGTCTTTGCGTGGCCTTCCATAAAGTCTCTCCTGGATCTGTCGTGAAAACGATGTGCAAATTTATGAGCCGCAGCTAACTTTTCAGCAAAAAGTCAAAGCTATAGATAGGACTGCGACCGTGGCCGTAGCGGATAAGAACCATTAAATTTTACAGGTAGTTTTTACATGCGATGATCTGGAACAGGCCGAGACCGGCCCGATCAGAAACCCAGTTCGTCGAGATCGACTCTAAAAACTCCGATGTCATACATAGCGACAATAAGAGCGGAAGCAATAGATGCGACAACCAGGCCCGGCCTGTTGGCAGCAGGAACCGCGGCAAGGATGACATGGGCAGTTGTTGCCGAACACAAGATCAGCATCAGGAGGAATCTACTCAGCTTTACAGATAACTCGTGTACCATCTTCGCCTCTTCTCTCAGTGACGCAACTACAATATCAAAAGCACATTGTCTGGTATTTTCTGCGAACTTTATGTTGCAGATGATGCATTGATACCACATACAACATTGCGTTGCAACATTTATTTCCCCCTTTCCCGGAAATTGCTATTTCCAAGATAGCGATAAACATCAAATCACATGATGTTTTACATGCAAGTTATTATTTTTCTTGATGTATAATTGGTTTAGATATAAAGTTATAGAAAATATTCAATTTATCATAACGATGTTATTTTTTATCTCCAGAGCATTTTAAAGCGTTTTGAACTGCTCTTCTGTTGCACTTCAGCGTTGCGAACTCTAGCTCATACCACATCATAAATCGCATTCAGGAGGAACCCAGAGGGGGAGCCCAAGGCGGCGCCAGCGGCCTTGCGACCAAGAGACTGAGAAGGGATAAGCTATGCCGGTTAACAACAACGACCCCATATACCCTATCAGTGTCGCGGCAAAACTACTGGACGTCCATCCGCGCACCCTGAGGATTTACGAAGAGGAAGGCCTGATCAGCCCGACGAGGAAAGGCCATAAACGCTTCTTCTCCAGCAATGACATCGAATGGGTTCAATGCCTGCGAGACCTGATCCATGAGCAAGGGATCAGCATTCCGGGGATCAAGCGCCTCCTTGAGCTCACCCCCTGCTGGGAAATCAATCACTGCCCCGCCGAGAAACGGGAGCAATGCTCGGCCTATGTCGACAACACCATCCCCTGCTGGAAACGCGACGATATAGCCTGCGCCAGGGAGCCCGGCCGCTGCCAGAACTGTGAGTTTTTCATCCAGGCCATGAAAAAGGCCCGCCGCAAGGTCGTCGAAAGACACGGCGAGACCAACAAAGCGAGCAACCACTAACCCCGCAAAAAAGTACAAAGAAAAAGGCCCGTTCCGGAGTTCCGAAACGGGCCTTCTATTATCCTTTACCTTTCAGTAGTGGCTATTCACCGGCGAGATCTTGCAGAATATCAGGAGATTCCTCGTCCTCGGCCAGCAGCGCGTGACAGGTATCGCAATCAGAAGCGATCACCTCACCCGTCTCACTCTCATGGCTGCCATCGTGACAGCGGTGACAGCCGATCTCGAAGTCTTCGCCATGGCCGATGTGATTCACATAGAGATCCCAACCGATATTCATCTCCGGAAAAACGTTGAGCCGATACGCGCTCCTGACCCCTTCGATCGCCTGGGCCAGCAACGCCTTGTCGCTGGCGGGATAATTCTCTGCATACCAACTCTTCAGTTCCGTCTCGATTCCGGCAAACGCCTCCTGCTGTGAGGCATATTTTCGATCGACCGCTTCCAGAGCCTGTCTCTTGATAAAGGGGAGGTCCCTGCTTATGGTTCCCTTGGCAATCTCCTCATCGATGGCATCAGTCGCTGAGCGATAGATATGTGTCGGGCGATTGTGACAATCGACACAATCCATTACCCGTTCCTCAAGCACCAGACCCTCTTCAGCCAAAGCCTCAGCAGCGTCCTCACTACGATAGACGACCTCCGTACCGTCAGCCTTGACCAAACTGACCTCGGCAATCACCAGGCGCTCGGGATCTGCCTTGTAGGTGATGCGATTCTCATCCGCGACATGCCAATGGATCCCGTGAGGAGCCGCCACCCCACTCCCGGCCGAGCCGATCTTCATCAGCAGGACGGTCTGGGTATGAGAATTTTCTTCATCTACACCGTAGTGATCCTTGATCACCAGCTTATCGCCATGGAATTTATCCGGCCGGTGACATTGCTCACAGGTATCACGTGCCGGGCGCAGCCCATGAACCGGGGTCTTGATCGGACGCGGATAGGTATTAAAGGCCACCGCAGCCAACTGGCGCGCTCCGGAAATCTTCGATTTCGCGAACCAGGTCGCTCCGGAACCGATGTGACATTCCACACACTTGACTCTCGAATGGGGGGAATTCTGATAGGCCGTGTACTCAGGAGCCATGACAGTATGGCAGAACTGCCCGCAGAAGCTGTTCGACTCCATATAGTGATAGCCACTGTAGCCGAGCAGCGAAAAGATGACGACATTAACGCCCGTCAGCAACACACCGAGGAAAATCAGCTTACGCACCCGATTGAAACGGGTTTCATCGGCAAAATGCTCCTGCAGATAAGCCAGAGTAAAAAGTCGGACCTCTTCCTTCCCCTTGAGAAAAAAGAGTCCGACAAAGACCATTACCAGACCGACGATGAAGATCGGCCCCAGAAGCATGTAAACCACGGCACCAAAATAGGGGTTATCGATATGCCGCCAAGAATCGATGACAACCAACCCCAACAGAAAGGGGAAGCAGAGCGTCGTCATCATGGCACCGATCAGCGAGATTCTACTCCGCGTGATTCCCTTGAAGAACGAAGATATGATGTCAGAGAATCTGGTCATGTGGCGTCTCCCCTGTGGTTGCGGTGGCGGGTGCTGACTATAGTGTAGCAGGCAACCTTTCTCGTACGTTCAGAAAATAACTCCGGAGCACTTGCCGAAGAACGCTGGCTGGGCTGACCAGAAACGGGCAAGTGTCCGGAAATATGAAAGCACGACTTCAGGGACTAAAGACCGGAGACTGCAGAGAACCAGCCCTTCGCCAACCCAAATGGACCACCGGCAGCAATCGTCCCGCCGATCAGGCAGGCGACACTGAAAACACCGATCATGGCAACCAGCAGGAGCGTGAGAATGACCGACACCCGGAAAGTGATTAACATCAGGGTCAAACCGAGACGCGACTCTGCTCCGACCTGAGCTTGCGTTTGGACTGCAGCAGCAACTTGTTGTGTCATGTCATCCTCCACTTAAAAAGCTGTTCTACATTTATCTTTCCTTAGCCTGGATTCAATTAAACACAAAAAACCTCTCCCTGTCAACGAAAAACGTAATAATAACAGCATGTTATGTTAACATTGAAATTTCCGGAATTGCGCAAGCAGGAAACTGTCAAGAAAAGTGGAAATTGCAATTGTCAACTTGATGCGCCCTGGAAAACAAAACTAAACACAACTATATAACAATGTTATTTTTTTCATCACAGAACTTTCCCACCTGACATCGCCGGCGAATCGACATGGCGCCCGACACATGTCCTGTTTGCAAATAACACTGAATCGCTATATTCTTAGCGCTCACCGAGAATAAGGAGAAAAGATGTCAAGAATAAAAGAAAAATTCTGGCTGGATAGCGGCAGCGCCGCCCTCGTCATCATCGACGCGCAGGAAAAGCTCGCCCCGGCCATGGACACTGCCCTCTATCAGCAACTGCTCTTGAACAGCGAACTACTGATCGAAGGGTTCCAGGCCATGAACCTGCCGATCATCGCTACGGAACAGTACCCGAAAGGGCTCGGCAACACGGTTCCCGAATTGAAAAGAGGAACCGACCAGGCCTGCATAGAGAAAGTGGCCTTCAGCTGCTGTGGTGAAGAGAATTTCGTCGCTGCGCTGGAAAAGACCGGCGCCCGCCAGGTCGTCATTACCGGCATGGAGACCCACGTGTGCGTCTTCCAGACCGTCCTCGACCTGCTCGACCGTGGCTACGTCGTCCATCTGGTGCGCGATGCCGTCGCCTCACGCTTCGTCAGTGACTACGAAAACGCCATCAGCACGGCAGCCCGGGCCGGAGCGGTCATCACAACAACCGAGATGGCCCTCTTCCAGCTGGTCAAGGTTGCCGGTGGAGACGCCTTCAAAACGGTTTCGAAGCTGGTCCGCAGACGGACACCCTGATGGCAGAACTGTCGGACACGCAGAAGGCCGAGCTGAAACAGAAATTGCTCACCTTGCGCGATGATCTTGAACAGATTCTTGCCGCCTCCCGGGCCGGTGCACAACCCGTCGACCTCGACCAACCGATCGGCCGGCTGTCACGCATGGATGCCCTGCAACAGCAGGAACTGACGAAGGCCAGCCGCGACGGAGCAAAAAGACGGCTGCAACTGGTCGACTCCGCCCGGCAGGCCTTGCGTAGCAATCGTTACGGTGAATGCCGCCGTTGCGAAGAACCGATTTCACTGGCGCGCCTGCAGGCGCAACCGGAAACACCCTTTTGCCTCGATTGCCAGGGGCGGATTGAAAAAGAGCACTAAATGTCGAATGTCTGGTTATTCATTCTCATGATCGCCGGTGGGGTTGCCGTTGCCGTTCAGCCCTCGATCAACGCCCGGCTGGCGGAAAAAACCGGCTTTCTCCAGGCCGCCACCATCTCTTTTGCCGTCGGCACCCTGATTCTGCTGCTGATTTCCCTATCGACCCACCAGGGGAGCTTTCGGCGCATTGGCCAGGCTGACTGGTGGCAGTTGAGCGGCGGCCTCTTTGGCGCATTTTTCGTGACGATGACCATCATCGGCGTGCCACGGATCGGCACCACCGCCGTTCTCGCCCTGACTATCGTCTCCCAATTGGTGGCCGGCCTGGCGATGGATCATTACGGTCTGTTCGGCATGCGCGGCATCCCCTTCGACCTGAAGCGGTCCATCGGTGTCGGCCTGCTGCTGGTTGGAGTCTTTCTGATCTGTAAACGTTAAGCAGAAAGAGCGGCCCTTTTCGGGCCGCTCTTTTTCCTTCAAAGGGTACGGCACACCGCGCCCCTACGTTATTATCTTTCCTATTTAACGCTGATCTTGAATTCAACCCGGCTGGCCGCCCCCTCTTCCGGCGCAAGGTTGATATCGTTCTGAATCAGGAACAGCCGCGGTTTGATCTCCCCATTCGCCGCTTCCAGAACGTCACGCACCGCCTGCGCCCTGGCCTTGGCCAGCTCGATCATCTGCTCCTCACCGGCCAGGATATTGGCCAGCAGCAGTTTCTCCATCTCTTCGACCGGCAGCTTTTTCAACATGCCGATAAAATTCCGCGGGCGTGGAAAATCGGCGTTCTCGTACACGGTCAGGATCAGCTCGGGATATTCCTCGTCGCTGATGACGATAGCGTCCCGACTTTCAGGTGCCTTCCCCTTATCCTGCAGCTCAAGCCACTTCGCTTCGACCAGCATCTGGCGTAATTGTTCCTGGCGGTAATTCTCCGGGTCCTGGTTGGGATCGACAAAAGCGCTGATTTCCAGGTTCAGCGATGGCCGCTTGGCGAGCATATCAGCCAGCCCCTGCAACTTCTCCTGCTGGGCGGCATCGATCACTGCCAACCCTGGAGCAAAGGTCACGCTGGTAAAATCTTCGTCCCCGCCACCGAGCATCGCCGACAATAGTGAGAAGGGTGCCGTCGCCGCTTTGACGATCAGGTTCTTGATGACGGTGAACACCACCCCGGCGACACTGAAATCGGGATCGTCCAGGTCACCGGAAATCGGCACATCGAGATGAATTTCGCCGTTACTGTCCTTGAGCAGGGCGATCGCCAGGCCGATCGGCAGGGAGACCGCCTTCTCGCTCTCAACCTTGTCCCCGAGGGTGAACTGGTCGATGAGGATCTTGTTGGCGGCCTTGATCTTACGCTGCTCAATCCGGTAAGTGAGATCGAGGTAGAGCTTCCCCTTGCCGATGGCGTAGCCGATATACGTCCCGGAATAGGGGGTCATCGGCGTCAGGTCGATATCCTTGAAGCTGATCACCAGGTCGGCAAACAGATCTCCGCTCAGCGGGTTGAGCTTGCCGGTAATCGTCAGCGGTGAATGATTTTCAAGCTGGCCGCGCAAATCAACATCTGCCTGCATCTCAGGATCGGAGGCCATACCGGTCACCCGCCCCCCCAGCTCGTACATGGTCGCACTGAACAGGGTGTCCATCGACCGATCGACGAAAGCGACGGTTCCCCCCTGCAGGGTCAGGGCATCGATGCGGATATCCGGTGCGGCCGGTTCTTCAACCTCGGTCGCAGCGACCGGCGGGGCTTCCGGCGCCTCCTCAGCAACGGCTTCCCCGTCTGCCGCAGGCGACTCTTCCTCGGCTGATGCAACCCGCGCCAAGTTGACGCTGCCATCCTTGCTGACCTCGATATTCGCCCGATACTTGCTCAGCGCAACCTCCTTGACATGCAGTGAGAAGGGAGAGATCTCCCCGCTCATGCCATTGAGATTCAGGCTTTCCCAGGCGAGCAGATCAGCATCACCCTGCGGCTCACGCAGGCTGAAGTTGCTGATCAGGGTATCCGCCGAGAAATTTCCGCTCAGCTCCCCGTCACGCTGTTCGAGGGCAACGGTAGCCGAGGTGTAAAAACTGCCGCTCCGCAGACTGAGTCTGACCGATTCCGGAATGAAGGCATCGTAGTCAGCCAGATGGATATTGCTGATTTTCGTCTTGGCCTGCAGCTTGAGCGGAGTATGAACAACGGTTCCGGCGATATCTACAGCCCCTTTCTTGCCGATCTGGGCGTCCAGCGTGAAGGGACTCTCCGCAGCAACGGGATAGCTGAGATTCTCCGCATGCAGTGCCAGGCGCGGAATCTTCACGCCCGGTTTTTTCGCCTGGGAGAGGTCGCTGTAATTCAGCGCCAAATTCTCCAGGTCGAAATTGTCGACCCTGACTGACCAGGGCGTCGTCTCCCCTGCGTCGGCAGCAGTCTCAGCCCCGGGGTCATCAGCAGCTTGCGGCTGTTCCTTGATCAGGGCCAGCGGCGACAGGCTGCCATCAGCCAGCACCGTCGCACTGACCGCACCATCCGCCAGCCGAACGCTGCCAACCACCACCTGCTGCTGGTTCAGATCGAGAGTGACGTCGCCGATATCCAGAGCGGCAAGGGAGAACTGGTCCTTGCCGGCAAAGGGCACAGCCAGATCTTTCAGCCCCAGACGTCCCCCCTGCAGCAGCAGGTTACCGTCTGGCGTGTACAGAATCTGTCCGCCAACGCCCAAGGTTCCGGCCACCGGAGCGGTCAGGAACGGCTCAAGATAGGGGTAGAGCGGCGCCAGCAACAGGTTGTCGGCCGCCGCATCGACCGTCGCTGACACCGGGTTGAGTGCCAGGGTGCCGTTAAGCGCCAGACCCAGCTCCCGCCCGCTGTGCAGCGTGAAGGCAAGACCTGTCTGCTGATCGAGGTGGGTCGAGAGACCATCCAGCTGCAGGTTGATCGCGTCGATCTCTTCACTGAAACCACCGGCGACAAAATCGTCGCGGAAGTGGACCCGCCCATTGTTCAGCAGCAGCTTTTCGACAAACAGCAACGGCAGACCGCCAGCAGCCTCAGACTCAGACTCAGACTCAGGTTCCGCTGGCTCCTCGTTGACGACGGGCTCTGCAGCCGGACCGGCACCCAGATGCTCCTGGATACGCTCGAAATTCCAGCGCCCGCCTGCATCGCGATCGACAAAGATCTCCGGATCATCAAGAGCAATGGAAACCAGGTTAAAATCCTGCGCGAACAACTCGGCCCAATCGATATCGACAGACAGCCCGGCAAGGCGGAACAGCTCGCGGCCGTCCAGCTCGCGCAGGTCAACGTCGCTGATCGTTACCTCGCCGCCAACCTTCAGGACCGGATCCGAAGTCGCGGAAACCCGGTAGCCCAGGTCAAGGTTGCAGTAGAGAACCCCCTGTTTGACGTCGATCGGCAGAGGAACCGGCGAGTGGTAGGCGTAAAACGCCAGGTCAACCTTATCCAGAGTCAGGTTCAGGCTGGTTTCCATCGAATCGCTGAACGGCTTCGTCTGCCCCTTGGCCTCAAACTCCGAACCATTCAGCAGCATGCGTAAGTAAGGATGGACGTACTGGTTGGTCAGATAGGGGATATTTCCGACAAAGGGGACCTTGAGTTCAAGTTCACGAATCTGATGCTGGGATTTCTTCTCTGAGGTCTGATCGGTGAAATCGACCGCCCCACCGACGATGATGATGTTGTTCAGCGAGAACAGGAAGGGATCGCTCTCTCCCGGCGGCACGGGTTCCGCCTGGGGTTCATCGCCACCGAGTTGAGTAAAGTCGGAGAAATTAAACAGCTGCTTATCCAGCAGCTCGATATTGACAAAGGGATTGTCCAGTTCGACACGGTCGAGGATCAGCGCCTGATCAATTAGCGAACGATAGGCAACAGAGACCTTCAGCCGGTCGAAACTGACAAACGGCTCGCTGCTCCCCTGCTCCGTCAAGGCCACCCCCCCGAGCTGCACGGTCAGGGCAAAGGGGTTGAAGTAGGCCTTTTCGATGGTCAGCGTCCGCGTCGTATTTTCGGCGATCCAGGCACTCCCCTGTTTCTTGATCTGCCAGGGAACGATCAGCATCGACAGCAGCAGGAGGGCAAAAATAACAGCGGCGGTAATGAGGGTTATTTTCAGCCAGCGGCGCATGAGCTTTCTCCTTTGACGCAGGAGCCGGTCCGGCTCAGATCATGAGATATGCAGCGAAGCCGGGAGGTGGGCGTCAGGTCAGGGCTAACGATATGATTACTGAAAGTATAGCCAAAGCATCAGGACTTTGTCGAACACAGAAATCACGATTGCCAGCAGCTCTCCGCAGGCTGATCGCCAACGACAAAAGGCCCCGCATGTGCAGGGCCCTAATACTTTTTACCGGAAACTAAACACCAACGGTTATTGAATACCGCCATGGCGAATGATTTCACCGTCGACCTGATAGACGACGTCCTCGGCGACATTAGTCGCCAGGTCCCCCATCCGCTCAAGATAGCGGGAGATACTCAGGTAATAGACCAGACCATCGAGGCGCTTGAGATCGGAGCGAATCGCCTCCTTGATCTTGGCGAAATTCTCGCGGTGCATGGTATCAACCTCGTTGTCCATCTCCACCGTCTCACGCGCCAGAACGGTATCCTGCTCAACCAGGGAATCGAGAGCCATTTTCAGCATCCGCTCGACCAGCTCACCCATCCTGGCAATATCATACGGACATTCAATCGGCATCTCCTTGTCGAGGTCGAACGTCCGCTCAGCCAGATTCACGGCAAAATCGGCGACGCGCTCAAGGTCGTTGTTGATCTTCAGGATCGAGACGATAAAGCGCAGGTCGGAAGCCACTGGCTGATGCAGGGCGAGGATCTTCAGACACTCCTCCTCCAGTTCGATCTCGAGGTTATCGATCTCGCTGTCTCCGGTTTTCACCCGTTCGGCCAATTGACAGTCACCGGTCACGAGGGCCTGAACAGCCTGCTTGACGCGCCCCTCGACGGCAGCCCCGAGTTCAAGAATCTTCTTTTTCAGGTCGGTTAATTCATGTTCCAGTAATACGGCCATCCCCGTCTATCCTTTCAGTTCGGAAATATTATTCATCAGAGGTCTGCTAATGTTTTGCGCCATCACCGCTAACCGAAACGCCCGGTAATATAGTCCTCGGTCTGCTTGTTACGTGGCTTCACGAACAGCTGATCGGTCAAACCGTATTCGATCAGGTTCCCCTCGAAGAGGAAGGCGGTGTTGTCAGACACCCGCGCCGCCTGCTGCATGTTGTGGGTCACGATGATGATGGTGAAGTCTTCGCGCAGTTCGCCGATCAGATCTTCGACCCGGGCCGTCGACTTGGGGTCGAGGGCGCTGCAGGGCTCATCCATCAGGATAACCTTCGGATTGACGGCAATCGCCCGGGCAATACACAGCCGCTGCATCTGGCCGCCGGAGAGGCCGAGGGCACTCTCGTGCAGGCGTTCCTTGACCTCGTCCCAGAGTGCCGCCCCTTTCAGGCTTGTCTCGACACGCTCATCAAGCAGGCTCCTGTCCTTCTCGCCAGCGATCCGCAGCCCGTAGATGACGTTTTCGTAGATCGATTTGGGGAAGGGGTTCGATTTCTGAAAGACCATCCCGACCTTGCGCCGCAGCTCGATGATGTCGGTGTTGCGGTTGTAGATGTTCTCACCATCGATGATCACGTCCCCTTCGACCCGGCAACCATCGATCAGGTCGTTCATCCGGTTGAAGCAGCGCAGCAGGGTACTCTTGCCACAGCCGGACGGTCCGATCAGCGCCGTCACCTGCTTCTCGGGAAAAGCGATATCGATCCCGTGCAGCGCGCGCGCATTTCCGGGATAGTAGAATTTCAGGTTGTTCACCTGGACGATCGGGTTCTCTATCTCTAACTTCGCCATGTTCGCTCTGTTCTCCTAGAAGGTTCCGAAAGTATAGCGTTTTTTCATCTTATTGCGGAGCCGGATCGCCACGCTGCTCATCACCAAAACAATCAGGACCAGCAGCAGAGTGGTGACGAAAACCATCGGCTTGGCGGCTTCGACATTCGGCGACTGGAAACCGATGTCGTAAATATGGAAGCCGAGATGCATGAATTTGCGGTCGAGGTGCAGAAACGGGAAGTTCCCGTCGATCGGCAACGCCGGAGCAAGCTTGACCACCCCCGTAATCATCAGCGGGGCCACCTCGCCGGCCGCCCGCGCCATGGCCAGGATCAACCCGGTCATGATCCCGGGGGACGCCATCGGCAGCAGAATCCGCACCAGGGTCTGAAACTTGGTCGATCCCAGCGCGTATGAGCCTTCGCGCATCTCGCGCGGAATGGCGCCCAGGGCCTCTTCCGTCGAGACGATAACCACCGGTACGGTCAGCAGGGCCAGGGTCAGACTCGCCCAGAGCAGACCACCGGTCCCGAAGGTCGGCGTCGGCAGGCGCTCGGGAAAGAACAGGGTGTCGATACTGTGACCGATGCCGTAGATGAAAAAGCCGAGACCGAAAATCCCGTAAACGATCGAGGGGATCCCGGCCAGGTTGTTGACCGCGATGCGGACAATGCGCACCAGCAGCCCTTCCTTGGCGTATTCACGCAGGTAGATCGCAGCGATAACGCCGAGCGGGAAGGAGAACAGGCTCATGACAAAGATCAGCATGACCGTACCGAAGATCGCCGGGAACAGCCCCCCTTCGGTGTTCGATTCGCGCGGCTCACCGATAAAGAGCTCGACCAGCTTGCCGGCGTAGAAGAGGATCTTTTCCGTCACGCTCATCTGATTCGGTGTATAAGCACGCACGATGTCGGCGAGAACAACCTCTTTTTCGCGTCCATCGCCGCTGACAAAAACCGCTGTTGCCTCACGAACCTTGGCCGTCCGACTGAGCTGGACTTCGAGAAGATCGGCGAACTCAGCCTTGATCTGCTCTTTTTCCGACTCAATTTCAAGCCGTTCCGGGTTGTCTGCCGGAGCCTTGTTGTAATCGAGCTTAAGCGTCTTCAGCCGTAATTTCTCCATCCGGTAACTGGCCGCAGTCAGCTTCTCTTCCAGCTCTTTCAATCCATCGAGATCAGCCTTCACCACTGCCAGGGCACTTTCCAGCTGGGCAAAGGTTGCGGGGTCCTGCTGTCCGGCATGCCCCAGGCTTTTCAACGTGCCGTAGAAGTCACCATATTCCATCCGCTCCAGGGTCAGCATGTTCGCCGGGATCTCTTCATGAGCGATCTGGGCCTCGTCAATCCAGCGGAAATCGAGGCCGTAAAGGTCGCGGTTGGCGATTTTGTACTGACGCCGCAGACCGCTTTTATCCGCGGTCGGTTCCGTACGCGTCAGGGTGCCGGCGATCCGGCTGCCGTCCTTCAACTCAAGCAACTGTATATCGCTGGGCCAGAAGACCCCGAGGCCGTTGACCATGATGACGATCAGCAGCACGATTGCCGTCAACAGGGTCGTCGTCAATGCCGCGCCCGACAGCCAGACCATCGGTTCGCCGATGCGCCAGTATTTCACCCTGGTGGGTAGCTTCTTCATAAATTCAGACTCTCTTCAAAAAAATCAGCCACTAAGCTCAGGTCCAATCAACCTGTTGCCATCAAAAGCGTCCGTACTTGGCCCGCAAACGCTGGCGGACGACTTCGGCAATCGTGTTGACAACAAAGGTCATGACGAACAGGATCACCGCCGACAGGAACAGGGTGCGGTAGAGCGACCCGTCCACCGGCGCTTCGGGAATCTCGACGGCGATGTTGGCCGACAGCGGACGCATGCCGTTAAAGATCGACAGGTCCATGATCGCCGTATTTCCCGTCGCCATCAGGACGATCATCGTCTCCCCGACCGCGCGACCGAAGCCGATCATGGTTCCGGCGAAGATCCCCGGCGAAGCGGACGGCAGGATCACCCGCCAGACCGTCTGCCAGCGGCTCGCACCGAGGGCCAGCGACGCCGCACGCAGGCTCGGTGGAACATTCGACAGCGAATCCTCGGCAATCGTGAAGATGATCGGGATGACGGCAAACCCCATGGCGAAAGCGATGATGATGCAGTTCCGCTGGTCGTAGCGGTTCCCCGTCTCGGTGAACAACCACTGCTTCAGGTCGCCGGCAAAGAGCCAGCTCTCGACACCGGAACCGAGAACAGAGGCGATGGCAACCGCCATCACCAGCACCGGCGCCACAGCGAGAAACTCGAAACCGCGCTCAACCCGCTTCAGGGGGTCGATCTTGCGCGCCGCCTGCCACAGGGCGATGCTGATCATCAGCGCCGCCGGGACCAGAATCATGCTGAGAAACAGCGATCCGAGGGAGCGTTCGATCAGCGGCGCCAGCCAGAGAGCGGCGAGGAAACCGATGATAACCGTCGGAATCGCCGCCATGACCTCGACCGCCGGCTTGATGATCCCCTTGAACCTTGGGCGCGCAAACTGGCTGGTATAAATAGCGCCGAAGATCGCCAGCGGCAGGGCAAACAGCATGGCGTAGAAGGTTCCCTTGAGGGTGCCGAAGATCAGCGGCGTCAGGCTCAGCTTCGGCTCGTAATCGTCGGTGCCGGAGGAGGACTGCCACGACCAGCTCGGCTCTGCATACCCCTCGTACCAGACCTTGCCGAACAGGGTCTTGGCACTGATCTCCGGGTGAGGAATATCGAGTTCCCAGCTGTCCACCCGGCCACTCTCGCTCAGGGTGATCAGGCCGTTGCCGCGGGTCGACAGCGCATAGGTGGCGATCTTTTCTCCCGGCGGGTCAATCGTGAGCAGCAGCCGTTCGCTGGTCATGTGGCTGATCTGCACGCGACCATCGGCCCGGCTGAGGACCGATTTGTCATGCAGGGTGGGAGAAACATAGTCGATAGCGGCGTTATGGCCGGGGAGCTGATGAATCCTCGTCAGCTTCCACACCCCTTCCTCGTCACGCACCGGGAACCAGGTCGTCAACTCGCCCCGCGCATCGCCGACGATCAGTGAGACATCGCCGAAGACCAGGTCGAGCGCGGTGATCTTGCGCTGGTCGGCAAAGGCGTGCACAACCTCAAGGAGAACCGGATCTTCACTGTCGGACAGGTCCCAGCGCTCAATCTCACCGGCATCCGTCGCAATATAGAGCTGGTTGCCGTTGTGACTCATGGTCAGCGCGGTCACGGCGCCAGCGGATTTGCGGCTCAGGGTGTGGGTTTCTTCCGTCACCTCGACATCCCCGAGGAACGATTCCTCACGCTGCTGCAGAGTCGCCTGCAGGTGTCCATCGGCGAACAGGTCGACCCGGACCTGGCGTTCCTCGCCGTCGCTACGTGCCAGACTTCTGACCGGCATGCCGCTTTCCGGCGCAGGGAACTCCCCCAGAACTTCGACGCGGTGACGGATGCTGCGCTGATTGTTATTCTGAGCATCAAAGAAGGGGAAGAACTTGACCTGGACGATGGAGATGCTGCCGTCGTCCCAGATCAGGGCGTGATTGAGGCGCCCGTAGCTGTCCACCGTCAGCAGGCGCCGCTGCGTGTCTTCTCCTGCGGGGGCGACAGAATCCAGCGGACTGCCATCGGCGACGGTGAAAAAATCGAAGCGTCCCGTACGGTCGACCAGGTAACCGGTCTCCAGGTATTCGTCAACCCCGAGGGTCGCGACCTGTTGCGCCTGCGCCTGTTCGAGCTGAAAATCGGCCCGCAGTGCCTTCTCCGGCGAGAGAAACAGCGGCAGTGAAACTCTGGCGATCAGGATCAGGATGAAGATGACGCTGAAAATGATCGCCATGCCGCCGATGGTAATCACCCATCTCGCCAGGCGGTCATTCCGTTTCACCTTTTTCAGAAAAGCTGGATTCATATTCCCTTGTCTCCCATCAACAAGCGGGAAGAAGCAAAGACACGAACAGGCCCTGCCTCTTGCGAGGCAGAGCCCTTCGTATAATCAGGCTGAGGGTCAACCTGTTCCTAGTTCAGCAGCTCCAGTTGTTTTTGCGCAACGGCGGCCGGCAGGGGGAGGAATCCGTCCTTGACAACGACTTCCTGACCTTCCTTCGACAGGACGTAGGTGAGGAATTCCTTGACCAGGGTCGGCAGCGGCTTGTTCGGCTCTTTGACAACGTTGATGTAGAGCATGCGGCCGAGCGGGTAGTTGCCGCTCAGGACGTTCTCGTAGTTGGGAGCGTAAGCGGTCTCGCCATCTTTGCCGGCCAGGGGCAGCGCGCGGACATCGGAGGTGATGTAGCCCATGCCGGAGTAGCCGAAGCCGCCCTTGTCACTGGAAACACCCTGGACGACAGCCGCGTTACCCGGTTGTTCCTTGACGATATCTTTGAAGTCGCCCTTTTTCAGGGTGTGCTCTTTGAAAAAGCCGTAGGTACCGGAAGCAGAGTTACGACCGTAGAGGCTGATCGGCATGTTGGCGAAGTCACCGGCCAGGCCAAGCTGGCCCCAGGTGGTGACATCAGCGCCACCGCGCTTGAAAGTCTTGGAGAAGACCGAGTCAACCTGGGTCATCGACATTTCCTTCAGCGGGTTGTCCTTGTTGACGAAGACAGCCAGAGCGTCCAGAGCAACACCGATGGTGGTCGGCTTGAAACCGTACTTGGCTTCGAATTGCTGAACTTCCTTGTCTTTCATTTTCCGCGACATGGGACCGAGCTGGCTGGTGCCTTCGATCAGCGCCGGCGGAGCAGTACTGGAACCCTTGCCTTCGACCTGGATCTTAACGTTCGGATACTGCTTGTTAAAACCTTCGACCCACAGGGCCATCATGTTGTTCAGGGTGTCGGAACCGACACTGCTCAAAGTACCGCCAACGCCCTGGACCTTGACGTAATCGTTCAGGTTGGCATCCACCTGGATGGGGGCAGCGACCGAGACGGTGGTCGTAGCGACCAGAGCGGCCAGGGCCAGGCCGAGAACTTTCAGTGACTTCATCTTCATTGCGTGCATCTCCTTGATTGATGTGAGCCGTCAGCGTGACGACTTGTTATCTTGTTTTGATGGGCGGAAGATGCCTTCACAATGTTAGTAGATTGTTAGCGGAAGGTAAGATGATGGTGAATTCACACAGCCGCGAAAGGTTCCCGGCTGATCGAACGCTAACACAGCCATTTCGCGTCCTGAGCTTCGAATCGATACGGGCGGCGGCGCCCAGACCCTTTTCCTGCCTGACGGAGAAAATGGTTTCAAACAGCTGACGGGGATGACAAAACGGGCCGGGCAATCATGCCGATGCCCGGCCCGAACAAATGAATCAGGATGCCGAAAAAGATCAGCGCGGCAGCAACAGGGTGAAGGAGCTCCCTTCACCGGGGGTGCTGGTCACCCGCACCTCGCCGCGATGAGCCTGGGCGACATGCTTGACGATCGCCAGACCAAGTCCGGTCCCGCCGAGATTACGGCTGCGCGCACGGTCGACCCGGTAGAAACGCTCGAACAGACGCGGCAGATGTTCCTTGTCGATCCCGCAACCGAAGTCGCGCACGCGGATGCTGATGTGGTTTTCAAGTTGGGCCGCCTCGATGACAACCCGCCCACCCTCTTCGCTGTATTTGATCGCGTTGGTCAACAGGTTGATGATCGCCTGCTCGAGCAGCGATGGATTGATCCGCGCCCGCAACTCCTCGGCACAGAAGATCTTCAGCTCGATCCGGCGCTCGCTGAGCAGGCTTTCGCAGGCCATCCGCGCGCTCTCCAGCACCGGCAACAGGTGGCCGCTTTTCAACTCCCAGCTACCACCGATCACCCCCTGTTCAATCCGTGAGAGATCGAGCAGGTCTTCAACCAGGGCATTCAGACGGTTATTCTGCTTGAAAATGATCTGTAAAAAGCGCTGCGCCGCCGTATCCGCATCGCCATCCTCGTCATCAAGCAGGGTCTCGACCGCCCCGCGGATCGCCGTGATCGGCGTTTTCAGTTCGTGTGAGACGTTAGCGACAAAGTCGCGCCGGACCGATTCGAGCTGCCGCAGCCGAGTCAGGTCGTGGAGAACGACGAGGATACCGATGCGCCCACTCCCGGCACCGGTCAGGGGCGCGGCTTGGGCGTGCAGATAGATCTGGCGCGGCCCGTGGAGGATCAACTCCTCCTCCAGCGGGGCCTTGTGTTCCAGGGCGCGGCGGACGAATTGCTGCAACTCCGCCTGGCGGATAATCTCCTGGATCGGCCGCCCCTCGATCTTGCCGGCGGTAATCCCGAACAGCTGGGTCGCGGCCAGGTTGACCCGGATAATCCGTTCGTCATTGTCGACAGCCACCAGCCCTTCAACCATACAACCGAGAATCGCCTCGATCTCGGCTCGCTGACCGATTTCGCGATCGATCAATGAAGAGAGCTTGGCCGCCATCCGGTTCATCGCCGCCGCCAGGCGACAACTTTCTTCCGAACCGGCTTCATCGAGGGTGATACTGAAGTCCCCCTCGGCAAAGCGCTGGGCCCCGACGGTCATCTGCTCCAGCGGCCGGCTCAGACGGCGTGAAAGGATCCAGCAGATCGGCGCTGCCAGCAGCGCAATCAGCAAGCCGCCGCCGAACAGTTTGCGATAGATATCCTGAAAAGTGCGATTGATATCGGCCAGCGGGACAGCGGTACGGACAATACCAACCTGCCGCCCCTGCATTTCCACCGGCAGGGCCACGTACATCAGGGTCTGGCCGAGGGTGCGACTGAAACGGGTCGCCATCCCTTCCCCTGCGGCGTAAGCCTCGAGGACCTCCGGGCGCTTGCCATGATTGTCCATCGCCGCCGGATCTTCCTCGGAATCGGCCAGCACCAGTCCATCCGGCAAAATGATGGTGATCCGCGTGGCGGAACTCTCGCCTAGACGGGCAACTGTCTGCTGCAACAACTCCTGATGGGATTCACCGATCATGCCGCGCAACTGCTCGGCAATCAGCCGGGTGCGCGAATTCAGTTCGGCCCCGGTCTGCTGCTGATGGAACTCGCGGACCCCTGCAAGTATCGACCAGCTCAGGGCAACGATAACGAGGATAATCAGGATCAGGAAACTGGGATAGAGCTGCCAGAGCAGGCGCCGCCGTCGAAGTCTCATGCAAACTCCCGAAAACGGTAGCCGACACCACGCACGGTTTCAATATAGGGGCCGCAAACCCCGAGTTTTTTGCGCAGCCCGGCAATCTGGACGTCGACCGCGCGGTCGGTGACGGCATAGTCTTCACCGCGCACGGAGTTGACGATCTGGTAGCGGGTAAAGACCCAGCCCGGCCGGCTGGCCAGGGCGAGCAGAACCCGGAACTCGGTGTAGGTGAGATCGACGAGATCGCCGGCAACCTTGACCAGGTTACGCCCCGGGTGAATCTGCAGATCACCGCAGACGATCTCCTCTTCGGGGTCCAGACCCTCTCCTTCGCTCGCCCGGCGCAGAATGGTCTGCATGCGCGCCAGCAACACCTTGATGCTGAATGGTTTGGTCAGGTAATCATCGGCGCCCAACTCCAGCCCCTGAACCACATCCGCTTCCTCGCCGCGGGCCGTGAGCATGATGATCGGCAGCTTGGCCGTGCGCTCTTCGGCGCGCAACTTGCGGCAGATGTCGAGCCCGCCGATCCCCGGCAGCATCAGGTCGAGGAGCATCAGGTCGGGCAACTGCTCTTTGAGCTTGCGCAACCCCTCTTCTCCACAGGAGGCACACTCGACCCGGTAGCCGGCCTTGACCAGGTTGAAATGCAGTAACGCGAGGATATCCTCTTCATCCTCGACAACCAGTACGGTTTTTTTCTCAGCCATCGACAAACCTCTCGTTATTCTGATACCGAAACACGGCCGGACTTTGCCTTAATAATATTAGTATTTCGTGAGTATTTTAGTCTTTTTTACATTGTTAGGATATTTTTGGGCAGATCTTTGTTGTTTTGTTTTCCAACAGGGTGCTGAAAATTAGTTCAGTTCAGGAATCAAAGGAGGGATGGCGAAAATTGTCGAAGACACAGATGGCCAGGACAATTGAACTACCGTAAAAGGAGAGGATACGGTTGGCGTACGCGAACACTTGTCTCTGCAGGCCGGATCAGGCCAGAGGAAGAGTCAACAGGAAGCAGGTTCCGGCACCGACCTCATCCTCCAGCACCAGGTCTCCCCCCATCGAGTGCGCCAGGGTTTTCGCCATGTAGAGCCCGAGACCACTCCCCGGCTCCTGGCTGCGCGCCTGCGAACCCCGGTAAAAACGCTGGAAGATCTGTCCACGCTCGGCCGCCGGAATTTTCGCCCCCCCGTTGTGGACCCGGATCAGCACCCGCTCCTGTTCCTGTTCGGCAGACAGGGTCACCGGCGCTGCGTCCGGCGAATATTTCAGCGCATTGTCGAGCAGGGTCGAAACGATGATTTTCACCCCCGCCGGGTGCAAAGACAGAGTCACGTCGGTCGGGCAGTTTAACTTTAGCGCACAACCGCGTTGCTCGGCGACGCTCCGGAACAGGCTCAGAACCTCATCGAGCAGCTTGACCAGCACCACCTCTTCCTGTGGCAAAGCCAGTGCCTCCCCCTCGGCCCGCCGGACAAAGAGGTAGTTCTCAGCCAGGGTCGACAGGTACTGAGAATTGTCAACGATCTGACCGGCATAACCCGCCATTTCCGCCGGTCGCTGATCTTTGGCATCCTGGGATAACTGCTCCGCCATCAGTGAGATCACTGTCAGCTGATTGCGCAGTTCGTGGAACATCGCCAACTGCCAATGATCCTTGCGGGTCGCCAATACCTGCAGCGAGCGCATTCCCTGTTCCAGGCGCAAACGTTCCCGGCGCTGATCGATCAGGGCACGAACCTTGAGCAACACTTCCTTGATCGAATAAGGTTTGGGCAGGTAGAGATCGGCGCCAAGGTCGTAGCCGCGGATGCGATCTTCAGCCGTACCCAGGGCACTGAGCATAATGATCGGCACACGGGCGATCACCTCATCGTGATGGGAGCGCACCATGCGGCAGATCTCCCAGCCGTCGAGTAGCGGCAGCAGCAAGTCAAGCAGGATCAGCTCCGGCCGTTCGCTGCCGATCAGGCGACAGGCCTCGAGCCCGTCATGGGCAATCGAGACCGCATACCCCTGGCGCCGCAGATTGAATTCGAGGAGATCCGCCAGTTCAATCTCATCCTCGACGATCAGCACCCGGGGCTGCCCGGACGGAATATCCGTCACGCTCCGCACCCCCTCTTCATCCAGCTCGCCAGCGGAACAGCACCGCGCACCGACTTGAAACCCCATCTTCGCTCTCCTTGATTTCTTGACCTTTTAACTCGGGCTTATTGAATGAAGATCTCATGAGCGGTTGATGAAATTGTTGTAAGGATTGTGTCAGGACAGAAAAAGCATGGCAGTGGGTCCGTTGCGACAGGGGCGGCGGAATGATATTTTTAACAGAGCGGTCACATCAACCAAACATCCGTCATTCGCATGATGACCAACACAAAGGAAACCAGTTATGAAAACGATCAAGGTCTTGGGCCTCTGCGGCAGCCTGCGCAAAGCCTCTACCAACATGGGCCTGCTGCGTTACGCCCGGGCACATGCTCCGGAGGGGATGGAGGTCGCCATCGCCGACCTCAGCGAAGTCCCGTTTTTCAATCAGGATCTGGAGAAACTCGAGGAGCGACCGGCCGCCGTCACCCGGCTCTACAACCAGTTGGAAGAGGCCGACGCCCTGCTGCTGGCCTGCCCCGAATACAACTACTCCATGGCCCCGGCACTGAAGAACGTTCTCGACTGGGCGTCGCGGGCCAAGGACAACCGCCTGCTTGCCGGCAAACCGGTCGCCATTCTCGGCTCCGGCGGCGGACTGGGAAGCGCCCGCGCCCAGTATCACCTGCGCCAGACCTGCGTTTATCTCGACCTGCATCCACTCAACAAACCGGAAATCTTCGCCAAGGCCTTCGGCGGCGGCTTTGACGACAAGGGCAACCCCACCGACGAGAGCGTACAGACATTGATCCGCACCCTGCTGGACAAACTGCAGGACTGGACCGAAATGCTCAGCACCCCCGACGAGTGAAACCGGTGATAAATGCCACCTCATCCGCCCTGACGGGCCCCTTCTCCCCTCGGGAGAAGGGAGGATTGGCGCTAACAGAAAGCACCTAAGAGCATTCGCTGGAAAACAAAAGGCCGCTCCCGGATCACCGGGGACGGCCTTATTTTGCTCTGTGTTAGCTATAAATCATCAGCATCAGGATTCTTCAAGCTTGTCGACCTCGTCACTGGCATCGGCGATGCCGGCCTTGAAGTTGCGAATCCCCTTGCCCATGGCACTTCCGACCTGCGGCAGTTTGCCCGCGCCAAAGACGATCATCACCAGTGCCAGAATAATGAGTAATTCCTGCGTTCCGAGACCGAACATATCCAAGAGTCCTTTCTTTACTGTACGTTGCCATACCGGGTTACGGAGGGAAAGCAACCCGGCTGCGCTGATTAGAATCGATAGGTGATATAAAAACGGGTGTCGGTAAGGTCGGTGGCGTTATCGGCATCGACTATTGCGTAGCGGGCTCTCAGCCCCAACCCGTCGAGCGCACCGGAGAAGTTGTACTGAACACTCAAATCGGTCTCGTCGATGGTATCTGCCGGCGCATCGTAGTTGGCGTACATGACATAGGCGCTCAGGCCGTTAATGCCGACACTGCCGAAATCGTAAGAGAGACGGGCGGCGTAAGCATCTTCGTCGGCCCGGTCACCGGCCAGGGCGTCACCCGAGTTACGCACCTGCTGGATGATGATCTTGCCATAGCCCCAGTCGTCGCGAATCGAATCATCACCGGTCCGTGCGTAAAAACCGGTCAGGTCGAAACCGAAGACGCCGACACCGGCACTCAAACCGTACTGGTAGGTATCGAGTTCACCATCCAGCTCGTCCCCCTGGGACTTCTGGGTGAAAACCGTCGGTGAAGCATGGAGAACGAATTCGTTCACTTTCTTGCTGAAATCAGCTTTGAAGTAGGTCTGGTAGAAACTGTCGGGCATGGTGAAGTACCAGGCCTGCACCTTGCTGTTCAGCGCCGTGAACGGCAGCTTATAAGCCGCACCGGCAATATAGACATCATCGCTGAAGGAGATGAAGTTCTCATCGACCCAGCCCATGTGATCCTTCAGGTAGTAGCCGTAGAGGGTCAGATTGTCGACGGAATTGTTGACGACCGAAAGGCCGCGGTAAACCCTGTTGATCATGCGGATCGGATGCGTATTCAGGAACGGGGTGTTCAGCTCCTGGGCGCCGACCTTGACCCTGGTATCGAAACCGTCGAACTGCACGTAGTACTCCTGCAGGCGGCTGACGCCGTCGTGCACGGGAGCGGAAAGGCCGTAATAGAAGCCGTCGTCATCATTATCGGCAATGATGTTCGTTGTCGCAAAAGCCGTCCCGAAGCTGATCCCTTTGAAGGAATCGGTTTTATAATAGAGGGTCCCACCGAGGGCGATATCCTGATTTTTCGGTGTTGCGCCATCGAAGTCACGGGTAAAGCTCAGCAGCTTGATCACACCATTGACTGAACCCTGGGTAAACATGTCCTTCACGTTGTCTGCGGCCATGGCTGACGTAGAGAGGCCAAAAGCCAGCAGGCTAACGAGTAATAATTTCGCTTTCATTCTCTTCCTCAATTGTCTGTTTCGAATTAGGGGGATGCCGTTGGAACCGAGCTGTTGCGGGCAATTCACAACTCGCAACAGCTCAGACAGAGAGTTTTGTCAGCTCCCGCTAGGGGACGACGAATTCAAACCTCAGGTGGCACGGAGTACAGAAGTTCTCCGACTTCTGATGCTGATGGTGACAGTAGTTGCAGTCGGTCTCCGTACTGAAGTGACGATTATCGTGGGGGTTGGTCGGCTGCAGATCCGCAGTCGCCGCCGCCACGGCCTTGGTATCGTGACACTCGAGACACTTGATCATCGGTACGGCTTCCCGTTGATTATCGGCACCGTGGCAATCGGCGCAGGCCACGCCCTGTGACGCGTGGAACTGGTCCAGTTGAACGCCATCCGCCGCGACAGCGCCACCCGCAAAGAGCCCGCCAAGAAGCAGGGTCAGTGCCAGGGCAAACACGAGCTTGTTCTTAATATTCGTATTCATTGTTTCTCCCATTATCTATCTCTGTGGGAACAGTTGTGACTGTTCCGTTAGTTCCTTGAATCAGCCTGTTAAAGTTTGGCGACGTGCTTGCCGGTCAGGTAGCCGAAGGTGTAGCAACGGCCGAGCGACAACCCGAAGACGGTCAGCGGATAATCGACGCCGCCGTAGAAACCGCCACCCATGTTGCCGACGATAAACAGGCCGTTGATCGGCTGCCCATCGGCATTGAGCGCCTGATGGTTCGCGTTCACCAGCATCCCCGAGGTGATCGCTGAAACCCGCATTCTGCGGTGAATGCCGTAGAAGGGGGCTTTTTCCACCGGCAGCAGCCTGTTGGCCGGCTTGCCGAAATCGTCATCCTTACCCGCTTTGCACAGTTCGTTGTAACGCTTGACGCTGGCAACAAAGGTTTTGGGATCGCATTCCAGCTTGACGGCCAATTCTTCCAGGGTGTCCGCTTTGTAGGTATTGGTCTGGGACGGGAAGACGCCTTTTTTCGGCGACGGGTCCTCAGGCATATAGTTTTTCAGTTCTTCGGGAGAATAGAGCTTGCCCGGCCAGCCTTTGGCGCCGGTCATGTAGTCGGCGTCAAAAACCTGGGAATAGTGACCGGCGTTTTCGGCATCGCGCAGGTAGTTGTTCATCAGCGACATGGCGACGGTCTCATTGACAAAACGCTCCCCCTTGCGATTCACGGCCAGGAAAGGCATATCGCACATGGCTGCCGGCCCGGCATCAAAATCGTGGAGCATCTTGGTATGACCGAGCGGCTCGATAACACCACCGGCCCAGAACGCCATGGTAAAGCCGTCACCGGTGCGATCCATCTGCTTACGGACAAAGTTCTTCGCATCGGGGATGAAATAATTACTCATCGCTTCGTTGTTCTGATAATCACCTGCCGCCAGGATAACGCCCTTTTTCGCCATGAACCGGTAGTACTTGCCGTCACGCCCCTTGGAGATGACGCCGACAACCCGGCCCGACTTCTCCTGCACCAGTTGCTGCGCAGGCATGTTGAAGAAGAACTTGACGCCCGCCTTCTCAGCGGTTTTGGCCAGGGCACGCATACCATCGCCTGCGGTGTACGGCTTGGGACCAAAATACGAGGTGACAAAATTCAGCGGGTATTCGGTGATTCCGCGAATACCATGTTGCGGCCCGGTGCCTTGGTCGACGACGGTTGCCCCGCCCTTTTTCGCCCGATCGATCACCCATGAAATGGCCTCGCCTGAGTTATAGGCCCAGGACCTGACAAGTGCGGGATTGCAGCGATGGGCGCTGTCCGCATTCAGGCGGTTCACCAGAGCTTCAATTCCGGCCTTGTCGCTCTTCGCCAGATCGATACCGGAACCGGTGTTCCCCTGCGAAACAACGATGGCCTGCTTCTGCAGCACGGCGACCTTGGCCCCGTTCTCCGCCGCTGACAGCGCTGCGGGGACACCCGAGGCGCCGGCACCGACCACGACAACGTCGAAGGTCTTGGTCGAGGCGATCTCCTTCTCCGCGATCAACTCGGGCTTCGGCATGAAATCGAGGGTCGCGCCGCCATCGGAACTCTTGGCAAACTCGCCACACTCAGCGACCGATGCCGCTTCGGCCTTGCTGCCCGTCAGACCGGTGAGACTCATGGCCCCGAGGCCCGCCGCTGCAGCCCCGACTGCGGCACGCGACATGAAGCTACGCCGCGAGATTCCGTTCTGGAGGACATTTGCAGTGTATTGATCAACTGCATTCTCTTCCGGTGATTTCTCTTTGCTCATCCTTTAACTCCTTTTCCTCTAGTCAAGGTCATGACAGGCAGCCCCCTGCCGGGGTGACAGCTTCATGCCATGACAGGTAAAAACACACCTGCTTGCCTGTGTCTGCCAGCAGCGCCTTCCAGCCTGTTCGTGCCGTGGCAGTCGGTAGCGGTCGCACGAACGTTACGGGCCGGTCGGCCGTCCTGTGAAACACTGCGGCAAAACACTCCGATACCTTTTTATACAGTTCTACATAATCCGTGCCATTTGCAACTCATTGGAAAACCGTCACTTTTTATCAAACAAATTGACATTTTCTATCAAAATGATAGAGTTTCTTATCAATTTGAAAGGATTGCCATGCAAGCTCTTGATCTCGATCTCAACGAACTTCTCTATCGCCTGCCCAACAGCGGCATCATTCAATTCATGGGGCAACGGGTGCTGCTGTTCGATGCCCTCGCCCTCGGCCTGCTGCGCGAAGAGATGATTGAAACCCTGGGGCTGAGTGCCGCCCGTGGCATCCTCACCCGCTTCGGCTATGCCCACGGCTGGCGCACGGCCGAAATCATGCGCCGCGATCATCCCGATCTCTTCAAGGAGAGCTGGGCCGGACCGCACCTGCATGCCCTGCACGGGCTGGTCACCCCCGAGCAGACCACGCGCACCGATGGCGAAGGGGCCGAACCCTTGGTCGCCGGGGTCTGGCATGACTCCTATGAGGCGGAACAGCATCGCCTTCACTTCGGCGTCGCCGGCGAGCCCACCTGCTGGACCCTGACCGGCTTCGCCAGCGGCTATGTCTCAAACCGAACGGGAAGAGAAGTCTATTTTCTGGAAACGGCCTGCTGCGGCATGGGTGCCCCCGTCTGCAAGATTGAGGGGCGCTTCCGGGAGAAGTGGGGGACGTCGGTGGAAGAGCAGTTGTCGTACTACCACATGGAATCGGTCGATACGGTCCTGGCGGAATTGACGACCAAGCTGAAAGGGGTCGAAAAAAAACTGAAAAAACGGCAGAGCCAACTGTCCTGTTTCGATCTGGATGACGAGTTGCCCTGCGGCTCCTGCCGCAGCGCAGCCATGAAAGAGACGATCGATATGGCCAAGAGGATCGCCAAGACCGACTCATCGGTGGTGATCAGTGGGGAAACCGGCGTCGGCAAGGAGCGAATCGCCCGCTTTATCCATGACGAATCGCCCCGCTCAAGTAAACCCTTTGTCGCCATCAACTGCGGCGCCCTCACCGAAACCCTGCTCGAAAGCGAACTGTTCGGCTACGCCAAAGGCGCCTTCACCGGGGCGATCAGAGATACGATTGGCCTGTTCGAGGCCGCTAACGGCGGGACTCTCTTACTCGATGAGATCGGTGAGATCTCCCCGGGGATGCAGGTCAAGATTTTGCGGGTACTGCAGGAGCGGGAAATCCGCCGGATCGGCGAAAGCAGAACGCGCCCGGTCGACTTCAGAATCCTCTCGGCCACGAATCGCAACCTCTCCGAAGAGGTCGAAGTCGGACGTTTTCGTCAGGATCTCTACTACCGCCTGCGCGTCATCGAACTGAAGCTGCCTCCGTTACGCGAACGCGAGGATGACATCCTCCCCCTGGCGCGGACCATTTTGTCGGAGAGCACCGGTCAGGGAGAACGAAAAATCACCTCGTTCACCCCCCAGGCCGCCGAACTGCTGCTCAATTACCACTGGCCGGGGAATGTCCGCGAACTGCAGAATGTCGTCGAATACGCCGTCGCCCTCGCAACGGGTGATCGGATCGACATAGACGACCTGCCGGAAGAGCTGCGCACAGCGATTCCCAACCCGGCCATCACCGGCAAGATCAGAAGCCTGGACGAGGTCGAAAAGAGCTACATCCTCTCCGTCCTCGAACGAATGGCCGGCAACAAAACCAAAACCGCCGAAGCCCTGAATATCGGCATCGCAACCCTTTACCGCAAGCTCAACGGATATGAGAAGCAAAGAAACGGATAAGATCTGCCTGGTTTTATCGTCAAACGAAAATCCTTTCTTTTGACAAGGTCAACATCTCGCGTTAGATTTGCGCATGATGTAGCCAAGACATGATCTGATGATTCCAGGGGGGGATGACACAGAGTTAAAAAGCCACCTCCGACAACAGAGGTGGCTTTTCTTTTTGAGAAATATATCAGGCTTGGTGCAGACCATTAGTAGGAGCTGAAAAAATGACACTTATCGGTATCATAGAATTAATTGCCCAGATCTATTTCGCCGTTCATGCCGGAAGAACTGGTCGGTACTGGTGGATTTTTATCATAATATTTTTTCCTCTAATCGGATCAGTTGTGTATTTCTTCGTTGAATACCTTCCTGAGCTAAACACGATGTCTAAGGTCAAAAAATCAAGACGTCCAAAAAAACAAACTAATATTAAATGATTACAACGTGAACTTGAAATGACTGACAGCATAGAAAACAGAATAAATTTAGCCCAAGCCTATTTCAATGTGAATAAATATCAGGAATCAATTGATCTACTGGAAAAATCATTAACCGGAATCCACTCGAACGACCTGACGATTCTGGAAGGTCTCTGTCATTCGCATTTTCGCAATGAAACCTATGATGAAGCCTTAAAATACTTGGATAAATATGAAAAAAGTAACGAAAGCTCCCTCCCGAACAATTTGCGCCTGTTGAAAGCAAAAGCATATGAAGCAAAAGGAGATATCCAAGCTGCTATCGCAGAATACGACGTCATAGCTGACATCTGCGCCGGCGAAGAGGCCAGATGCAACTATGCAGTTCTATTAAAAAAGCAGGGTAATCTTGAAAAAGCAAAAGAACTCTTCGAAACAATTCTAAAAAACGCGGAGCTGTATCCCAAGCATTATAAAAAACATGAAAAAGAATGGGTTGATATCGCAAAAGCTGAGAGAATTTGAGGACGGAGCCGTCGGCTACCTTGCGGCCTTTGTTCAGCAAAACAGGGATTATGTATGAATCTACCTGAAATTAAAGCAGAAACAAAAATTCACTGCCTTTTCAGTACCTGGATTTTTCTCAAAGTCCTTGATTTTATTTTTCGCCTGACAATTGCCTCAAATATTGACAGCTTTCTGAAATTTTTTTCAATAAATCATAGTTTTCCCCGAACAACTTCTACCTCGTGATTCTTTTTTGTGCCTTAACTGAAACATGCACAAACAAAAACGCCCCACCATTTCCGGTGGGGCGTTAAATTTACCCTTTTCTTTTTTCAGCCCGCTCCTGATCAATTCCCTTCCCCTGAGAAGGTCTTCCTCAAGCCATTAACCAGAGCGTTTTTCTCTTCAAAGGAGAGTTTGGCCTCGGGGTGTGCCGGCAGGTAGTACCAGGGGGGCATTGCTCCGACCTGCAGCATGTCGGCCGCAGCCTCTCCGAAATTCATCTCCTGCTCGCCCCACATTGACACATTGAAATGCTTGCGCCCCTCTTCCACATCGAAAGCCACCATCCATGAGGCAGGAGCGTAAGTGCTGTACCAAGGCCAGATCGTTTCATTGCTGTGACAGTTGGCGCAGGCGCGGACAAAGAGTTCCCTGGTCTGCGGGCTGTCCCAGGCAGGTTCACTGACAACCGGAGGGTTGGTATGCTCCCCATATGGAACAAACTGAATGGCGACAAAGATAACCACGCAAACGATGACAAGCTTGATCAGCAATCTCATAGGTCTCTCCCCTTGCCTCGGGTTTGAACATCCGGAAAGCGTCCCTCGCCCTTCCCGTTCGTACCGTCGTTTCGGCGCGAGCTTCAAGCATAGCAGGTTATTTCACGCCAACCAGCAGTCCGTTAAATAGTTCAGCAGTAAGACGGATCAGCGGCGACAGTTCTCTTCGCCGGCCTGACGCGACTTTCTCTTGCGCAGGCGCAAAACTTCGTGCTGGCGCTTTTCGGCGAGCTTGATGAGCTTCTCCTGGCAGCCGTCTGTTCCCTTACGCGGATCGGGGTTGACCGGCAGATAGGTTCCATCGGGTTGCAGTTCCCAGGCGTTGACGCGATCGTTCAACTGCAGTTCCATGCACTCGCGCAACTGGCGGCGCAGTTGCGGATTAACGACCGGCGTCAGGACTTCGACACGATATTCGAGATTACGGCGCATGGCGTCGGCCGAGCCGATGTAGAATTCCTCCTCCCCGCCATTGCGGAAATAGTAGATTCGCGCATGTTCGAGAAAACGCCCGAGAATCGAAACAACACGGATTGTCTCGGACAGGCCGGGAACGCCAGGACGAATCCGACAGCTGTCACGTACCAGAAGTTCAACTTTGACGCCGGCGCGGGATGCGCGATAGAGGGCCAGGGAAATGTCGGGGTCTTCAAGGGCGTTCATCTTGAAACGGATATGACCCGGATCTTCAGATGTGTGCAGCGCGGTTTCGCGCTCGATCTTGTCGAGCAGCGCTTTCTTCATGATCTTCGGCGCCGGCAGCAGCTTGGTATAGTGGCGCTTGGGGGTAAAACCGGTGGTCAGATAGTTGAACAGCTCGGTCGCATCGCGACCGATTTCTTTGTCGTAGATGAACAATCCGAGGTCGGAATAGAGCCGCGCGGTGACCGGGTGATAGTTGCCGGTGCCGATGTGAACGTAACGCCGCAGCCCCTTGAAATCCTGACGGATGACCAGGATCACCTTGGAGTGGGTCTTAAGACCGACAACACCGTAGGTGACATGAATCCCCGCCTCCTCCATCCGGGTTGCCAGCTTGATATTGGCCTGCTCGTCAAAGCTCGCCTTAAGCTCGACGACAACGGCGACCTGCTTGCCGTTCTGGGCAGCACGGATCAGGTAGTTGATGATCTGGCTGTCCGGGTCGGTGCGGTAGAGGGTCATCTTGATCCCGCGCACCTTGGGGTCGGTCGCCGCTTCGTGAAGGAAGCGGCCGACGGATGAAGCAAAGGATTCATAGGGGTGCTGAAGCAGGATCTCCCGCTGTTCGCGAATAATGTGGAAGATGTTGCGCCCCTGGGTGAGCAGCGGATGATCGACCGGGTGGTGGGGCGCCAGCTTGTGTTCCGGCAGTTCAAGCCGGTAAAGCTCCCATAAATCACGCAGGCCGAGCAGCGATTCGGACACGGTGACATCCTTGTCCTCGTCGAGCCCCAACTCCGACGCCAGCCGACCGCGGTGCAGCGGTTTGATGTCGGGCAGCACCTGAAGCCTGACGATCGGTGCCACGCGGCGGTAATGGAGCGTCGTCTCGATCAGTTCGAGCAGGTCGTCGGCATGCTCTTCGTCCTTGCTGGTGTTGGCGTTGCGGGTGACGCGGAACAGTTCGCAGCTGAGAATCTCCATCCCCGGGAAGAGCAGGTCGAGGTTGTGCTGCATCATGTCTTCGAGCAGGACAAAACGCTGCCCCCGACCCGGCACCTGCTGAAAGCGCTGCGCTCCGGCGCCGACCGGAACCTTGACCCGCGCGAGCGAGGTTTCGTTTTCGCCGGAATAACTCAGAGTGACGAAAAGGTTGAGCGAAAGATTTGAGATAAAGGGGAACGGATGCGCCGGATCGACCGACTGCGGCGTGATCAGCGGGAAGATGTTGTCGTAAAAAAATTCGCGCAGTTCCTTGCGTTCCTGCTGCGTCAGGTCGGTGTATTTGAGAAGCCTGATATCGGCCTTGGCGAGATCGACGAACAGCGCACGGGTCACCTCTTCGCGCCGCTCCTGCTGAATCTGGATCGCCTTGAGACAGTCGTTGATCTGCTGCTGCGGGGTGCGGCCGTCGACGGTCACGTCGCTGACACCGGCGGCAACCTGCTGCTTCAGACCGCCGATCCGCTTCATGTAGAACTCGTCCATGTTCGAACCGTAAATGGCGAGAAACTTGACCCGCTCCAACAGTGGAGCCTTGCGGTTCTGCGCCTGACTCAAGACACGACCGTTGAACTGCAGCCAGCTCAACTCACGGTTAAAGAAAAGCGTCGGATTATTCAGATTGAGCTGCGCATCCTTCTCTTTATCTTTCTGCCCCACGGAACACTCCCCTTCATTCCCCCCTGTGTCCGGTATTTCCACCGTGGTGTCTACCACGGCCAATGCGTTCACCCTCTCATCCATCAATCGACTCCATCTTCTCCGTCAAAAAAAAATCGACATAAAGTAGGCGAGAATTGTGAGCATTTTGTGAGCGCGAAAACACCGGAAAGCCCTGCGGTTACAGAGGCGACTATTTTTTCTTGTCTTTTTTGTCTTTCTTCTTTTTTTTCTTCTTCTCCTCAAGTTTAACAGGCTTGCACGCTTGCTGTTTCTTCTCCGCCAGTGCGCCGCATTTTTCACACACGAACCTGGCTTCTTCCTTCTCGGCCTTGTCTTTACCTTTCAGGCAGCTCATGGATTCCCCTTGGAGAACGTATTGACTGGTATATATAATGTATATACATTTGAAGAAATATTACAATTCATGTCAGCTTTTTGCAAGAGGACCGCATGAATCAGCTTACGGATAAATCACCCGCCCCTCACCAGGGGCGCAAACGCCTGGCGGCCATCGACATCGGGACCAACTCGTTACGCTGCATCGTCGCCGAAATCGATCCGCAAAGCGGCTTTCGTGTCCTCGATGACGAGAAAGCGATGGTGCGCCTCGGCGAAGGGCTGAGCGAGACCGGCTTCATCTCGGTCGCCGCGGAAGAACGGGCCATCGAAGCTCTGCAGCGGATGAGCAAGATCTGCACAAGCCTGAATGCCGAAATAGCCGCCGTCGTCGCCACCAGCGCGGTACGCAAGGCACTCAACCGCAACCAGTTCCTGCGTAACGTCAAGCAGCGGACCGGGCTTGACATCGACGTCATCTCCGGCACCCGGGAAGCGGAGCTGGCGAGCCTGAGCGTGCATCACAACTTCGCCATGGATCAGCTACGCTTCGCCATGGCCGACATCGGCGGCGGCAGCGTCGAAATCATTGTCGCCAGCGGCCACCACACAGAGAAGATCATCTCCCTCGAGTTGGGCGCGGTCTTCCTGACCGAAAAGTTCCTTCACAGCGATCCGATCAGCGAGAAGGAGCTGGAACGGCTGCGCAAACATATCCGCAAGTCCCTCAGGCACGAAGGGATCGGCGAAGGGCTGCCGGTTCACTGCCTGGTCGGTTCAGGCGGAACCATGACCAACATCGGCAGCATGGTCATGGCCATGCGTGGAGAACAGTACGAATCGGTCCATCGCTACGAGGTTCTCCATTCGGAGATCATTCACCTGCTGGCGATGCTGACGCGCAAAAACCACAAGGAGAGGCTCCAGGTCGCCGGCCTCAATCCGGAACGGGCAGACATCATTATCGCCGGAATGATCCTGACCGACGAGCTGCTGCGCCGCTGTCGCACCAACCTGCTGCGCATCAACGCCCAGGGGATCCGCGAAGGACTGATCCTCCAGAGCATGCAGGAACGCGGCCTGCTACCGGACATACACCAGCAGCGGGATTGGCGCGCTTCGCTGCTTGAATTCGCCCGTTCCTGCCGGATTGACGAGCAGCATGCGACCCAGGTCAAACGTCTGGCGGTGAAAATTTTCGCCGCACTGGCCGAGGCCTACGAACTCAACGACCGCCACGCACAACTGCTGGAAGCTGCGGCCCAATTACACGATATCGGTTACTTCATCAGCTATGACCGCCATCACAAGCACTCCTACCACCTGATCCGTCACGCCAACCTGTTCGGCTTCACCCCCCGCGAACGGGAGCTGGTCGCCAACCTGGCGCGCTATCACCGCAAGTCGATGCCGAAGAAATCGCACGAGAACTTCTCTCACCTCAGTGCCGAGGATCAGCTGCTGGTCCGCCGGCTCGGCGGCATCGTGCGGCTCGCCGACGGTCTCGACCGGCGTCGCAATGGCCAGGTCAGCGACATCGAATGCAGCCTGAAAAACGACCGGCTGGCGCTTAAACTGCTGGGACAGGACGATCTTTCGGTCGAACTCTATGGGGCCGAAAGCAAAGGGGATCTGCTCGAAACCGCCTTCGATTGCAAACTCGATGTCCAGACCGGGGTCCCGGCATGAAACGCCTGACCCTGATCCGTCACGCCAAGTCGGCCTGGGGTGATCCCGCGCTCGACGACTTCGATCGCCCGCTCAACAGTCGGGGAAAAACAGCCGCACCTCGCATGGGGGAACACCTGGCCAGGGACGGCCTGTGCCCCGACCTGATCGTCAGCAGCCCGGCCAAACGGGCGCGCAAGACGGCCCGGCTGATCGCCCGGGAGCTGGACTACCCGGCCGAAGCGATCCTTTATCGACAGCAGATCTACGAGGCCGAGTTGGACACCCTGATCGAACTCGTCCATGGGCTGCCGGAGGAGGAGCATGTCATGCTCGTCGGCCACAACCCCGGCATGAGCGAGTTAGGGCAATGGTTCAATCCGGAGGCGCCCGACTGGCTGCCGACCTGCGCCGTCCTGACCCTGGAGCTCGATATCGGCGCATGGCAGAACGCAGCCTGCGGATCAGGGGTGATCGGGCGTTACGACTATCCGAAGAAAGCACGCTGAGACTGGGGAGCACAGGCGATGACGAAACAGAGCGACGACACGGGAACGGAAGCGGAAGCGAACGGACACTGCCGGGCAAAACGGAAGATCGGCAAAAAAGCCTACGAAAAAGCTCTCGGCGAACTGCAGATCGAGCTGGTCAAGCTGCAGGAATGGATCAAGCAGCAGCAACTCAAGGTCGTCGTCATCTTTGAGGGGCGTGACGCGGCGGGGAAAGGGGGCTGCATCAAGCGCATCACCGAGTGCCTCAACCCGCGTATCACCAGGGTCGCGGCGCTCCCTGCACCGACCGATCGCGAACAGGGGCAGTGGTACTTTCAGCGTTATGTCCAGCACCTGCCGGCGGCCGGAGAGATGGTCCTCTTCGACCGCAGCTGGTACAACCGCGCCGGGGTTGAGCGGGTCATGGGCTTCTGCAGCGAGGACGAATATCGTGAGTTCCTGCGCTCCTGCCCGGAATTCGAACGTATGCTCGTACGCAGCGGCATCATCCTGATCAAGTACTGGTTTTCGATCTGCGAGGAGGAGCAGGACCGGCGCTTCCGCAAGCGGATCAAGACACCGACCAAGCGCTGGAAACTGAGCCCGATCGACCTGGAATCGCGCTCACGCTGGGTCGAATATTCGCAGGCGAAGGATCAGATGTTCGCCGTCACCGACATCAGGCAGGCGCCCTGGTACGTGGTTGACGCCGACGTCAAGCGTCGGGCCCGGCTCAACGTCATCGCCCACCTGCTGAGCATGATCCCTTACAAGAATCTGACCCCGGAACCGTTCGAACTACCGCCGCGACCGCATGAGGGGGGTTACATAAGGCCGCCGCTCAGCGACCAGACGTTTATTCCGGAGATTTACTGAGCAGACTGACGACCGCAGCAAACCAGCGGTTGCCTGCCCGAACCGTTCAGCTCAAACAAGAGGTTTCAATGAGTGCAGAGAAAAAGAAGATCGGGAAGAAAAAGAAGGACAGCCAGCTGATCATCCGGATCAACACCGAGGAACGCGACCGTTTTGTCTCCCTCTGTGACGAACTGGATACCAGCGCCGCCCGCGAAATCAGGCGTTTCATCAAGACTTTCGTCGCCGGACACACTCCGGAGAAACAGCAGGAGAACTGAGCACGCAGTCCCCACGCCCAAAATTCTTTTCTTATTCCAGCAGCAATAACCCGATCCCGCTCCTCCCGGAAGCCGCCGCCTTGAACGACCATTCCACCGCAAGAGAATAGAGCCCGTTGCGCTGTTCGCAGGCTACGGTCGCCGGTGTCAGCTCATACGCGCCGCTTGTGTCCATGATCAGCCTGTCCTTGTTTCGATAGTCGTAAATAGCGAACCGCCCGATGTGGGCATTAAAGGCGTCGATAATGCGATTTACGGCGCTAATTACATCCTGCTTTCGCAACAACTGACCATTCGGTCCAGCCGCAGCGACAACCAGCAGTTGAAACAACCGGGCTCTTGCGTTTACTTTCGTCACTTCGAGGCAGCAGAGCATCTTGGCCAGATCGTAGAAAAGCTGCCCTTCGTCGGCATTGGTCAGCAGGCTTCCGCCGGGCATGCAGTTGAAGCTCTCGGGATAATCCTCATAGCGGTGAAACCACGGATAAAAGCGGCCGTTGTCTGTTCTCTGTTTCGCTGCGATCACCTTGATTTCACAGAGCCATTCGGGCTGACCCAGGCGTCTTTCGACCCGCCCGATCTGCGCCAGGTCGATATAGCGGGAGCCGAATGGCGAACCGAAACCGAACTCACGGCCGATGCCCGCAACCAGATTCATGTTATACGGCCGCTTTTGATCATCCTCCGTTGCCTCGGGACTGAAAAGCGGAGCACTCCCGCCGGCGAGAAATTGCCCGACCTGCTCCTGAATCACCGTCTCGCTCAACGAGCCCGCCGCCGACCAGGAAGGATCGGTCACGGCGGCGAGTAGATCAGCAACCTCAATCATCGGCCTGCCCTCCATCACTCGTTCCGGTTCTGGCATTTCGCATGCAGGCTCTCCAGCGTAGTCAGACCGGTGCGCAACACCAGCCGGATAAATTCCGAACGGTTGATCTCGCCGCTCTGCCCGAGTAACTGATCCAGCTCTTTTGCCAGCCCGACATCGGTGAATTGTTGCGCCGTTCTCAACAAACGTTGTCGATAAGCCACCTGCTCCTTGCATGTGCGCAGCCGTTCATAACGCTCCAACTGATCGGCGATCCCGGCGTACAGCTCTTCGGGCAGGCGCAGGTCGATTTTTTTGACAACCTTTTTGCGCGCCGGCCGCCCTCTTCCCGGAGCACTCCCCTGTTTCTCATTCATACTCTTCTCTCCACCCTATTTTTGTCCGACAAATTTATCTCGTCCGCGAATTATTCTCAATGAATTTTCTCCAGAAAAAATCGATGAATTTCAGTGGGTTAGTTATTTCTACAGACTCCTCCCCAACTGCGGCGAACTGAAAAACGCCAGCTTTTCCCTATCTCACAAGATCACCTTTTCGCAAACGGAGAACAGATATGACCATGAAGAGATCGCCATCCCCCCTCGAGCACGATCGGTCCGACAGCGACCCCAGGGAAAAAAAGGCGCGCCAGCAGATCAGCGTCGAACCCTTCGGCACCCATGAGTGCAGCCGTGTTCTGCTGCAGGAGTCGTCCAGGCTCTACGCCCTCTGCCCCAACATGGTCAGCGAACACCTGGCCGAGGAGCCGATACTCAGGATCGCATCACTGGCACTTGCCGATCTGAAAACAGCGGTCGAGCTGGCGACTGTGACCCTGCTGTTGAAAAAGCTCTACAAGTATGTCAAGGCCGAACAGGAGGAGCACGCCAGGGGGCAACTGATCGACATGATCGCCTCCGCGGACCCAGCGCTGTTTTTCCCCTTCTGCCGTCACCCGCAGCTGATGGAGGCCGAGGCCAAGGAGTTTTACCGGCGAATGAAAAGAGCTCTGAACCGCCGCGTCCCGAATCGGCTGGAAGCGGTGCAGTGGATCTGCGCCTATGTCACGCGGCGCCTGCTGGGTGATCAGACCAGTTGCTCACCGCTGCTGCTCGGAAAACCGGGGTGCGGCAAATCCGAACTGGCAACGCAGGCTGCCGAGGCGATGGCGGAGGCGGGGATCTCCGCCCAGGCGATCTTCCAACCGCTGACCCAGGATGACAGCTTCCGGGTTGACAACAGCGGGGCCATGCGCCTGCTCGGAACCTCTTTTCACTACAGCAACGGCAAACCGGGCAGCCTTTACGATGCGGTGAGCAAACCGGAGACCGGGGTCGGTCTTGTCCTTCTGGATGAAGCCGACAAAACCAGCTTCCGCGACTACCTCATCGGCCTGCTCGACCCCAAAACCCCGCTCGCGGACAACTTTATTCGCGAACTCTGGACCCAGATGGACATGCGCAGCAAGAGCCTGATGCTGCTCACGGCGAACGATCCCGCCCCGCTGAACCGCGGCCCTGACGATCCGCTCTGGTCACGACTCGACCCGGTCAGGCTCCCGGCCTACACCCCTGCCGAGATGATCGAACTGGCCGTCACCCTG